>CAYMRU010000140.1:0-1514 GCA_964392975.1 uncultured Candidatus Poseidoniales archaeon | reverse complement strand
TGAGCGAGTATGAGTTCGCAGGACTGCTCTCAGGCAGGAGGTTGCCGATAGTGAAATGCAAGACCAACGACCTGTGGGTTCCAGCCGACTGCGATATTGTAATCGAAGGCTACACCGTACCCGGAGAGACTCGGATGGAAGGGCCCTTCGGGGACCACTTCGGCTACTACTCACTGGCAGAACCCTACCCGGTAATGCATGTGACTCGAATCACCCATCGCAGGGATGCAATGGTCCCGATGACCATCGTCGGCACGCCACCTATGGAGGATGGGTACCTTGGCGAGGCTATTGGGGATGCTTTCCTGCCGGTGCTTAGATTCCAACACCGAGACGTGGCTAATCTATTCCTCCCACTTGAGACCGGTTTCCACAACTTCGCCATCGTCGCCTCCAAACAGCGCTACCCCAGACAGGGGCGCAAGACCGCACTGGGACTTCTCGGTGCGGGGCAGCTGATGTTCCAGAAGGTCGTGGTCGTGGTCGACGAGGATCATCCCGTCAAGGACCTCGACGCTCTTCTAGATGCGATAGACTACCGAGTCCACATCCCTGAGGACTTGGTGTTTCTGCGCGGAATGGTAGCGGATACTCTAGCCCATGCGGCCCCTTGGGACAATATTCACGACAAGCTAATCATCGATGCGAGTACGACTCCCAAGTACGACCCGCACAGTGATTTACCTGAGCAGCAAGGCTGCCCGGAATCGCTAGCAGTCTCAGCATCCGCTGTCAGTGGAGTGATTCAGGCGAGGATGCTGAGGCCCTCAATGCTGGTAGTAACGACCGACATCGAGGGCGGGCCTAAGCCCGAGAGCAGTATGGAGAGAATCAGCGAGGAGGGTGCGGCCAGACAGCGCGAGGTGATTCACGAGATCTGTGAGTCAATCTGGTCGCTCGAGGCTGCCAAGAACCTGCGCTGGCTTTTCATCACCGACGATGATGCATATCTTGCCAGTGAGGACTGGCGTCGACGCATGCTCTGGCAACTGTTCTGCCGCTTCGATGTGGGTCGCGACCTACACTTCGATGGGACAGGAGGTCGCGTTGCCTGGGATGCCACCGCGCCGATTCCATCTAACAAGGGCCCTCTGCCAGTCAGACGCTGGCCGGGTATGACCCTGCACGACCCCGAGGTGGCCGAGCGAGTGGATGCATGGCTGGCCGAGGGGGGTTACTGATGGGAGTCAAGGAGATACTTGAGTTCGTCAAGGTAGAACACACTCTGTTCTCACTGCCTTTCGTACTAATCGGCTACGTACTGGCACACGCTGAGTTCGGTTCGGGCTCGCTCGATCTGATTTGGATACTACTGGCAGCAGTGGGTGCCAGAGGTCTGGCAATGGTGCTGAATCGAATAATCGACAGCGATATCGATGCCGAGAATCCGCGTACTGCGTCCCGGCATCTGCCTTCTGGACTGATGTCCAAACAGACTGCTTGGGGGCTCGCTGCAGCCTTCCTAGTGATGCTTTCATTCTCCGCATGGATGCTCAACGAGGTGGCGCTGCAGA
>CAYMRU010000139.1:0-1529 GCA_964392975.1 uncultured Candidatus Poseidoniales archaeon | reverse complement strand
CACTCCTAAGCGTTCCCGATTCGGGATAGCGACTCAATCAGCGTATTTGTCGGCCCCTTGGAAGTGTAGAGACACGTATTTCTCATCACCTACGACCCAACTGTCGTGTGGTTCGGGACCGATGTAGAACAAGTCTCCGGGACCCATAGTGTAGACCTCACCGTCCTTGAACGCGCAGGTAGCATGTCCCTCGAGTACCATGCCGAGATGCTCAACCTCGCAGAAATCTGTACCTGACAGCGGCGAGACATCCACAGACCACTTCCAGCCAGGCTCGTAGGTGGCCCGACCTATTGTCATCCCATCGAAGTGGATGACCTCGAACCTACCCTTCTCGAACTCCCTCAGTTCATCAGGTTGCTCAAAGCGCTTGAGAATAATGTCGTGGTTCATTCACCACCACTTCCGCGAAACGCCTCGCATACAATCTCAATCAGCGCGCCTCCGGGAAGGTCACGCACTGCGTAGGCTGCTCTTGCGGGAGGCATAGCATCACCTAACCACTCGGAGTACACTTCATTCATCGCAGAGTAATATCCGATATCGGTCATCAGAACTGTGACCTTCACCAAGTCGTACTTGCTGCTGCCAGCGGCTTCCAACAGACCGTCTATCTTGGCCAGAGTTCCTCTAGTCTGAGCCTCAATCCCTGGTTGTGTATTGTCTATCTGTCCGGATAGCCAGATGTGGTCTTTGACTGTAATTCCAAGGCTGTAAGGCCCCATTACTTCTGCGCCAGTGTCGATTCTCTTCTTGCCGCTCATGACTCCCGGAGGGGAGTGCGGGTGATAGGCTTACTCTCGCAGCATCTCGATGATGCCGAAGTGGCTTCCAGCAACCTGCTCAGCTGTGAGTTCGACTATCGGTACCCAAGCGGCGTCGGATGCATCGTCAGCACCTCGTGGCACCGCTTCCGGGTCCACATTGACCAGATAAAACAGGGCGATGATGTGCTTGCGAGGATCCCTATCGGGATTACCGTGTATAGCCAGTGCAACCGGCTCGAAACCATCAACCCCAGTCTCCTCCTCAAGTTCGCGCAAGACAGCGTGCTCGGGGTCCTCGCCGTAATCGACGAAGCCGCCGGGGAACGCCCATCTGCCTCGCCAGACCTCAGGCTCTCCGCCTCTTCTGATTAGAAGCGCCTCGATACCAGACTCGCCTTCTCTGAGCGCCACTGCATCAACCGCTACAGACGGTTTCCTGTAATCGTCGCGCCCACAGGTATCACAATATTCACTCCCCATAGCGACGCCTCCTCATCTGATACGACTCGAGGGCCTCGTAGAGGTCGACCTTGCTGAAGGAGGGCCAGTGCACATCGGTGAAGTGCAACTCGGAGTATGCGATCTGCCAGAGCAGGAAGTTGGAGATCCGCTCCTCGCCACTGGTTCTGATGACCAAATCGGGGTCAGGCAACTCGGCGGTGTACAATCGACTCGAAATCTGCTGTTGGTCAATCATTTCCACGGGCAACTCACCGTCTGCGTGGGCCACCGCGACATCTCTCACCGCATCGACAATCTCCT
>CAYMRU010000138.1:0-1683 GCA_964392975.1 uncultured Candidatus Poseidoniales archaeon | reverse complement strand
TGGGAGAGATTCTATTGTGGACCGGCGTTGCCATCTTTGGCGTGGCCTGCTTTGAAGGGCTCGAGATGGTGGCTTGGATATCGCCTGTCTTCGTGTATCTGCTCCTGACCAAAGTCAGTGGCATTCCGATACTCGATAGGCGCGCTCTAGCCAAGTGGGGAGATGATCCCGAGTACCAAAACTACCGAGAGAACACTCCTGCCCTGTTTCCCCGTCTTGGAGCCAAGCGCTAGGAAACGCCCCGGGGCACTTTCCTCAGTTCCTGTTCAACTGAAACATGGGAATTGGATTCATCTTGTGCGAATTTGTGGTGTTGAGTTCGAGATACCTTTGCATGACTTCTTTCTCCCTTTCTGAGAGTTCTCGCCCCGATGGGTTTCCGACCTCTTCCATTGCCCATTCTAGCTCCGAATATTTGGCTCCCAACTGGTCCTCATCCGTCCTGCCATCGTTCCAAAGCCCATCGGTCGGGGCTGCATCCTGAATCCCTTGAATGACTCCTAGTGCATCTGCGAGTGCATACACCTCTGATTTGTACAAATCGGCGATGGGGGATATATCGACTCCGCCATCGCCGTACTTGGTGAAGAAACCTACTCCAAAGTCCTCTACCTTGTTACCAGTGCCCACGACGATTCCGTTGGATGAGGTGGCTATTGCGTACAGAGTGGACATCCTCAGCCTAGCTCTTGAATTGGCCATGGCCAAAGCAGAAATCTGTTGCTCGCTGAGTCCCTCGCAGAATGCATCATAGGTCCCGGTCAGGTCTATGGTAAGGGCTTCGACGTTGTCAAAGTTGGACTGCAGCCAGTCGATGTGCCGGTTGGAGAGCTCGTACTGAGAAGGGTCTTGATGGATTGGCATATTGAGAACGATAGTATCCATGCCGGTCCTAGCGCTTAGGGTAGAAGTCACAGCTGAGTCTATCCCTCCAGAGACTCCGATAACGAGAGTAGAGATTTCTGCCTTGTCGGCGTAGTCGCCAATCCATTCAGATATCTCGTCAGCGACGGCACTCCAATCCTGCAACACGACACCTCCTCAATGACAGGCCATACCATACTTCTTCAGACGCCAGTAGTTGTATGGCCATGGTGTCAGGAATCCTGCTACCAACATCGGAACTATGACCCACAAAGTCAGCTTGGCCCCTCCGGTCAGAACAACATCAACAATATTCATCGCCGCTTCCATCGAAATCATCGAAATCAAAGACATTCCAATCGCGACTCTGAATGCTTCCTTCAGAGCCATTTGGGCTGACAGGATGATAGTCTCGAGAGCGATTGAAGTCATGATTCCATTGAACATCGCAAGCAGCATAATCGACATTGTAGACCAGCCAAGAGCATCAAGATAAGGAATAAATTGGAATGCAGCAATGGTGCCGAAGTCTCCGATGCTACAGCCGATTAGGCACCACTTGGTGTTGTGAGCGGACTGCCGCCAGACGCTGCTGTCACCCCAGTGGAATTCCTCGGCCTGGCCATCAACTGTGTAACCGATTGCTCGCACCGCTCCCGACATCAGATCTCTAGAGACTCCTGAGTGTGAGACGATGGCTGAGCCTGATTCATGAGAGACCTCTGCCGAGGTCACTCCGGATACGCCTTCGAGTGCGTTTCGCACCCTACCGGCGCACCCATCGCAAGTCATCCCGCCCACATCGAGTGTGATGGTCTC
>CAYMRU010000137.1:0-1728 GCA_964392975.1 uncultured Candidatus Poseidoniales archaeon | reverse complement strand
CCTTGCTAATGAATCTCAGTGAGCGAGACTCGGAGCTTGCAACTCTCAGAGTCCTCGGTGCTCCGATATCTCGAATTAGGATGATGATTTTGGGAGAGCACTTCGCAATCGGACTGATTGGAGGCGTTCTCTCTGCCGCATTCACCATCATAATGGCACAATATCTGATTTCACAACTCGTGCAATGGGCGTTCTACTTCACTCTGCAACCGAATTTCTCTAGCACACTCCAATTGATTCTAGTGGTAGTGGTCATCTCTGTACTATCAACACCGATTGGAACTTGGCGAGTCAGCAAGATGGACCTAGTCGAGAAGGTCAAAGACCTCTCACAGTAGCGCTAGTCCATGCGAGTAGTAACTTGGAACCTCAATGGAATCAGAGCCGCGCATCGGAAGGGTCTGAGCGACTTCACGAAACTTATCGACGCAGATGTGTGGCTGTTCCAGGAAGTCAGGGCGTTGCCCGAGCAGATGCCCGATGAGTGGCAGCCTCCAGAAGGGCACGATGTTATCTGGCATCCAGCCCAGAAGAAAGGTTACTCTGGCGTGATGACATGCTCCCGTGTCGGCCTCAGCGAGGTTGGTCGAGGTATCGATACTCAGCTCGATGAAATCCGTGACCCAGATGGGAGAGTCCTGCACACCAAGCACGGTAATCTTCACTGCGTCAACATGTACCTACCAAACGGCTCATCCAGTCCAGAGCGTCAGGCCTACAAGGACAGGTGGATCGAGGACATGCTGGTTTGGTCTAAGCAATTCATCGCCTCTGATGAACCGGCTCTGCTATGTGGCGATCTAAACATCGCGCATCAAGAGGACGACATTTGGAACCCTTCTGGAAACCGAAAGACATCCGGGTTCCTCGACCATGAACGCGAGTGGTTTACCCGACTCCTTGAATGCGGCTGGCACGACCTGTTGAGGATTTACGTCGGCTCTGGAAAAGGTCCCTACACTTGGTGGTCCAACCGTGGTAGGGCAAGAGAACTAGATCGCGGTTGGAGAATCGACTATGTCCTCGCAAATGATGCAGCAAGACACCAGTTCAAGTCAGCTGAGGTGCTCAGGGAAGGAGGGTTGGTTGTGTCCGATCACGCACCTCTAATCGTAGATCTAGATCTGTAATCCGCTCCCTATGGGAGCGGTTTTGCCGGAAATGCCAGAATACACCACCTTTCAAGTGATGAAGCAGTAGCGAGGTTGTATGGCGGATACGCTGGAGGACAGGCTGGCTAGAATCCTCCCCGGCGGGAAAGGAGTATGGATTCCCATGGACCACGGGGCTTCCAACTATCCTGAGCAGGGCTTGCAGGACATGGACTCAGTTGTCCAGAGCGTCATTTCCGGAGGGGCTGATGCCATCATCCTCCACAAGGGCGCACTCACCTACCATGCAGATACAACTGGATGGCACGGCTTTGTCTGCCATGTTTCCGCTTCCACTGTCCACGGTGGAGTAAGAGACCAGCACAAGGTCAGCGTGGCAACCGCAGAAGAGTGCTGGCAACGCGGCGCCATGGGAGTCTCCGGTCAAGTCAATATCGGTGATGATGCCGAGATCGAGATGATTGAATCCTTAGGAAGGCTAACCACAGAGGCATTTCCTCTCGCACTACCAGTCCTAGGCATGATGTATCCACGCGGACCCAACCTCAAGATCTCCGAGGGAGATTCAACAAATGGAGTAGCGCATGCAGCACGCCTCGCTTGGGAACTTGGGTGT
>CAYMRU010000136.1:0-1734 GCA_964392975.1 uncultured Candidatus Poseidoniales archaeon | reverse complement strand
AGGTACATGTCCTGCTTGAGATTCTCCTGCATTGAGCAACTGAAATCAACCTCTACCTGTTGACCTTGGCTAAACGTCTCCTCGCCGTATCCCTCACTGGCTGAACCAGATGAGTCGTTGCCATCGAAATGGGTCCAACAGTTGTTGAGACCACTGTCGCCCCAAATGTGCATGTGAGGGTTATCCACAGAGGGTTGCTTCGGGTCCTGCACCGCTTCCTGCGCGCTCGCGGGCGCGGCTACAGTGGATAGAGCGAGCAACAGAGCCAACCCGAATGCGTGTGCAACACGTTGTCTCTGCATGATAACGCCTCCAAACGCGTCCTGTTTGAGACTTCCCCCATTGTGGTTAATCATCAGTCGAATCTGTGCAATCCGCCTTCCGTTGGACTGCGCCCCTTTCGGGCGATGTTGAGGGCCTCTCCGAGCATATCTGCGCTCATCATCTCGACATCGAGCCGGCTGTTGGCCACTCCGGTGATTATCGACATTACCTTGATTGTGTCTCCGAAAGCAGGGTCCTGTCTGGCCCCGAAGATGACATTCGCATCCGGTGACAGCCTCGAAGTCATCAACTCGCAGACTTGATTAGCTTGCTCGAGAGTCATGTACGGCCCCCCAGTCACGTGGATCAACGCACCAGTCGCCCCATCGATTTCGATATCCAGTAACGGGTGGTTTAGCGACTCGTGGACAACCTCCTCGGGACCCTGGTCACTTTCACCGTAGAGCATCATCGTCACTCCTCCTCCCTTCATTATGGAGCGGACATCGGCGAAGTCGAGGTTGATTAGACTGGGTAGGGTGATTGTCTCGACCACTCCCTTGACTATCTCGGCGATGAGTTGGTCCATGATGCTGAATGCCTCATCTAGAGGTAGGTTGGGGACGAAGTGGAGCAGCCTGTTGTTATCGAGTACGAGGACTGCATCAGCAGCCTTGCGCAGCAGGTCGAGGCCCTCGAGCGCCCTCTGCATCCTTTGTCTGCGCTCTACTGTGAACGGAGTAGTAACAACTGCAACCACCAGAGAGCCTGAGCGCTTGGCCTCCTCGGCTACGATGGGTGCAATTCCCGTGCCTGTGCCTCCACCCAGACCAGCGGTGACGAACACTAAGTCGGCTCCGCTGACTATCCTTGAGATGACATCTCTGCCTGCCTCTGCGCAGCGCCGGCCCATCACCGGGTCTCCCCCTGCCCCGAGACCCCTGGTGATGTGCCTACCAACAAGCAGCTTCTGCATCGCCCTGGTGTGGTCGAGGTGCTGCTTGTCGGTGTTGATGGCGACGGTCGTGGCGCCTTCAACACCGATGTGCGTGATTCTATTCATTGTGTTATTACCCGAGCCGCCACAACCGCAGACGAGTATCCTTGGGTCCGGTGGCCCGAACGACTCAAGTTCCTCGTCGGTCAGCGAGGTGGGTATCCTACCATCCGGAATCTGATCGATAGTCGTCGCTGGAGCCCCTGTCATCATCCTACCCCGAATGCATCCCTGGCATTGCTGCCTACTTCACGAAGTGCGCTTCACGGCCTTCTTAACCGTTGAGGGATTACATCGACCCATGAAGGCGATTATCAAGGGGTCTCCGGAAAGCGAGATAAGCAGGAGAGCACTCGACATGCATAACCGCGCTTAGCTCAGCTGGCTAGAGCACCTGACTGTAGACTGGAAACACTTGGTTGTGGGCAGCCATCAGGGGGTCCCCGGTTCAAGTCCGGGAGCGCGGACCAATA
>CAYMRU010000135.1:0-1746 GCA_964392975.1 uncultured Candidatus Poseidoniales archaeon | reverse complement strand
TTGAACCGCAAACTGCGACAACAAAGCCAGCACCGGCGTTGACTCTAATCTCTCTGATTGGGAGTGTGAAACCCGTAGGCGCACCGAGCACCTTGGGCTCGTGGCTGAAAGAGTACTGGGTCTTGGCCATGCACACGGGCAGATTGCCCAGGCCCCATTGCTTGAGTGAGTCCAATGACTTCTGTGCTACGTCGCTGAAGTCGACTGTCTCGGCCCCATATATGTTGGTGGCTACTCTGAGAATAGTCTCATCGATTGCCATACCTTCCTCGACAATCGGAGTGTAAGGTCTGCCAGCAGCATCGTAGTCTGCACAGGCTTGCACCACTGCGTCTGCTAACTCAGCTGCTCCCTCGCCACCCTTGGCGAATCCTTCGTTGAGAATCACTTCACGCGCTCCCGCATCGATTGCCTCCTGGCGAATCGCATCCAACTCAGCATCTGTGTCATGCTTGAATCGGTTGATTGAGACGAGGACTGGGATTCCCGTCTCAGATAGGTTGCGCACGTGTCGGCGCAGGTTTGAGGCTGCTCCAGCTCTCACCGCCTCGACATTCTCAGTCTCGAGTTCCTCAGAGGTCGGCCTGCGGCCGCCGCCAGATTCGAAGCCGTCTCCGTGCATCTTCATCGCGCGCACAGTGGCATTGAGAACGAGGCAATCCGGGACTTTGCCGGCTGCTAGTGCCTTGATGTGAAGTGCCTTCTCGGCCCCCATCTCTGCGCCGAAGCCAGCCTCGGTGACGACGTAGTCAGAGCAGGAAAGGGCGATTTCATCAGCTATGATGGAAGAGTTGCCGTGAGCGATGTTTGCGAACGGGCCACAGTGGATGAAGGCCGGGTTGCCCTCGAGTGTTTGCACCAGATTGGGCATCAAAGCTTCACGCAGGAGCAGGGTCATCGCTCCAGCCGCTCCCAGTTGCTCTGCTGTTACCGGCTCACCAGCGTTCGACTTGGCGATGATGATTCTACCAACGCGCGCTCGTAGGTCGGCGTAGTCCTTTGAGAGCGCTAGAATCGCCATCACTTCGCTTGCAGCGGTTATGTCGAACCTCTCAGAGCGCACGACTCCGTTGAACTTGCCACCCAATCCGACAGTAACCTGCCTTAGGCTGCGGTCATTCATGTCGATGGTTCTCGGCCAGTAGATTCGGTTGATGTCGATGTCCAGTTCGTTGCCCCGGTGAAGGTGGTTGTCGATGATTGCTGAGCACATATTGTGTGCGGCTGTGACAGCGTGGAGGTCACCGGTGAAGTGTAGGTTGATCTGCTCCATCGGCAGAACCTGAGAGTATCCGCCTCCAGCAGCCCCTCCCTTGATTCCGAAGACTGGTCCCATCGAAGGCTCTCGAATCACGCAGCATGCGTTGTGTCCGCGTGCGTTGAGGCCCTGATTCAGACCGATTGTGGTGACAGTCTTACCCTCTCCGAATGCGGTTGGGCTGATGCTAGTGACCAGAACTAGGAATCCCGAGTCGGAGTTTTTCTTCGACCTGATTGCTTCCCAGTTGATCTTGGCGATGTGAGGTCCGTGAAGAACAAGGTCACTGCGAGCCAGTCCCAATTGTTCAGCCACTTCCTCTATGGGGCGCATCGTGGCACTTCGGGCGATATCGAGGTCACTGTCCATCAAGCGCGCCGACGACCCGCCCGCCTTGAAACCTTCATTGCATAGACTATGGAGGCAAGCATGGGAGTACTATGCCTGACTACTGGGGAATCGCCGGTTATCCAATCTCGCATTCGCTC
>CAYMRU010000134.1:0-1746 GCA_964392975.1 uncultured Candidatus Poseidoniales archaeon | reverse complement strand
ATCAGATAGTGATACCATGCGGGATGCGATACAGAGTGCTCAGGCTGGGGATTGTATAGTCTATCCAACTACTACGCAGCCAGCACTCGGCTGCATCCCGACTCCAGAGAGTCTGGACAAGTTGTATGCCCTGAAGGATCGCGACCACAGTATACCTGTGAGCATAGGTGTGGTGAATCTGGAGCAGGCTGAGGCTCTGGTCGAGGTCCCTGACCTCGTGAGGACTCTGCTGGATGATTTTCCCCGAGGTTCGCTCACAGTGGTTCTCAAGGCTCACGAGACTCTCGATTCACGACTCGGTGGAGACGGGGTCGCCATCCGAGTCGTCGCGCATACTGAGGCGATTAGTCTGCTCAATACAGTCGGGCCGCTTACCGCGACAAGTGCAAATCGCAGCGGTGTAGCACCGGTCGCAGATTGCGAGGAAGCGGCTCGTTCTCTATCGTCTTTAGGCGAGGAGGTTTCGTTTGTTGAGGGAGTGTGTCCGGGGGGTTCTCCCAGTACATTGATAGGGTGGTATTCGGTCTGTGGTTCAACACAGTTGAGAGATACCGAGGTTCTCAGAGAAGGAGTAGTACCATCCGAAGAGGTCAGAACATGGTTGAGGAGGCAGACCTGAAACACTGGCGCGATGCGGGGCACGTTGCCAGAAGGACTCTCGACGGAATCAAGGATGAGATTACTGTCGGAAAGCACTGGAATGATGTCATAGACTCTGCCGAGCGTTTCATCAGGAGACACGGAGGGCAGGCTGCCTTCCCAGTTACCATATCAGTCAATGACATGGCAGCGCACTACACCACTAACACTCTGCTTGAACCACCAGAGGGTCACGAAGGAGAGATGATTTTCCAGAAGGGAGACTTGGTGAAGCTGGATGTCGGTGTCCACATCAAAGGTGCCATTGGCGATAATGCACTGACGATTGAGGTTGGCAATGGAGGAAACCACACAGAGCAGATCAAGGCTGCCGAGGAAGCACGTGATGCCGCTGTTGAGGTAATGCATCCTGGGACTGATTTGCATAAGATTGGAGAGGCTGCTGAACAAGTGGCCAAGGATGCTGGGTTCATGCCCATATCGAATCTCAGTGGGCATGAATTAGAACGATGGAATCTGCACGCGGGTTTGCAGATTCCATCGTATGCATGCGGAGCAGACAACCCCGGATACAAAGGCACTCTCCAAACCGGCGGAATCTACGCAATCGAGCCGTTCAACACTACCGGATCAAAGGGCATGGTGGAGAACGTTCCTCCAAACGCATCATCGAACATCCTCAGAGTCACTGGCAACGTGAAGATTCGCAAGGCTCTATCGAAAGGTAAGCTCAAGCCATTGGGTGCAACCATGGCTAGGTACATCGAGGAGCGGTACAATACCCTACCATTCGCCGAGCGTTGGGCCTACCCTCTGTTGGAGAAGCCATTTCCTGAAGAGGATGAGGAGTCCCTTAGGAAGAAGTGGAATCAACTGGTCAAGAAACTGACATCAATACGCTTCCTTGAGACTTATGCTGCCCTGCGAGATGCTGACGGTGGAGATGTTGGACAGTTCGAGCACACAGTGTATGTGACAGATGGTGGTCCCGAAGTGCTTACTGTTCATTGATAGGCTCGCAGTACAGCGATTTAATCGATTTTTACGTGAATTTTCACAACGATTATCTATCGTCGACCCCGTTGACATGCCGTACAGGGACGAAAGGTTCTCGCTGAGTGCATCCCATCCCCTCGCTATTATCTC
>CAYMRU010000133.1:0-1758 GCA_964392975.1 uncultured Candidatus Poseidoniales archaeon | reverse complement strand
ACTACCTCTCCCTGAGAGAGAACCTCAATCTCGGTTGCTTGGACGAGCAGTCTCCAGCGATATGAACGCTCATCGAACTGAAGCCATCCACTAGCGGTGACGTGACTTCCCGCTTCGACCCATTCCATCACTCTGCCTTCTACCTGCATGTACAGCAGATGATCAGCACCTCCGTACGCTTGGTTGTCCATGAGGTACAACGAGTGGTAGGTGACATCGGGAGCTAGTGACTCGCTCAACCATCCGTCAATGGTGATGGATTGGTTTGCAAACGAAACCGGATCTCGACCCACTTCGACTAATTTGGTCTCGGTGAACTCAATCACCTCATCTTTGGCGATTATCGCACCGTAGCCGTTCGACTGCAGCCAGATTCTACCATTCCACTCGGACACTTCTCCCTCTACGATGACAACAGTTCCGATTGGAGGCACCTCGTTGGTCCAGTCAACATTCCAGCGGACCTTAGCAACAGAGTGCCCATTAATCTCCTGGACTTGCAGGTCAATCCTGTCAGCACCCTCGCCATACGGGTCGCGCACATAACCAGTGAGCACCCCCTCAATCTTCACGGTCTCCCGAGGGTAGTTCCGTATCTCGTCTATTTCTATCATATCAGGCTCCCTTATCACAGCGTAGAAGTTCATCGCTGAGACAAGCAGAAGCGATGTGAAGAACATCACCCAAAGCTTCGCCATGCACTCCCACGGTAGGACTCCGCGCTTCAAGGTTGAGAGGGGCTGCAGAGCATCATCGCGCGAAGATAAGTTCATTTCGCGGAGTGCTTGAGACGAGTTAGGGACCCGTAGCTCAGTTGGTTAGAGCGCTCGGCTCATAACCGAGTGGCCATCGGTTCAAATCCGGTCGGGTCCACTCCTCAAAAAATATCGACCGCGCAATCCGCTTCTGGTGGCCCAGTTCGTGCGAAGCCTCAAATACGGTCTCAGGGGGCCTCGATGTGATGGCAAAAGCGCGTTCGGTACGTCCCGCTGTGATGATTCTGGCAGTATATTTCCTCAGCACTTGGATGGGCGCGGCCGCAGTTCAGGCCCAAGGGCCTGTCCCAGACATCACTCTCAGCTGCCAGCAGCCACAACCAATCGAAGTGTATCCTGGTGCCACTAGGACCACCATCATCGACTGCACTCTAGAGAACCCGACCATCCATCAGGAGAAGGTGAACGTCCAGATTCAGTCAGGCTCCCTCGCTGCTGCCGGACCTGCTTCCATGACTGTTGGCTCTCAGTCTGATGTTTCCTTCCAAGTCGTCGCTAGAGCTGATTTGAGGATGCCCGAAGGATCGCAGATTATCTCGATTACAGCCGAAGTCGTTCAGGCTGACGGAATCACTTGGGTCGGTACCCCGACAACATACAAGGTTCTGGCAGTGATTAGGCAGTTCAGCCGCCTCAGAGTCGCCTCAGAGGTCGCTTTCCTACAACTCAGGCCAAAGGTCGACTACATGCTGACCTTTGATGTATACAATGACGGCAACGCGATGGACAGGTTCAACGTCGGAGTAGAGAACTACGGAGACCTGAACGACGAAGGCTTCCAACTGAGTATTCCTCTAGTCTCGGTCGAGATAGAGTCGATGGCTCCAGCCGAGAAGATTTACGTTCAGATGAGGACCCCGAAGAACCAAGGCTGGACTGACAAATACTTCTCTTTGATGTTCAAGGCCACTTCTGAATATTCGGTCAGAACCGAAGGTATTCCGAATTATCAGATACAGACGATGACGATATACATCAGAGG
>CAYMRU010000132.1:0-1854 GCA_964392975.1 uncultured Candidatus Poseidoniales archaeon | reverse complement strand
TCGCTTGGCCATGCCATGCCGAGAAATGATGTGGTCATTGTCGGAGGCGCTCGAACTCCATTCTGCGAGTGGCTGGGAGGTAAGCGTGGAGATGGCGAGCCCGGTGGCAGACTAGCAGCTCTGTCCACAGAGGAACTAGGGGCGATTGCAATTCAAGGAGCCCTAGAGAAGTCTAACACGGATCCGAACTCAGTCGACCACGTCGTCATGGGGCACGCATTGCAGACTTCGGGCCAAGCAATCTATGGGGCTCGACATGCGGGGCTAAATGCAGGGATTCCGCAGGAAGTCCCCATGCTCACGCTAAACCGCCTTTGCGGGAGTGGCGCACAATCAATCGTCTCCGGCTCTCAGATGATTATGCTTGGAGAGGCTGAGGTCGTTGTTGCTGGTGGTATGGAAAACCTCTCTCAGGCACCTCACGTGCTGAGGGGAGAGCGAACAACGCACAAGTTGGGAAGGCCTCCTCAAGAGGGCTATGTCTTATCCAAGGACATGGAGGACTATTTCTTCACCAATCTGATTGACAACACCTGCGATTCGTTCATGGCCCAGACCAGTGACAGGTTATGTCACAAAGTGGGCGTGACCAGAGAACAGGCAGATGAGTTCGCAGCACTCAGTCATTCCAGAACCGAACAGAGCATCGACTCAGGTATGTTCGAATCCGAGATGGTCGATGTCGAGACTCCAGATGGGACCGTCACCGCGGAGCACGAGGACCACTTCGTGCGAGGCACAACAGTCGAATCACTCTCCGGCCTCAGGCCGCACTTCGGGCCGAATTCCCTCGTCACCGCTGGAAATGCTTCTGGAGTCGTCGACGGAGCAGCAGCAGTAGTCCTGAAGTCAGCAGAGAGGGCTGCTGCAGACGGAGACGAACCCCTAGCGAGAATCATTGATTGGGGCATCGTCGGACTTGACCCTTCAATCATGGCCTATGGTCCAGTTCCGAGCAGCAGGCTCGCCCTAGATAGAGCTGGCTTGAGCATTGAGGACATAGACAGATGGGAGATTAACGAGGCGTTCTCAGGCCAGGCGGTCGCATGCATCCAAGAGCTAGGACTGGATGTCGAAAAGGTCAATGTCAACGGAGGAGCAGTCGGCCTAGGCCACCCCCTCGCTGCAACAGGAACCAGACTAGTACTCACTCTAGCCCATGAACTCAAGCGAAGTGGTGGCAAGTATGGAATTGCCACAGCATGTATCGGCGGTGGCCAAGGAATCGCCGTAATCATCGAATCTTGCTGACTAAACGACCAATTAGCGCCGTAGGAGGAGTTATCCATGATGGTTCCCAGCGTGATGCATGACAGAACACATACCCGGAACAGGACACGCAAATAGAACTCGCAGTCTAGTGAAGACTCTTACTTGGAGAACCCTAGCGACTACGGACACCATAATAATCGCAAGAGTCATTACCGGAAGCTGGACAGTTGGTTTCGGTATAGCCAGTATCGAGGTAGTCACCAAGATGTTCCTGTACTACTTCCATGAGAGGGCTTGGAGCTGGTCGGATTGGGGTCTCGAAGATATTGACGCCCCCGATGTCAGTCCTATGCACTGATGGCATCCTAGTCTAACTATGGAAATCCCGCGGAAGCTCTAATGTAGACCGTTGGTATTATTTGTCAGATGCAAAGGCCGCCCATCCAATTAACATGGGGTGGGATGGCTCTAGGACTTTCGCGGGAGCGTCGTGCTTGAGCGTCATAGCAACCTTGACCCGCACGGGGACCCGTGCTGCCGTCCATAGGCAATAGGTACGACGAGGTGATTGGGATGGATTCACGAAAACGCACCTTTGTCAAGACTCTACTGTGGAGATTCATTGCGAGTGGCACAACAATG
>CAYMRU010000131.1:0-1947 GCA_964392975.1 uncultured Candidatus Poseidoniales archaeon | reverse complement strand
TAGCTTAGAAGAGCCCAAGCATCTTCGCAGCACCTATCACTACAACAGCAATTAGACCATACCTCATCATTTCTGGACTGAGTGCAGCGGACCCGGAATCCAATCGTAATACCTTGTCATTAGGTCGGACCCTCTCGGGGACCTTTATTCCGACATCATCGCCAGATCCTGCGCTCTCGACTGGGTTCAGGTCGATTTGCATGGAGTCGACATCCATCTCAAAATCCGTTGTCGCCCCCGAGAACCTGATTCTGTCACCAATTGACAAGTCACCAGTGAGTTCCAGAGCAGCTACCCCGACTTTGCGAAAATATCGGTCGACCCGGCCTACTTCTTCGTCTGACACATTTTCACCTCGTCAGCCGAATGGGACCTGAGACCTTGAACTTACGGATTGGTATTTTCGGCGAAATCAGCGATTTGAAACGACATTGAGACTATTTCTATCTGAGTGTAAATCTTCAACGCAAGTGTAATTTTAGTTACTTGAGGTTTAATTATAGAAACGACAAGTCCAGAGCATGCCCGCAGTAATCGCAGGTTATGCACGCTCACCATTTACTCCAGCCAAGAAAGGGGCCCTGGCTAGGACCAGACCAGATGACATCGCTGCGGTTGTAGTAGACAAGTTGCTCTCAGATGTTGGAATAGACCCATCACTAGTCGACGACCTAGTAGTAGGTTGCGCCTTCCCTGAGGCTGAGCAGGGATACAATTTAGCCAGAATCATCACCTTCCTCAGTGAGCTCCCCGAAACCGTTCCCGGTGTGACAATCAATCGCTTCTGCGGCTCATCGATGCAGGCTATTCACGACGCGGCTGCTAGAGTCAACGCCGGCCATGGTGAAGCATACATCGCAGGCGGTGTTGAGAGCATGACTAGAATCCCGATGACCGGGTTCAATCCGATGCCCAACCCCGACCTCCCATCCGAGGTCATGACATCTATGGGAGTCACCGCCGAGAACCTCTCCAAACTGCATGAGATTGGCAGAGAGGAGCAGGAGCAATTCGCGATTGAGAGCCACGCTAGAGCCACCGCTGCAAGAGAGTCTGGATCCTTCGCAGAAGAAATCGTCCCAATCGAGACCTCTGGAGGAACCGTCGACCAAGACGGTTGCATCAGACCAGGCACTGACTCAGAGGCGCTGGCCAAACTTCGTCCTGCCTTCGATGCCAACGGCACCGTGACTGCAGGCACCTCCTCACCTCTCACAGACGGAGCCGCCTTCGTGTTCGTCTGTTCGGAGGAGTTCGCTGCAGAACACGGACTTGATACGATGGCCCGAGTCAAGAGCGCGGCCGTATCTGGTTGTGCTCCCGAGATTATGGGAATCGGTCCAGTCGAGGCTAGCAGAAAGGCACTGGAGCGCGCTGGACTGACGCTGGGAGATATCGACATCATCGAGTTGAACGAGGCCTTCGCTGCTCAATCCCTTGCAGTGATTGGTGAGTTAGGCCTCGACCACAGCAAGGTCAACCTTGAGGGCGGAGCAATCGCACTCGGCCACCCGTTAGGTGCAAGCGGAGCTCGAATCACAGGCAAGGCCGCTCAGTTGCTGAAACGAAACGGCGGCAAGCACGCGCTTGCGACACTTTGTGTCGGCGGTGGAATGGGAATGGCTACCGTATTGGAACAAATTTAGGTGTTTGAATGTCAGGCAGCATAGAGCGCGTAGCTGTAATCGGCAGCGGAGTGATGGGCGCAGGCATAGCCGCACACTGCGCCAATGCTGGGTGCGAAGTTCTACTGCTCGACATTGTCAGAGATGAGAGTGATCGAAACTCGGTAGCAAACTCGGCAATTCAGCAGATGATGAAGTCGAACCCTGAGATGCTGATGCATAAGCGCAATGCAAAACTCATCTCCTCTGGCAACATCGAGGATGATTTGTCCAAACTCTCTGAAGTCGACTGGGTAGTCGAGGTAGTAATCGAGAATCTCGA
>CAYMRU010000130.1:0-1969 GCA_964392975.1 uncultured Candidatus Poseidoniales archaeon | reverse complement strand
CTAGCAGCATCGGAGTTTTGCTCAAATCCGCTGGACTGCGAGTCACTTCAGTCAAAATCGATCCCTATCTGAACGTCGACGCTGGGACCATGAGTCCGTTCGAGCATGGAGAGGTGTTCGTGTTAGATGACGGCGGAGAAGTCGATTTGGACTTGGGCAATTACGAGAGGTTTCTCGACATAGCTCTGTCAAGGGAAAACAACATCACCACCGGGAAAGTCTACGACAATGTAATCCAGAAGGAGAGGAAGGGTGACTACCTAGGGAAGACCGTACAGGTCATTCCCCACATTACCGACGAGATTCAAGATTGGATAGAGCGTGTTGCGCTCACACCCAGTGATGGTAACGGCAAGGAGCCGGATGCCTGCGTTATCGAGTTGGGAGGAACTGTAGGCGACATCGAGAGCGCTCCTTTCATCGAGGCACTAAGGCAATTCCAGTTCCGTGTCGGCAGTGAGAACATCTGCTTCGTCCATGTCAGTCTAGTTCCAGTGATGGGTCCAGTCGGTGAGCAGAAGACCAAGCCGACCCAACATACGGTCAAGGAGTTGCGAGGGCTGGGTATTATCCCCGACATCCTAGTATGCCGTTCAGCAAGTCCGCTTGAAGACGAAACCAGATCAAAGTTGGCAGCCTTCTGTCACGTGTCACAGAACGCGGTTGTATCTGCACATGATGTCTCTAACATCTACCGAGTCCCAATGATGCTTGAGGAGCAAGGAGTGACTGAGGTCCTGTCCGAAGGTCTGGGTTTCAAACTGCTAGAAAAGAGACCACTGCTCGAAGAGTGGAAGGCGATGGCCGACCGCGTTGATGGTGTCGAGAAGGAAGTCAGAATCGCGATGGTGGGCAAGTACACCGGGCTCTCGGATTCCTACCTCAGTGTCATCAAGGCGTTGCAACACTCCTCATACGCAGTCAACCACAAACTGGTAATCGACTGGATTGAGTCAGCAAGCCTCGATGACGATACTGCTGAATCGGACCCGCAAGCACATGCAGAAGCCTGGGAATTGCTGAAGGGGGTCGATGGCATCCTTGTTCCAGGAGGATTCGGAAGGAGAGGAATAGAGGGGAAGATCAAGGCGGCAGAATACGCTAGGACGAACAATGTCCCGTACCTAGGGGTCTGTCTGGGGTTGCAGGTCGCGACTATCGAGTTCTGCAGGAATGTGCTAGGCATGGAAGGGGCGAACTCCACGGAGTTCGACGAGGATACTCCGCATCCCGCGGTCGTGTTCATGCCTGAAATCTCCAAGACTCACATGGGAGGTACCATGCGACTGGGTACCAAGCCGACGCCGTTCTTGGTAGATGACTGTAAGATGAGGCGCCTGTACGGCGGGGCCGACCATGTCGACGAGCGTCACCGTCACCGCTACGAGGTCAACCCGGAACTCATCGAGCAGATTGAGGGGGCTGGGCTGATATACGTGGGTAAGGATGAGACCGGGGAGCGTTGTGAAATCATGGAGCTCGACGACCACGCCTACTTCGTGGGGACCCAATACCATCCCGAGTTTAAGTCACGGCCAAACCGGCCAAGTCCTCCATTCCTAGGGCTTCTAATGGCTGCAACCGGCCAAGAAATCTGATTTCTTATTCTAGCAGATGATTGAATGTGGGAACAAATCGTCAATCTTGCTCACAACGAGATAGTGGCCTACGCTGGAATGCTGTTGATTCTTAGCGCATTTTTCCTAGAAACTAGGGATATCCTACATAGCAAAGAGTGGCCATATCTCGTCCTGATGGCCCTAGGTTCTGGATTACTTGCAATTCGTGCATACTTGATTGACGAGTGGGCATTCTTCATTCTCGAAGTTGCCTGGTTTGCCGCTGCAGCATTGGGACTTTGGTCATTAGGCAAGGGTTTGCAAGAGACGCTTAAAGACAAGAAAGCTGAATCATAGGGTACCCATTGTTCAGAGAATCTTAGCAGCGGTGGTGAAAACCCTCGCATCGG
>CAYMRU010000129.1:0-2082 GCA_964392975.1 uncultured Candidatus Poseidoniales archaeon | reverse complement strand
GTCGGAGATTCCGACCGTCCTGGGTTCCCCTGTGGCGTTTCGAATAGACTGCAGAGTCGTCAGCCAATCCCCCATCGAAGAAGCCAACACGGGCATACACATCAACATTCGTCTGCGATTCCACTAGTCCTTTTCGAAATTATTCGAATATCGAGAGAAACTAGATTTCTGATAATCAACCAAATAATCAAACTAATTTTAGTTTTCCAATTGAAATATTCATTATTGATTGAAAAATCTAATTGGATTATCGGTCTTTGTTATCGTATAGTATAAGTGCTAAACAACCTTCTTGTCAACGGGAGAAATGCCTGGGGGATGCAGTTCTCCTCCCAACGGGGGGGGAAATGAATGAGCGATGAATACAGAATACAGGAACTATTGCAGAGGGATGTCTACGTCGGCGAAACCCATGTCGGTGTGATCACTGGCGAGCGATTCCATCCGCGCGACGAGCTCGTGCAATCGATGCGAATCAAGGTCGAAGGCGAAGTAGCGGAACAATACATGAGAAAGCCAGCGGAGTTCGCTCCGCTATCGAAGGAGTTGGTGCACAGCATAAGATCTGATGGCGGTGTGAAACTGTCCAAGTCGATGCGAGAGTTGCAGCGGCGTTGGAGGAACACTGTCAGAATCGATGAGAAGTTGTACGCTCCGGACGAATTGCTCGACAGAGCCGTTCTAGACAACGACGGAATGGATCTGGGCAATATAATCGACCTAGTGAAAATCAAGCGCACGTACAAGGGGGTTGTTCTCCAACCACACTACATCGTCAGGGCGAGGCATCAGCTGCCCGAAACCATCGTGGTACCAGTTGCACAGTTGGCCAGGACTACAGCGCGACTGGATGAGGTAATCCTGCGCTGCTCGATGCAGAGATTAGTCACATTGCCCAGTTATCTGAAGTTAAATGGCGAAGACTTCGAAGAAGAGTGAATAGTTCACAAGGAACATCTTGAAATCGGATTTGCTTCTCGCATGCCTGCTCAAGGGCGCGTAGCTTAGTTTGGCTGGAGCACCCGGCTGATAACCGGGAGGTCACAGGTTCAAATCCTGTCGTGCCCACCAATTACTGCCTTCTGGACGGTCGGCAGAGTCATGAAGGGCCGTCAGTTCGGCTCCCTGTCACATGCCTGTGGTCAGTGGCTCCTCCGGCCGTGATATAGCAGCCTCACTGGCTCCTTTACTCGGGATGCAGTTCGTCGAATTGGAGAGTCGCAGATTCCCCGATGGCGAGGGTTACATCAGAGTCCCCGCAGAGGCGATTGGCGCCGTTCGCTCTGAGCCAGTGGTCTTGGTCTCCAACACTTATCCTGACTCGGGAATCGTCAGCACAATTCTCCTTCTGGAAGCGATTGCCGACGTCCGCAAGGGAGACCTTGCTAATCTCAAGGGAGAGGGTGAGCAGCAGATGGATGACGTCGGAGGAGGTGTCTACCTAGCCATACCTTACTACGGCTACTCTCGCCAAGACAAGCGCTTCTCCAGCGGAGAGGCGATTTCGGCGAGAGTAATCGCCGAATTGCTGGAAAGAAGCTGTGATGGAATAGCGATACTAGACTTGCATGAGCCCGCAGTGTTAGAGGACATGGGCGTGCCTGTCGAGTTCGTCAGCGCTATGCCTGAGATTGCAGACTTGCTTGAGTCAGAAATCAGCCCGGACTTCGTGCTCAGTCCCGATAAGGGCGCCATAGCGAGGGCTTCCGAAGTGGCTGGTCTGATTGGCTGCGATTTCTCCTATCTCGAGAAAACCAGAATCGATGCCCATACCATCGAGCACACGCCCAAGGACCTCGATGTCGATGGTAAAGTGGTCGCTATTGTGGATGATATGATCAGCACTGGCGGCACCATCTGCCGGGCCAGTGATGCCCTGCGCCGGCAGGGTGCCACCGAAGTCCACGCCGCCTGCACACACGGTCTATTCACAGGCGGCGCCATACTGCGCCTGGCTAGCCACGTTGACGGTGTCCACAGCACTGACTCGCTGCCCAACCCAAGAGCAGTCGTAAGCGCGGCACCGGCTCTGGCTAGGGGCTTGAAGCGTCTGATGGGGTAAGACAGGCGACCTACGGTCGA
>CAYMRU010000128.1:0-2121 GCA_964392975.1 uncultured Candidatus Poseidoniales archaeon | reverse complement strand
CATGTCCACTCCAGCATCGAAAAGCAGCCGCATTGCTTCGCTCACCTCTTCATCGGTCTCTCCGAGACCGACCATAATGCTTGACTTGATGAGAATATCAGGTCGAAGCCTGCGAGCCTCGCGTAGAATACTGAGTGATTGCTCAAAAGACGCTCTAGGGTCACGCACCACCGAGTCGAGTCTGGGAACGCATTCCACATTGTGTGCAAACACCCTGAGAGGCAGGTCATCGAGCAACTCGCCGAGAGCCTCGAGATTCCCATCCAGATCGGAGCAGAGCAACTCAAGACCAACTCCGGCACAGCGCTCATTCACTGCAAGGATACAATCTCTATAGTGTCCCGCACCGCCGTCTTTGAGGTCATCCCTGTTGACGACCGTAATCACTGCGTGATCGAGTCCCATCCTCGCCACAGCCTCGGCTAATTCGGATGGCTCGGATGCATCTAACGCTGGAGGAATCTTTTCAGTACCAACAGCACAGAATCTGCAACCTCTGGTGCAGACTTCCCCGGCCACCATGAATGTGGCCGTTCCCCTGCCCCAGCAGTCGTGGACGTTGGGGCAGCGAGCCTCCTCGCACACAGTGTGTAAACCATGTTCGTGAACGCTTGAACGAGTCTCGTTGTATCTAGACTGAGCATCACCTGTTGGCAATGAAGTCTTGAACCACGGAGGAAGTCTCTTTCGCAATGCTTTCCTTCGCTCAGCAGCACTCTGTCTGGAGACTCCCCCACAACCTCCCGCGAGGGTCGAATCCACGTCGATGGTAGGGAGGCGAGGTGCCATCGAACCGTCGGATGGAGTACCGACATTAACCATTCTGCTATGCTTGTCCTCCCAGTATGTGCTAATACAACTGGTAATATCAGATGTTGCCCCCGCTCGACCATGACCGAGGGCACTGTGTTAGTCACAGGCGGGGCCAAGCGCATCGGCAAGGCAATTTGTCTGCGCTTGGCTGAAGAGGGATATTCCATCGCCGTACACTACCGCGGCTCAAGCAATGAGGCCGACGAGGTTGTCGCAGCCATTGAGGAGACAGGTGGAACCGCGTTCTCAGTTCATGCCAATCTCGCAGACGCCAAATCAGCTTCTACCCTTGCATCGAGGGCGAGTGAAAACGGGCCGCTGTGTGGCATTGTCAACAATGCCTCGCTATTCATCCACGACGATATCCAAACCATCGACACAGAGAATTGGGACGCTCATATGGATGTAAACGCGAGATCTCCAATGCTCATAATCAGATCGTTGAATGAGATTCTTGAGGGAGACCAGACTGCCTGCGTGGTTAACGTGCTAGATCAGAAAATCGCTGAGCCCAATCCAGACCACCTGTCTTACACTGCTTCGAGATACGCTATGCTAGGGCTTACCGATGCTCTTGCGCGAGGCCTCGCTCCCAGCATTAGAGTAAACGCCGTGGCCCCTGGACACACCCTGCCTAGTGATGACCAGACAGAAGCAGGATTCGCTAGAGCCCAGTCGGAATCTCCACTAGGATTCGGGCCCGGGCCTGAAGACATCGCAGATGCGGTCTGCTACCTCATGGGTGCCAGAGCGGTCACAGGCCAGATTCTATTTGTCGACTCAGGTGAGAGATTCTTATCGCGAGCCCGAGATGTGCTGTTTGAGACGGAGTGAATATGTCGACGAGCCACAGTGAAGCAATCGAGGCATTGCTCACCATGGGAGGAACAGCCTCGTCGCTGTTTCTTGAGGGCGCTATCAGGCAGGTAGATGTTGGAGTCCACGAACACGAACAAGACTCCCCTCAGAGGGTTATGTTCGATATCCATGTCGTGGTCGACGACTCTAGGCCGTCCAATGACTCGATAGACCAGGTCCTCGACTATGAGTATCTGGTTTCCTCCCTCGATAGGGTCGTTGCGATGGACCGCCCCTCGTTGTTGGAGACCCTTGTAACCAGACTGCTGGATGAGGTATTGGCGCCTGCTGAGGTCCTAGCGGCCTCTGTCAGTGCCAGCAAGCTCGATGTCACAGATGACGAATCCAGACTGGGCTGCGCTATGACTAGAGTCAAATGATGGTGCAGGGGGCAGGATTCGAACCTGCGAAGCACTTTGCACCGGAGCTTAAGTCCGGCCCCTTTGACCG
>CAYMRU010000127.1:0-2158 GCA_964392975.1 uncultured Candidatus Poseidoniales archaeon | reverse complement strand
CAGGTGCACCGATGTCGATTCCTACATGGAGGAATCGAGTTCCTTCAAAGAGGTCAGTGGAATACATCCCGGGTCGCAGTTCATCGTATCGGCCGATGTCGTATTCGTATTTTGAGGGGGAGTCGTCACCCGTTGTGAAGTCCCGCACTTCGTACTCATCAGGAAGATGTACGACTGGCTGAAACTTATGCGAATCCCAGTCAATCATGTACATCGGTAGGGCATGGTACAGATGACACTTACCTAATCATCATCTAGGTCGTCTGGATGCCCTAGAAGATTAGTAGGATTGGAAGAAGGTAGAGACTCTACATCTCTCAGTTTACGTTCCATTGCTCTTAGTCGACGCTGTACAGATTCGCCATCTCCGCCAATTGTATTTGCAGCAGTATTGAGTTGTTTATGCAATTTAGTCATCGTATCTCCAAATTTCGCAAACTCCGTCTTTACCCCTCCAAGAACATTCCAGACCTCACTTGCGCTAGCCTCCAGAGCTAATGTTCGGAAACCCATTTGGAGACTGTTCACGAAAGCAGCTAGAGTGGAAGGACCAGTAACAACAATCTGGTGATCTCTCTGTAGTGTTTCGAACAAACCCGGCCTTCTAACGACATCAGCATATAGTCCCTCAGTAGGTAGAAACATCACAGCAAAATCAGTAGTATGAGGTGCAGAAACATACTCCTTCCTGATTGTCTTTGCCTTAGCGGTTACATTGGATGCGAACGTCTTGTAAGCCTTCTCGATAAGATCCTTATCTCCTGCATCGTATGCATCCAATAATCGCTCATAATCCTCCTTTGGAAATTTACAATCGATCGGTAACCAAACAGGGTCATCCAATTTCCCATCCGATCCAGGGAGCTTAATAGCAAATTCAACCTGTCCTTTGCAATCCGGATGTGTCTTTACATTCTTCTCATATTGATTAGGCGATAGAATACTCTGGAGTATCTGCTCGGCCTGTATTTCACCCATTGCCCCACGCGTAGAAACATTAGCTAAGACTTTCTTCAAGTCCGCAGTATCTGTCGCCAGAGCCTGCATTTCTCCCAATCCACGCTGGACCGCCTCGAGACGCTCGCTAACGAGTTTGAACGATTCACCAATCCTCTTTTCAAGAGTTGTCTGTAACTTCTCATCTACTGTCTCGCGCATCTGATCAAGCTTCTTTTCATTACCTTCCTTTAGATCCTCAATATTCTTCGAAACCGTAGCCAAGTGCTCTTGCTGAGATTTCCCTAGGGCCTGTAATGTGTTCATTTGTTCTGATCCCATCTCACGAATTTCTCTTCTAAGCTCTGAACCTACATCTGAGTTATTTTTACTCATCAATTGCCAGAGCGTGAAGACAAGGGCAATCCCGAGAACACCAATTGCAACCAACTCGGCCTCCACCATGGCAATCCATCGGAATTGGGAGTATTTGAACTATGAGAGATACCATAGTAGCTCTATTCCGTATTGATTCTTAGGCAGAGCAGACCTTCGGTAACCATGAGAGTGAGGAGATTGGCGATGATGCTGTCCGGACTCGAGCAAACTCAATCTCAGTCAGTCGATCTAGAACAGTACTCCACCGACGGCGATTTAGCCGCACGTTGGCTCACTGACATTTCCAACTTCGGTGACTTGCAAGAAGGATGCTCAGTTGCTGATTTGGGAGCTGGTAATGGGGTACTGGGCTTGGGTGCCATTGCACTCGGCGCAGGTAGAATAGTTCTGATCGAGTCCGACCGAGCGGCTTGTGAAACAGCTCAACATAATGCAATCAAGCTGGGATTCGCAGACTCGGCTGAAGTGACTCAAGCCACCATCGGAATCGATACGCTTAGACTGGATTCAGTCGATTTAATCATCAGCAATCCACCTTGGGGCAGGCAGTCGCCCAAGGCTGACCGCCCATTCCTCGATGCCATGCTATCTGCTCGAGTCACCTCACACCTCATGCACAGTGCTGAGGCAAGCCACATAGAACCGATGTTCGAGGAGCACGGATGGTCTGTCGAGAGATACGGTGAGGCCGACTTCGCGCTGCCTGCAGCGTACTCTCATCACAGCCGCCAGAGAGGTAAGACTAGAGCCGCTTTCTGGCGCCTCCTGCCTCCCTGAGCCTACGGCTCAATCCGGCCGGACCGTTCATAGGGGGTTGTCCGGT
>CAYMRU010000126.1:0-2211 GCA_964392975.1 uncultured Candidatus Poseidoniales archaeon | reverse complement strand
GGGCCTTGAAGCCCTGGCGCTGCAGGTATTCGGCCACTTCCTCTGCGAACTTGATGGTCATCACAGTGACCAACACCCTCTCATCTGCCTCGATTCTCATTCGAATCTCCTCTTCGAGGTTCTGAATCTGACCTGCTGTCTGACGGACCTCGATACTCGGGTCGAGAAGACCTGTGGGGCGAATCTCCATCGTCGCGATTCCCTCAATCTGCTGCATCAGATTCTGAATGGAAGTCCTACCCAGCGGCTTATCTTTCTCGGCTGGCAGCGCACCCCCTCGACTCTGAACGTGCAGTAGTTCCTGCGGAACTTTCTGCCCAGTAACCTCGGCTATATGGCGTAACTCCCTCTCCCCGGGCGTGGCGCTGACGTAGATCATCTGGTTGACGAGATTCTGGAACTCATCGATGCGCAGTGGCCTGTTATCGTAGGCCGAAGGGAGGCGGAAACCATGCTCGATTAGATTCTTCTTTCGCGAGAAGTCACCTCCGTGCATACCTGAGACCTGAGGCAGAGTAACGTGCGACTCATCCATCACCACGAGGTATCTATCGGATCCGCCGTGGTACTTCTCCGCGCACATTGCGAAGAAGTCAAGCAGGCAGTATGAGCGCTCGCCGCGCTGCCTACCGTCGAAGTGCATAGAGTAGTTCTCGACGCCCTTGCATGATCCAATCTCAGACAGCATCTCGAGGTCGAATCTGGTTCGCTGCTCGAGACGATGTGATTCCAGATCCATGTCTTCGCTGTGGAACCAGTCCACCCGCTCATCGAGCTCGTGCTCGATGTCCTCAAGAGCCTGATTGAACCGCTCCTCGCTGGTCATGTAGAACTCTCGAGGGTGAATCCACGCTTCCTCGAAGTCATCGAGCACCTCCCATGAAACTGCCTCACAGGCCTGAATGCGCTCAATACCGTCCCAGCCGAAGCGAATGCGCAACGGGTCGTCACGACTCGGCATCCAGATGTCGAGAACCTCTCCACGCAGGCGAATGTCACCGCGCGTGATTTCAGCTGCCGTCCTGCGATACTGCAGGCCGACCAGTTGCTTGACTACTTCCTGAGGGTCGGCCTTCTCACCGACCGCAAGCCTGAGGTGATTCTGCTGGAACACCTCAGGTGGGTTCAGGCCGTAGATTACAGAAACCGTGCCTACAGCAATCACATCGGGTCGTGACACGAGCGAGGCCACAGTGGAGAATCTCTCTTGCTCGATACGCTCGTTCATCTGTAGCTCTTTGTCGATGTACAGGTCCCTTCCAGGGATGTAGGCCTCAGGCTGGTAGTAGTCGTAGTAACTGACGAAGTACTCTACTGCGTTCTCGGGAAACAGCTCGCTCATCTCCTGCCACAATTGGCGAGCAAGCGTCTTGTTGTGCGAGAGAATTAGAGTTGGAATCTGCAACCTCTCTATGACCTTGGCCATCGCGAATGTCTTGCCCGAGCCGGTGACACCGAGCAACACACAGCGCTCCTGACCGTTCTCGATTTGCTCGACCAGTTTGTCAATAGCCTGCTGCTGGTCGCCAGCAGAGTCGTAGTCCGATTTCAGAATGAAGATGGCTGAATCTCCCATCACATCACCCCTGCCAAAGCGAGGCTTCCTAGCAGAGCCCAGCCAGTTAGCATCGAGGCGTTGAACAGGGTCTTCTGGAAGCCACCCATCGCCTCGTCTGAATCCATAGAAGTCTGTGCACCCTTAGTCATCACGATGATGTTCACCAAAGCCATCAATACCGCGGCGGGAATCCATAGAGAGTAACCGTCTCTGCCATCAGTCGCCTCGTTCAATCCTGTGAGAACGAAGCAGAGAGCCCAACCCATGGTGAGGGCCACACTCATCCCAGTGGTCGCCCTGTCTCCATACGCAGATGGGAACGACTTGATTCCCTGCTCACGGTCCACATTGACATCCATGCGCGCGTAGTTCACATCGAAGCCAGCAATCCACAGCGCTACACCCATTGAGATGAAGAATATCTCAGGATACCACAGGAAGCCGCCGTTAACTCCGGTAATCGCACCCCATCCGTGGACATCAGCCGCGAGTGCTACCCAGGCACCTGCGGGAGCGAGCCCCAGACACAGACCCAGCCACAGGTGACAGATCCAGGACACCCTCTTCGTGTACGGGTAAATCATGAACGCTAGCACAGGCAGCCAAACCATCTGCAGCGCCACCTCGTTGAGCATCCATGCGGAGAATGAAAG
>CAYMRU010000125.1:0-2239 GCA_964392975.1 uncultured Candidatus Poseidoniales archaeon | reverse complement strand
GATTGCAGACGCTATTGGGCCTGAACGGATCAAGGGCTCTCCGGCCAGTAGGACCCTGACTATCTCGCCCAGAGAGATTGTCACGATAGCGAAGTAATCCATTCGCAGCCTAGCAGTCGGATAGGCGAGAGCCCACCCGAAGGCGGCGGCGAGCAGAACTGCGAAGATCACCGCAGGCAGGATGTCCCAGCCGTAGCCGTGCATCTCATGAGGTGCGGTTAGTACACCGACTGTGATTGCACCGATGCCGACGAAGAATATGACACCGAAGTTGACCATTCCAGTGACACCGGTATGCAGGTTGAGGGAGAATGCCATCAGAATGAAGATGGAAAGAGTGAGCATAACATTGGAGACTTGGAACGCCTTGCTCCAGGACATCGACTCCACATCTTCACTGATAGGCAGCCACCAGATGAATAGCAGCAGGATAAGCAGCAACACGCCGAAGGTAATCCAAGACCCGGTGACTCCCTCTCTTCCGTACAATCGCAGGTTGGTGCTCCTGTTGTGAGAAGTGTCGGAGTCGGAGTCGAACAACCCGTAGTATGACTCAGAGAGTTTCGAAGTCAGTCGCTCTGTTGATTCGGTCAAACGCCTCTTGTAATCGTCGACTAATGACTTGTGCTTCCTGTCCCACTCTAACCAGATGTTCCTGAGCTCGGTGAGGTCAGGCATCCTGATTCTGTCCAATGGATTAGCGAGATTGGAGGTGCTCTTTGCCAAGGTTGTTTCAGAGTCCGACAACAGTTTGCGGCCCTCGTTGGCAGCAAAGACCCAGAGCAGTATCGGAATCAGAGGCCAGACTAATTCCCCAATGTCGACGATGAGGTTTGCTACCTGCAACTCAGTCTGCATCAGCTCAAACCATGTCTCATCCAGTTCAGTAGCTGGCTCAGAGAAGTAAGGGGAGTCTTCCACCTTTAAGGTCCCATCGTCCCTCCCGGTGAGATGAGCTAGATTGGTCTCAGCAATTGGATTGTCAAGACAAGCATCAGCGCAGGCTCCTTCAGCGAATGAGTTTTTGCCGACGAATCCTCCAATCTTGTGCATCACATACGAGCCTATGGCGATAGCAGAGAATGTGACTGTCCGGTCCGAGCGATTTCGTTTGAGGTGATGGAGTCCCAGAATGCCGGTCGGCAGAATAGCCAGTAATCCCGCGGTCTTTCTCGATTGTTCGGTCTCAGGTTTCCGATTACGTAATCTCTCAATCTTCCACTTCTCCCAAGCATCTCCGATTCCCTCAGGCATTATCATCAGAATTGCTACGAGGAAAATGTAGGGCATCACCGCATCCAGAGCGGTGTAGTTCGATCTACCTAATGGAAGGCCTATGCCAATCAGAACTGGAGACGATAACGCTCTGACGAATCCGACTAGCAGGGAGCCAATAATCGCTCCCGGTATCGAGCCTATGGTACCCAGTACGATGACTGCGAAGGAAGGCAGGAGCAGACCGAAAGCGGTCTCCGGGTTATAACGCAGGGTGATGGCGAAGACCGCGCCTCCAATCCCGGAAACCCCTGCAGAGAGGAAGGCGCTGGTCAGCTGCACCCTCTCGACATTGATTCCGCTGCTGGCAGCTAGATCGGGGTTGTCTGCGACAGCTCGCATTCTCCTGCCCAAACGGGTCTTGGTGAGGAGCAGGTAGAGCAAGGTCACCGAGATGAATACGACCATCGGTACGGCCCCTTTGTAGTAGGGGTAGTTCGTAGCGGCCTGTACGCATTGAGTGGTCACATCATAGATCTCAGCGGCCGGCTTAGAGCCCTCGGTGACTATCCTCGACAAAATGGGTTCTCCTGTCACCTCGTCCACACCGGTCTGCTCGCAGGTGAACCGAGTGTAGGTCTGACCCTCCTCCAGTGAGCGGTCGCCAAGATTGAGTCTAAGTTTAGTTGTAGGAATCTCCCAGCGGAGATTCGGCATCCTCCAATCTGCATCGGGCTCGAACATGTTCCTCGCGGCTGTGAACCTCAGGTAGACGATTGAACGCAGAATCAGAGCTACTCCTAGAGAGGCAATCATCATGACTTGGGGGGTAGCGTCCCTAAGTCTGAAGCCCCGGTAAACGAGGCGATCGATCATTACACCGACAATTCCGGTGCAGAAGAATGCGACAACAAGGGTCCATAGAAGCAGGTACCAGGCAATGACTCCGTCTCTGGGGGCTTCGTAGATTGGGTAATAGTACTCGCTCCAGGCCATAACCATGGCAAGGAACATCCCAATCATG
>CAYMRU010000124.1:0-2273 GCA_964392975.1 uncultured Candidatus Poseidoniales archaeon | reverse complement strand
GGCTCTTTCGAAGAACTCAGGCAATGGACTCTGGACAAGACCAGCGAGATGCGAGGTTCTCGCGAAGGTCAGGAAGGACTCTCCTCGTTCCTAGAGAGGCGTCCGCCGGATTGGGCGTCGAGGGACGGGGAAGGTTAGCATGAGCGACCTATCATTCGATGCGGTACTTGTTGCCAATAGGGGAGAGATTGCCGTCAGGGTCCTGACCGCTGCCAGAGAGGCAGGACTGCGAGGAGTGGCCGTATTTTCGGACGCTGATGCCAAGGCCCTGCATGTCGAAGTATCAGACGAAGCAATCCATTTGCCCGGAGAGACTCTGGCCGAGACCTATCTCAACTCGGATGCCATTATCGCCGCGGCCAAGAGCAGCGGCGCTCAGGCCATACATCCCGGGTACGGATTCCTCTCCGAGAGGGCTGAGTTCGCATCTGCTGTGAAGCAGGCCGGACTGGTATGGATTGGGCCTCCTCCCAAAGCCATCTCCACTATGGGAGACAAGATCTCGGCCAGATCGAAAATGATGGAATCAGGAGTCCCGGTAATTCCTGGAGAGGAACTCTCTGTTCCCGATGGTCCCGACCACCTAGGCCAGTTGGCAGCCTGTGCTGCCAGAGTTGGATATCCTCTCTTGCTCAAGGCCAGTGCAGGCGGGGGCGGTAAGGGGATGAGGGCGGTGAGCGAGCCGAAGATGCTCAGAACTGAGTACGAGGCCGCATCCAGAGAAGCCTCGGCGGCATTCGGTGATGGTACAATCTACGTCGAGAGACTGTTGGTTGGGGCCAGACACATCGAGGTCCAAGTCTTGGCAGACTCGCACGGAAATTGTATTCATCTCAACGAGCGCGACTGCTCCCTGCAACGTAGACATCAGAAGGTCATCGAGGAGGCACCATCCCCCGTTGTCAATGCTGAAATGAGAGAGGAGATGGGTGCTGCAGCAGTTAGGGCTGCCAAGGCTGTCGACTACGAAGGCGCGGGAACAGTCGAGTTCCTTCTTTCCGATAGAGAGGAGTTCTTCTTCCTAGAGATGAACACTAGGCTGCAAGTCGAGCATCCCGTCACCGAGATGACTACTGGTGTGGATCTGGTCCTCAAGCAGTTCGAGATTGCAGCAGGGATGCCGTTGGGACTCAATCAATCAGACATCGGCATAACTGGACACTCGATGGAGGCGCGAATATACGCAGAGGACCCGAACAAGGGATTCCTTCCTGCAATAGGAGAGTTAGCGATGTGGCGCGCACCTGCAGGACCTGGTATCAGAGTCGACGCAGGCGTGCGCGAGGGAGATTCAGTCACAGTTGACTACGACCCCATGCTAGCCAAGCTAGTTGTACACGCCCCTACTCGTGGTGCAGCTACACGTCGTCTGTACAATGCTCTCTCTGATCTACGTGCTCTGGGAGTGACCACTAACATCGGTTTCCTCCGCCAGATGGCAACCCATCCTGACTTCGTCTCTGGAGCAATCACCACTGATTATCTAGATTTAACCGATATTTCCGAGTTCGCCGAACCAGAAACCAATCCAGCCTCACTCGTAGCGATTGCAGCAGCAGCCAGTCGTTTCGGACTGGACAGAGCGGGCTCTGTGGGAGGTGACGGAGCCATGGTAGATGAGCACACAGGACATGCTGGTGATCCGTTCAGGACATTGTCGAGGTCCTTCCCCTAGGTGATACAATGGAATGGAGCATAGCAGAATCCGGCACCCGGTACACTGCCAAACTGTCTGATTCAGAGGGTGCTCTGAATCTCGCTGACTTCACAGCTGACGGACAGGAGAGGGCACATGGTGAGATTAGCATCGCTAGAGATGCTCAGGCAAACCGACTCCTAGTTGAGATTGACGGCTCGGCACACATCGCTCATGTAGCCAAGGTAGGGGATGACTGGTGGATCCACCTCGATGGGCGAATCCATGTTGTTACCGGACACGAGCCCGGCAGCTCGAGTGATTCATCCGGAGATGGAGGACTAACAGCCCCGATGCCGGGAACCATCCTTGAGGTCCATGTCAAGGAAGGCCAGAGGGTTCGCGAGGGACAGACACTGCTTGTCATGGAGGCGATGAAGATGGAGCACCGCATCCAAGCACCGAAGGCTGGCGAGATTGTATCACTCAACTTCTCAGAAGGAGACAGAGTCGATATGGGTGCGACCCTAGTTGAGTTGGGCGATTAGCCAATCAGAGGCTAGCGAATGAATCGTCCCTCAGTCAGCCGGTATGAATGAGTCATATCCGAGTCATTGGTTTGATTCCAGCAACCCTT
>CAYMRU010000123.1:0-2317 GCA_964392975.1 uncultured Candidatus Poseidoniales archaeon | reverse complement strand
GTAGCCCCTGTCCCCTTTTGGGGACAGGGCTATGAGTCCCCTCCTGCGTGGCTATACTGTGACGGCAGCGCAAGTGGCAGAAGCCGCTGGAGTAGAAGTCGAAGAAGACCCCCTAGATAGGGAACTAGATCGAATACGCCAGCGCCGAACAGGGCAGAGGAGGTTCTTCCGAGGAACCTTCGATGACTGGACCCTATTAGTCGGAGTAATCTCAGGAATCGTTTTCTTCGGCGGGATGATGGTATTGTCCTCCGGAATGATTGCGGCCGATTCAATAACATTGGACCAAACACTATCCAAGACCCCAATCGACCCTGGAGGAGAGTGCCAAGATCAGAAGGGTGAGGTTTGGATTAGAGCATATGGAGACCATGATAGCTTGGTTGTAAAATCCAATAATGCTCCTTCATATGGAACAATTTTGGTCGTCCACCTGAATCTTGAGAATAGCAATGAAACACTGATTTCTTCTTATCATGGCGGAATAGCAGATATCCGCTCAGAGATAGAAATTGATGATTCGATTTCTGAAGGAAACTATCTTCTGGAGGCCACATTGTACTACTCGGAGTCTGTGGATTCATTCGAAGACATAGACAATGAGAGTTCATTTCTCTCTATCTCAGATTCCCTGACCAACCTCCATTCGAAACAATTCCCTGTTGAGATTAAGACAGTCAAAACAGGGGGCTTGTTCAATAGAGCAGAATCTGTCGAGGCAGTAGTCACGGACGACGAACCTAGAACCTGTTTGTCGATTCAGGATTTCGGCACTATGGGCTGGCTCCTGATGGGTGCTGAGTGGGTGGGGGGCAGAGAGACTGCAATGCTATTCGGATCAGATGAGGGGGCTCCTGCTTGGTGGCTGGCCCTCGTCTCACTCGGGATGTCGATATTCTTCCTGTGTGTCCAGTACCCTCTGATGCATAGGTTGTATCACAGAGATGCAGACGATTTGCTTAGCAAGGCGCAGACCAAGAGACTGATTGAACGCACCATAGCCTCGATCGAGGGTGAGTTGCGTTGCAAGATTGACTTCGACCAGATGAGGCTGCAAGACAGGCCGATTTCTATTGATGTGATAGTCCCGTACAAGACTACTGGCAAGGCCATAGCCTCACCAATTGATGTCAGAGCCGAGATAACCAAGGAACTGCTCGAGGAGTTCGCCGTATTCGGTGAGATGCGACCGCTACAACTCAAGGTAGTCTGCACAGACGCAACAACCTCAGCAGACCTGACTTCACTCGGTCCAGAATTCTTCTACAGTGGCTCCGCACAGGTACCTCTCGCTGAGGACTACGGTCCATTCTTTTCCGACATCAGTGCTTTCGGACGACTTGATACCGCCACCCATGAAAGCCTAGCTCGCTGGTTCAGGAAACACGATCTTGTTGACTTCGGTTCAGCTGTGATGGCGGATGAAGATGCAGTTTTCATCAGAGTAATCTATCGGCCAATACAACGTTTCGCTTACTTCCTGTTCAAGCCCACCTACAAGGACCTACAAGACGACTTAGAAGAAAACCTCAGGTCTGACCTCGCTCAACACCTAGCGGGACGGTCCCTAGTGGTCAGTGCACGTAACGAGAAGTCAACTCTCGCAGATAGGGCAGTAGCAGGCAGGGTCGAGCAAGGTGTTAACGAGTACACCGGTGAAGCGATGGTGGCCAAGCGCGGAGGGATTGCCGGAGCTCTTCTACAGAACCCGTTCATGGGCGACATTCTCTCTTCTGTCGAGTATGTGGCTCATAAGAATCAGGATCGCATCGACAAGTACGGATATTGGGGACTAATCGTGTTCGTCTGGATCCCCTTCATGGCTAGCGGAGTCCTTGTCGGAGCCATGCTAGGACTGGTGGCCAGAATGCCCTTTGAGAGGGTGCTTGCAGCTTGCCTGATTGGAGGTACAGCAGCCTCTCTGACATGGGCATATACCGCTAGGGGAATAATTGAGTTCATGGAGCGATACCACGCTGAGGCCGTCATTCCAGTAATTCTTTTGATTGCCGTCGCATTTACCTGGCTCAAGATTAGAGACAACAGAATCAGGCGTAGAGAGGAGCTATTCCGGGACTCGATGGCCTTCTTTTCAGGCGCCTCCGAGTAGTTGATTAACGAATCACTTTCACACGAACTACGGAGTAGTTCGAATGACTGGACCATTGGTGAGTATGAAGGGACTAGAGAGGCACTACCACATGGCCTCAGGCACAGTCAGGGCCCTAGATGGAATCGATTTGGAGATAAGCGAAGGTGAGAGGATTATCTTACTCGGACCATCAGGCTCAGGGAAGACGACCCTACTGAACTGCAT
>CAYMRU010000122.1:0-2357 GCA_964392975.1 uncultured Candidatus Poseidoniales archaeon | reverse complement strand
GATTCTGAATCAATCACATGGCTTCAGGAGATTGGTATTGAAGTGGCCGGTAACGAAGTCGTAGGTGGGGGCGATTCGCAAGCCGCTACCGCCCAGATAATGTCGGTCGTGAACAGATGGACTGAGAACAGGGACAGTGCGGATTGGGAAATCGATGGGATAGTCATCAAACTCGACAGATTGAGCAAGAGAAATTTGCTCGGAATGACCGCACATCACCCTCGTTGGGCCCTAGCCTGGAAGTTCCCTCCTGAGGAGGCAATCAGCGTCCTGATGGACGTGGAATGGCAGACCGGCAGGACCGGCAACGTCACTCCGGTTTCCAAGGTCGCCCCCGTCACAGTTTCGGGTGTTACCGTCGAAAGTACCACTTTGCACAACAAGGGCGAGGTCGAGAGACTAGGAATCATGCTCGGTGACCGTGTCAGAGTGGTCAGGAGAGGGGATGTAATCCCGAAGATTACTGAGGTTCTTGGCACAGCCCAAGAGTCCGATCTCAGTGGCAGGAATCATGCAGATGGCACACCGTTCGATGAGCCACTTCCCACCCGAACCGCGGTGACAATCCCCACACAATGCCCTAGATGCTCCTCAACTCTGGTCGAAGACGGGGCATTCATCCGCTGCATGGACTTGAATTGCCCGTCTCGCCTAGAGCGCACCATCCTCTATTGGTGCCGTCACCTTGAGATGGACGGAATTGGGGAGAAACTTGCCGAGCAACTTTGTTCTACTGGATTAGTCAAATCTCTATCAGACCTCTACACCCTGTCTTTGCAAGATATCGCTGGTCTGGAGCGAATGGCCGAGAAATCTGCAGGCAATGTAATCGATGAGTTAGAAGCGAGTCGCAGCATGAATCTCAGCACCTTCCTAGCGGCACTCGGAATGCCCAGAATAGGGCCTGAGATTGCCAACTCAATCGCTTCTGAGGTAGGAAGTCTCGAAAATCTGCTAGAACTAGTAGATGGGAGGGATGAGGACCCGGGCCAAGACGAGGATGAGAAGCCTGAGAAGCACAACGAAGCCATATCCCGACTAGTCTCGATAGAAGGAGTCGGTGAGACCGTGGCAAGACTTCTCCTGGAGGGCATAGCTGCAAGAATGGAGGTCGTATCAGCCCTGAGTGAAGAATTGGACATCTCGGACGAGGTCGCGCAAACCAATACGGGACCCTTGGAGGGACAGACTTTCTGCATCACAGGAACCCTCTCGAGACCCAGAAAGGAGATTGCATTGTCAATCAAGTCAATGGGAGGAAAGGTGGTGTCTTCTGTCTCGGGCAAGCTGGATTTTCTCGTCGCAGGAGATTCTGCTGGTTCCAAGTTGGACAAAGCCGAGCGGTTGGGTGTGACGGTGCTGAATGAAACAGAACTCTCTGAGATGACTGGAATCGCTCCACCCTCAGAGAGGCAGAGCACTCTGGGCGACTTCTAGCCGTACATGGTGCCCAGAGAGTCACCGCTGTCGGCTGGTGGATTGAGATGGACTGCCATCATCTCGCGAATCTCGCCCTCGATCCTCTGAGCCTCTTCTAGCAAAGGCCCGGGATCGAGATGAACAGCAGGAATCAAATCGTCCAAGCACTCGATGATTCGTGCTGCAGCCCTTGCATCGGGCAGTCCACCCCCTATTGTACCGTCCGACTCTGCGAGAATAGCCATCACATCGATGTCCCTGCGCCGACTCTCTCCCATCATCACGCCAGTGATTCCGCCAACCACCCCTTGCTTCAACAGAGGAATCCCCAATCCTTTGAGAGTCTTGTGAGATTCATCGGTAGAGCCAATTCCTAGAATTGTCTCATTAGTCTGGTCATCATCGAAAATGGAGTGCTGCTGACCTATCCCTTGCGCATAGGAGTCAATCAGTAGAGTGGCTCCGACCCCACCTTCGGTGCACCAGTCCAGAAGGGTGTCAGCCAATGGCAGGTTCAACTCTGGAATCACTTGAATCTCCGAGGCAATCAGGATGACCTTGTCACACCTCTCCATGTTGCAAACAGGCTCACCAGAGTAGAATCTCATCGGAGGCAGCGGCTTACCGTCCTGCACGAGACAAACCGGAGGCAACTTGGGATGCCTGACACCTCCGACCAACTCTAACTCCAACTTGTCAACAAGATAGTGAGCCACGATGCTACTGACGAACCCGATTGAAGGGAAGCAACTGATTACCAGAGCGCCACTGGCATTTAATCCAGCATCGACTTCCACCTTGGGAGCGTCTACCATGATAATGAATGGTCAGACGATGATGTTAATCGTTGTCACTCTCGGTGCCTCCTTCAGGGTGCACGAAATGGAGGAGGGTTTCACCGCTCATCAACTGTCTCCTTCCTCATGGAATCGCTACGA
>CAYMRU010000121.1:0-2368 GCA_964392975.1 uncultured Candidatus Poseidoniales archaeon | reverse complement strand
ACCAAGGGATCAGAGAGCATCTCAAACGCGCGAGTGATGGCGGCCGATACGATTTGTGCAGGACTGCAGAGGTCCGATGACGAGGCTGGTTCGATGATTAGCGAGGCTCGCGCCTCCTCGGCTAAGGAAGCAACCAAGGTCGCTACAGAGGGCGATACTAACTTGGAAGAGGTTGCAGCGAACGGCAAGAAGAACAGGAAGTCGGCTGCCGACGCGGTGCTCTCCGCATTCCGCGAAGTTTGAGGCGACAGAACGAGGTGCAACATGAGCCAGCTAACCACCGAGGACATGTCCCGGTTGGTTGCCGCTGGCACACGGGACCAGCTCAAGACGGCGATAGACGTGATTGCAGGCCTGTCGCTGGTACACATCAACGACTACAGCAGCACCGAAGAGGGCCTGTCCATGGGAACCCCGTCGGACAAGTCCGAGGATATTAGCAGACGACTCACCAAGATGCGGGGCGCGGCTGCGAACATGCAGGCAGAGGACCAGAAGCAGTTGCTTGCTGCTCCGGAAGTCCGCAGGACGCTCTCAGGGCCGATTGACGAGCTCGTAGAATCGGCTTTACAGCTCTTTGACGAACTGGACTCGCTTCGCACCGAGTCCTCGCAGATTGACGAGGAACTGGAGGTGCTGAAGATGCTGGCACCCCTCAGCCTCGAACTCGACCTGATGGGGGGCTACAGCAACCTGACCGCGTTCATCGGCACCGTCTCTTCGCTGGCCAAGGCCAGACCGGCCCTCGCCGGACTGGGTGATTCGGCCATCCACATGAGCAGCGATGCCGGTAAGTCGTCAGTGGTGGCCGTGTTCTGCCGCAACGAGGACTCCCAATCCGTCCAGGAGATGCTGGCGGTCGAGGACTTCCAGGCCATCTCGGTGCCGGAATCAGAGGGCCTGCCATCAGATAGGATACTCAAACTGGAGGGGAGGAAGTCCGAGATTGATGGAAGGACGGAGAAACTCGAGTCCGAACTGTCTGATTGGTCCGAGTCGAACGGTGGCATGCTGTTCGGCGGCATGGAACTTCTGGAGAGGGACCTCGAGATCGCCACCGCCCCGGTGAGAGTGGCAGTGAGTGACCACGCCTTCGTGCTGGACGGATGGGTCCGTTCGGAGACCGAATCCGAGGTCGAGGCCGCGCTTTCCGGTGTGTGCACCCACGTCAGCATCGAGAGGTTCACCCCACCCGCACACAGCAGCCACCACCATGACGAGGACCCGTCCGAACTCCCTCCCATCGCGTTCTCGCCTCGCAACTACAGCAAACCATTCGAGATGCTGACCGATGTGATGGGGCGACCGGCCTACGGCAAGATCGACCCCACCTTCTTCATGTTCCTGACCTACCCACTGTTCTTCGGCCTGATACTCGGTGACATGGCCTACGGCCTCGCAGTGATGGGCATGGCCTGGTTCATCTGGAGACGCTTCCCGATCAATCCGATGATGAAAAACGTCGGTGGGTTCCTGTTCACAATAGGCCTGTCCACAGTGATATTCGGCTACATCTACGGCGAGTTCGCCGGCTTCGAATTCCTGCCCCACGGTCACTGTGACATTGACCACGTCATCGGAGTGGCGCAGTGCGAGGCAGCTAACGGTCACTATCACTGGGAGAGCGCACACTCGCCTTGGTGGGTAGCATGGATGACAAATCTGTACCCGAATGGTGGCGAGTTCTACTGGGTCTGGGAGGGTCCGCTGAACGTCGTCCTCGCCTACCCCTTCCACAGAGTCTCATCCAACCTCGAGAACCTCATACTCATCACCATCTATATGGGAGTCATCCATGTTTTCCTAGGACTCGTTCTGGGCTTCCGCGACATCTACAAGACGCACGGTTTCGTCGACGCGTTGTTCGAGAAAGGCTCTTGGATGACTGTCTTGATTGGAGGCTTCATTTTCGGCTATGTATTCATAACCGAGTCCGGCGAATTAGACCCGCTCGGGATGGCCATTACAGGCGTGGGTGTTGTGATGGTAATGGTCCTGCTGGCGCACTACGAGAAGATGGGCTGGGGAATCGGAATCCCGATGGGACTCCTGGAGTCGTTGGGAATGCTCCCCAAGGTAGTCTCCTACGTCCGACTGTTCGCAGTCGGAGTAGTGGGCGTGAAGATTGCCGCCACCGGAAACGAGATGATCTACGAGGGTATGGCCCACACGCTTTCTGACTTAGGCCATGCATCGACTATTGACATCGTGTTATTGCCGGTAATGTTTGTTGGCTGGCTACTTGTGCAACTCTTCGCCCTAGTGTTGGGCGTATTCAGTCCAAATATCCACACAGTGCGTTTGCACTTCGTCGAGTGGATGATGCAGTTCTACGAGGGGAGCGGCCTGCCCTTCGAGGCGTTCGGTT
>CAYMRU010000120.1:0-2396 GCA_964392975.1 uncultured Candidatus Poseidoniales archaeon | reverse complement strand
ATATAGGGTATGTTTGTCGCAAGGCCGCTCACTACGTGAGGTACCAGACACCATAAGGCTCTGCAAAAGCACCCTACTGGTCGCTGCCGCACTCGCGGCAGGGGTCCGGTGTCACGGTGCCTCCTTTGCGCGGTGGGCCCGCCTAACGGTCGTTCGCGACCCGAAGACGGAAGAACTGGAGGTACAAACATGGCCGACCGAAGCAAGCCCCGCCGTGGTAGCATGGGCTATAGCCCTAGGAAGAGGGCGATTCGGCAGTTCGGCAGAATCAGCTCATGGCCAGAATCCAACACCTCTGAGATTCGTGTCCAGGGCTTCGCCGGTTGGAAGGCCGGAATGACTCACGTTCTCATCCGTGACAACAATCCTAACTCATCCTCGGCAAGACAGGAAGTGAGGAAGGCCGTGACTGTGGTCGAGGCCCCACCTATGTCCGTCTTGGCTGTCCGTGGCTATTCGATGACCCCCTATGGGATGCAGACTGCTGGCGAGGCGTGGACCAACACCGATTCGGATCCTGACGGCCTGACACCACGACTAGCCAACCAAACCCGCGGCGAGCGTGACAGGGAAGAGGGCCGCAAGCCCGCCAAGCGTGGCGGTCGCATACCCAAGCGAGGAGACTCGTCTGACGAGGCTATGGAGGCTCTGAGGAACACCGACCTCTGTGAGGTCCGACTCATCGTCTGTACTCAACCTTCGCTCGTAAAGAGCATCACTAGCAAGACTCCTGAAATCATGGAGGTCGCTCTAGTAGGAGGAGACAACGCAGCAAAACTCGATTGGGCCGAAGAAAGACTCGGCGGAACAATCTCTCTGGAGGATGTCTACGAGCCTGGCCAAGAGATTGATGTCGTCGGCGTCACCAAGGGCAAGGGCTGGCAAGGCTCAATCAAGAGATGGGGAATCAAGCTGCTTTCTCACAAGAACAGCAAGCGCAGGAGACAGGGCGGAAACATGGGTGACTTCGGAACCAGATATGTCCGCAAGACCATACGTCAAGCCGGTCAGGTAGGATATCACCAGAGGACCGAGCTCAACAAGAAGATTCTCAGAATTTCACAACCAGAGGACTCCGAGATTACTCCAGCAGGCGGTTTCCTCAACTACGGCGAGGTCTCGAACCCTTACATGCTGATTCAAGGAAGCCTTCCGGGGCCATCCAAGAGGATGCTGAGGTTCCGTGACGCATTCAGATCCAGACCATCCAAGCACGAGGTAGAAATCACCTACGTCAGTACATCGAGCAAGCAGGGAGCGTGATTCAATGAAGGCGAAGGCGTACAATCTGGTCAATCATGTCGAGCAGGAGGAGCTCGATGCAGGCCTGCTCGCTGAGTACTATAGCGTAGAGGCAAGCGATGGTAAGGGCATGACTCTGCCAGTAGCATTCTCCGCAGAAATCCGCGAGGACATCATCCGCTCCGCGGTTCTGGCCTCGCGCGCCAACCGCAGGCAGCCGTACGGTCACCGCGAGCACGACGGCAAGCGCGCTCCTCAGCCCGGTATGAAGCACTCAGTCGAGTGGTGGGGCAAGGGACGAGGTGTCTCCAGAATTATGCGTAAGACCGGACAGAGGACCGGTGCTCAGAACCCTCACACCCGTGGAGGCAGGAGGGCCCACGGACCTCTGGTGGACAAGGACTGGTCACAGAAACTCAACTCAAAGCAGCGCCGCGTTGCTCGCAACTCAGCTATCGCAGCTACCGCGGACCGTGACACTGTCGCAGCCCGAGGTCACCGCTTCGATGACTCGATCCGCTTCCCAATCGTCATCGACGACTATGTGGAGTCAAGAGATGGTTCGGACGAGAGATACGATGTCGAGACTCTGCCTCTGCAGTATTCTACTCGCAAGTTCGTTGCAATGATGGAAGGACTGGGTCTTGGAGCCGACCTCAAGAGGGCCAAGAACGGCAGAGGAATCAGGGCCGGAAAGGGCAAGATGAGAGGTCGCAGATACCGCACCCCGAAGAGCATTCTACTGGTAGTGTCCTCAAAGGAAGGACTGCACAAGGCTGCAGCAAACGTCCCGGGCGTCGATGTAGTCGCCGCCAAGGATCTATGCGCAGAAGATCTCGCACCTGGCGGAGACGCCGGACGCCTGACTGTCTGGACAAAGCAGGCAATAGGAGCACTGGAGTGATTTCGATGGTAGACCCGTATGACGTAATCATCATGCCTTGGATTACCGAGAAGACTCTCGAGGCTAGGCGAGTCGCAGACGAGGACAGCGGCTATCGCGAGAACAACAACAGAATCGAGTTCATCGTCCACAAGGATGCAACAAAGACTGAGATTAGAGATGCAGTTGAGCAGATGTTCGATGTCAAGGTCGCCAAGGTCAACACCAGATTCACCATCACCGGTAAGCACGCTAGCGTGCGACTAGCCGA
>CAYMRU010000119.1:0-2498 GCA_964392975.1 uncultured Candidatus Poseidoniales archaeon | reverse complement strand
CGATGAAGAGGTGAGCGAAGCAATGCGGCTGCTTTTCGATGCTGGAGTGGACATGCTGACACTCGGTCAATACCTGCAGCCTAGTGAGCGCCACCTACCTGTAGACAGGTTCCCAGAGCCCGAACAGTTTGCAAGTTGGGATGGAGAGGCTCGTGAAATCGGATTCAAGGCTGTGGCTAGTGGGCCTCTGGTTCGCTCGAGTTACAGGGCCGGTCTGCTCTGGGAGGAGGCTCGAGGAGGAGCCCCTGTCCTTCTAGGCGGACAGGTGGAGAGCTAGGTGATTGTATGGCTAAGAAGAAACCCAGCCTGAATATCCCTGATGCTCCTCATCGCCCCGGCGATGAGGCCAGTTTCGAATCATGGCCTTGGCAGCCCGGAGACCTTGACATGCCCGACCCCGAGAAGAGCAGTTACGAGGAAACAGTTCCCCACGCAGCGGGGCTAATCCGAGTTCTAGGTGACGATAACAAGGCATCTGGAGCATGGGATCCCGGGCTGGATGCAGATGAGCTCAGAGAGGGACTCGAGCACATGGTCAGACTCAGAATCTTTGATGACCGCATGATGAAGATGCAGAGGACTGGTAAGCTCTCATTCTACATGCGCTCGTTCGGAGAAGAGTGCGTAGCCATCGCTCAGACCATGGCGCTCGAGACTCAAGACTGGATATTCCCGACTTACAGGCAGCCCGGTGCCCAGTTCGTTCGAGGTCGGGACATGGTCAGCATGATCTGTCACTGCATCGGCAATGTCGAGGACAATATCAAAGGTAGGCAGATGCCTGTTCACTACTCGTATCGCGATGGCAGATTCATTTCCATCTCAAGCCCCGTTGGGACTCAATTCAGCCAGGCCGTTGGAGTTGCCATGGCCTCGCAGTACAAGGGCTTGGACGAGGTCACAATCACTTGGATTGGAGACGGAGCCAGCGCAGAAGGTGACTACCATTACGCCCTCAACTTCGCCAGTGTGTACAAGGCTCCGGTCATACTCAATGTGGTCAATAACCAGTGGGCCATCTCCACTCACGCCAACTTCGCCACCGGTGGTGGTGAATTCGCCTCCAGAGGACTTCCCTACGGGCTCGCCTCACTGCGAGTCGATGGCAATGACTTCCTCGCCCTGTACTCCGCTACCAAGTGGGCGAGGCAACGAGCGGCGGCGGGAGTCGGTGCGACCCACATCGAGGTCCTGACCTACCGCGCCGGTGCTCACAGCAGCAGCGATGATCCAAGCAGATACAGACCCGGTGATGAGCACACAAAATGGCCGGGCGGAGACCCCGTAGAGAGATTGCGCGACCACCTGATTGAGATCGGCGAGTGGAGTGAGCAGAAACACACAAAATTAGAGGAGAGAATTGACGAAGAGGTCATGAGCGCGTACAAGGAGGCGGTCTCTCACGGCGATTTGGCAACCGGACCTTATCCTAGTTCTGACACCATATTCACACAAGTCTACCAAGAGATGCCGTGGCACCTCGAGGAGCAGTTCAATGAGATGAAGGAGGAATCAGATGGCTAACATGAACATGATTCAATCCCTCAACAACGCATTGGATATAATGCTAGAGAACGACGACGGAGTAATCGTCTTCGGCGAGGATGTCGGCTACTTCGGCGGCGTGTTCCGAACCACCGACGGACTCCAAGCCAAGCACGGCGAGCACCGTGTCTTCGACTCGCCGCTGTCTGAGGGAGGGATTCTATCGGCGGCCTTCGGAATGGGACTCAACGGCCTGAGGCCTGTAGTTGAGATTCAGTTCGCAGACTACATCTTCCCTGCCTATGACCAGATAGTAAACGAGTTGGCTAAGATTAGGCACCGCTCTGGCGGTGAGTATTGGTCACCTGTCACGGTACGCACGCCCGCGGGAGGTGGAATCAGAGGAGGGCATCACCACTCTCAGTCACCAGAATCTCAATTCACCCATACTCCCGGCCTCAAAGTCGCTTACTGCTCGACTCCGTACAATGCGAAGGGTCTTCTGATTAGTGCTATCGAGAGTAATGACCCGGTCATCTTCTTCGAGCCAAAGCGCTGCTATAGAGGTCCATTCTACGGTGACCCGCACAATGTCCCCACTTGGGAGGGACACCCTGAGGCAGAGGTACCCGAGTCTCACTATACCGTACCTCTGGGCGAAGCCAGGCTGGCTATGGAGGGTGATGATTGCACTGTGATTTCTTGGGGAGCTATGGTTCATGTCTGCGAGCAGGCAATCAAGGATAGCGGAGTCTCATGCGATCTCATTGATTTGCAGACTCTAGTGCCTTGGGACCATGAGGCGGTCGTCAAATCGATTGAGAAGACTGGACGATGCGTAATCGTCCACGAGGCCCCCAAGACCAGTGGATTCGGAGCAGAGATGGCTGCTTCAGTTCAGGAGAGATGCTTCTATCATCTTGAGAGTCCAATCGAGAGAGTTACCGGATGGGACACTCCTTTCCCACATACGACTGAATGGGATTACATGCCGGGACCCTCTCGCATAGCCG
>CAYMRU010000118.1:0-2522 GCA_964392975.1 uncultured Candidatus Poseidoniales archaeon | reverse complement strand
GGGTGAGGGGATGCATCTTATACGAATGGAACTTGAGAACTTCAAGTCATTCGGAGGAGAGGTCAACATCCCTCTAGAGGAGGGATTCTCAGCGATTACCGGACCCAATGGTTCAGGCAAGTCCAACACACTGGACGCCTTGGAATTCGTACTAGGCCCCAAGTCGACCAAGTCGCTTAGGGCATCAAATGTAACTCAACTGATTTTCAATGGCGGCAAGAGGGGCAGACCAGCTAAGCACATGTCAGCCACCCTAGTGTTCAACAATGAACCCGACGAGACCGGCAGGAGGAGATTGAGAATCGACTCCGACGAGGTAAGCTTCACTCGCTCTGTCAAACTCGGCAGGAAGGGCGCGCCGATCTCGGCCTTCCGAATCGGCGACAAACCATCCTCTGCTACCGAGATGAGAAGAGTCCTAGCCGAGGCCGGACTCAGAGCTGGAGGATACAACATCGTCAAGCAAGGCGATGTCACCAACCTTGCGACCATGACGGCCTACAAAAGGAGGAAGATTATCGAAGATGTAGCCGGAGTCACTGCCTACGACGATGAAATCAGGAAATCTAACACTCAGAGGAAGCATGTTGAGAACAGCATCGAGACTATTGGCATTCTTGAGGATGACCAGAAGAGTCGCTTGAAGAGTCTGTCAAAGGAGCGCGAGCAGGCACTCAAGTTCAAGCAGTTGCAGGACGACCTCGACGACTCCAGAGTCGTGCTACACCAGTCTAGGCACAGGAACAGGTCGGAAGATGTTGAGTTACTCAGTGAGGAGAGGACCCGCTATATGGGGGAAATTGATGAGATTGGCAATCAGATTACTGACGGCAACAAGTCACTTCTCTCACTCGACGAGGAGATGGTCAGAGTTGAATCGGAAATCAACGAAATCATGAGTGGCGACGCAAAGGAACTGCTCGATACCATCCGTCAGTACGAAATCGAGATGGAGACCGGAGGCGATAGGATTGCTGACCAAGAGGAAGTGATTGATTCAGCCAACTCCGAGGCCGAGGAATTCAGCAAGGAACTTGAGAGGGCGCAGAATGCTCATGCAGAAGCCAACTCCTCTCTTGAATCCGCTCAACAGGAACTCATTGACTCCCAGACCGCAACAGAGGAGGCTTCCAATGAGGAGACCGAGGCGAGGCAGTCCATTGAGTCGGGCGACAAGCACGGACGCGACCTCAAGCGTGCACTGGGCCGCGTTTCCGACAAAGTCGATGAGGCTCAGTCAGCATATGCGGAGAAGAGACTTGCAGCAGACCGAGCCGAGCAGACCGAGCAACATGCATCAAGCAAACTCGCAGACCTCGAGGAGATGTTCGAAGAAGCCACGATGGTGCGAGACGACCTCGAACTAGTCGGAGAGGACCTGCAGAGTGAAAACCCACAGGAGGACAGGACAACTCTAGCCGAGGAACTACGCCGCTTGCAGAAGCAGGAGGCAGAACTCGCAGGCGACAGGGACAGGGCTGAGAACAAGGTCAGGGAGTCGGAGCGCGAACTCAGTCGAGCCCGAGCTCGTCAGGAGGAGAGGACCAAGGCGCCTGGATCAGCTATCACCCTCGCCGCTCTGGCTAAACTCAGGCAGAGTGGACAAATCAAGGGCATTCTGGGTTCTTTGGGTGAACTCACAGCTCCCAAGGACGATACTAACGAGGAGGCACTCGCAGTAGCACTAGGTGCAGGCCTAAGGAGCATCGTAGTCAACGATGACGACGTCGCGGCCAAGTGTATTGCATGGTTAAGACATAACGGTGGCGGCAGGGCGACCTTCCTTCCTCTGAACAAACTAAGCATCAACCGACCCGGTGGCCGCTCCTTGATAGTCGCCAACAACCCGGGCGTTGTCGGCTTCGCTCACGACTTGCTTGAGTACGATTCAGAGATTGACACAGCTGTCAGGTATGTCAGCAGAAACACTCTGGTTGTTGACTCGATGGAGGTAGCAAGGAGGAATATGGGTGGAGTCAGAATGGTTACACTCGATGGCTCCCTCATCGAGAGCTCGGGAGCGATGACTGGTGGTTCTGCTACCAAGAATACCTCAAACGCCTTCGGTGGTGGTTCTGTTTCGAGCAGCCTAGACCGCCTAGAAGCAGCAGTCGAAGAAGCGAATCTAATCTACTCCACCGTTGAAGCAGCACTCGGGGAGTTACGTAATAACCAACAGACGCTGAGAGATCGAATCCATGGTCTCGATGATTCAGACAAGGCACTCCAAGCACGAAACTGGAAATCTGATATGGACAGGGCTCAGAAGAATGTCGAGGATGTTCGCAAGAAGGTCCAAGCGGCAATTTCTGACTTCAAGAACCACAAAAATATCAACACAGAGGCCAAGCAAGCTGCCTCCGAGGCCAAGCAAGCACTCGACTCAACATTACAAGAGAGGGCTGAGGCTGCTCAGGCCCTGCAGGACCACGCCCCCGATCACCTGTCCAAGAAGCTGCGAGACGCCGAGCGCAAGATGACCGAAGCAGAGCGTCAGAGACTCGCAGCAGAGTCTGCAATAT
>CAYMRU010000117.1:0-2529 GCA_964392975.1 uncultured Candidatus Poseidoniales archaeon | reverse complement strand
AGTAGAACTGCCACCCTCATGCTCTTTCCCCGCGATGATTCACTCAATACTTCTTCCATCTGGCTAGCCGTCGGCAGCCGCTTCTGCTCAGAGGGCAAGGAAGCGGTAGCGGACATACACGTACGCTGCGAAGACCATCTTCTCGGTCTTCGATAGTTGGACTCGCTCGGTGAAAACATCACCATCGAGTTTCTCGATTTTCTTGAGGATTGATTGGTAGAAGGTAGCCATTGCTGCAGGAGAATATCTTGATCTACGGTCGAGAAGTGGGAGCAACTTGAACGCCTTCTCTTTGTATTGGTTACACCTATCGATGTACTCCTCGACGAATGGCTTCCAACCGGGGTGCTCAAGAAGCGCAGTTCCACTCTTCACATCACCCTCGGTGATTCCGTACTTGGCTAGGTCATCGAGCGGCAGGTAGATCCTGTCTCTCTCTGCATCTTCAGCGACATCCCTCAGGATGTTGGTGAGTTGCATGAACACACCCCAAGACTCGGCGAACTCCCTCGCCCTATGGTCGTCGTAACCGTAGATTTCGATGCAAACCAGACCCACAGTGGAGGCGACCCTGTAACAGTATGAGTACAGGTCTTCGAATGTCTGGTACCTGTTGCGGTGGAAATCGTCCTCCATTCCGCTGATCATATCATCTAGGAACTGTCTAGGGATGGAGAACTTCTCGACAGTGTCCTTCATCGCCATGAAGATTGGATCAGTGGAGGTCACGTCGTCGTAAGCACTAGAGAGCTTCTTTCTGTAATAGAACAACTGCGACATCTTGTCATTGTAGGTAGAGCGCTCGACTACCGGGCGACCAGGACTGAGAGACTCAATCTTCGCACGATAGTCAACTGACTCCTGATCCTCAGTCGACCCTCCAGGGAAGATATCCTCGTAATCTCCGTCTGCTATGTCATCAGCCCTACGGCAGAACGCGTAGTAAGCCATGATTGACCTTCTCTCATAATCTGGGAGATACTTGAATGAGTGGTAGAAATTCCCGGCCTCCCTCATTGTCAGCTCCTCGCAGTAGTCGTAAGCGGTGTCTATCATATCGCGAGGAACCTCAGGTTCTGTCCAAATCGCTGCATCGATGTGTCTGAATGGATTCACCAACTCTCCTCTAGTCCCGATTACACCCATGAACAGCGCCCCTTCTCTGACTGCCTCAAGCGCAGTGATACTGATTGCACGTACAGCCTCCTTGGTGATACTGACTGCGGATCGCACCCTCTCCAAGCCACTGGTCGGGACGTCCTCGTAGTCGTATACAGAAATGCTACGCTCATCGTGCTCCGAGCCACCTAGGGCCGATTCGGAATGCTGCTGCCGTGGCATACTGCTCGGCCACTAGCGACCAGAGCCTACCTTTGAAACTCACCCACGGGCGCGCGAGACAGACATCAACTCTTCAACAAGCGCGCAGTGTGCTGATAATCAACCACGACCTGCTATTCTGGCTTTGTTTAGCAACTTTGAGCCCGAGCCGGGGAATGGGACAGCCAAAGCGACCTGCTTGAGAAACTGCTTGACCTCATCCCTCGAAATCTTGATTCTCTCAGCCGGGTCGAGCACATTCCCTTCTCTCAATCTGTCCAGAGTCTGGTATGCAATCAGTACTGGAAGCATGCATGCTCCACGCAGTCTGAACTGTGAATAGGGAAGCATCTCGATGTAGTCTATCGCAGCCTCGAGATGACTTGTAGTTAAGTCGAGATATCGTGAATACAGAGGCCTGAATCTCTCGATGTTGCCTTGATCGAGTAAATCAGTTGGAGTTAGGCCGATTTCAGATAGTGCTGGGGCGGGAATGTAGCAACGGCCCATTGCTAGGTCTTCGGGGATGTCTCGCATGATGTTAATCATCTGTAGAGCCTTGCCGAATCGTACTGACAACTCGTACATCCTATGCTCATCCTCATCTCCGAGCTTGAACAGGTGCCCCAGTGAGACGCTAGTCCAGAACTCGCCTACACTTCCAGCCACACGATACGCGTAGTCATCCAATTCCGAATCGTTCTGAAGTGAGACCATATTGTTTGAACTAGCATCAGCGAATCTCTCCAAATCCAGCTTCTGACCGCTGATGATTATCTCTAGACAGCGCCTGATTCGCTCTCGATCTTCTTCAGAGAATCTATCTAAGCATGCTACTGACGTCTTGACCACTTCTAGCAATCGACCCTCAGCAGGATTTCGCTGTATTGCGGCCAACTCGCTGAGGTCAGGAAGACTCTCTTCAGTGCCCTGTAAATTACCGCCATACTGCTTGAGCAAAGCGAGTCTTTCAGAGGTAGAACCTTTCTCGGAGTCTGCGATTGTGTCTGAGGTTCTGGCTAGTAAGTAGAGAAGACCAACCTGAGAACGGATCTTCGAGGGTAGTTTACCTAGGCTGAGAAAGAATGATCTCGAGGTACCCTCGAGTATCTCATCCAACTCCGGGTCGAGTAACTCGGCCATGCTTCCCTCGTGTCGGCTCAGCCGACACCTCATCTAAGACTCTCGCAGCCCGGCTTCGATTAGAAC
>CAYMRU010000116.1:0-2767 GCA_964392975.1 uncultured Candidatus Poseidoniales archaeon | reverse complement strand
GAAATCGATGTCACACTGAGAATCCAGAACCGCTCAAATCTCTCCAAGGTTCTGGAGGTCAGAGACAGAGTCCCCGATGTCATGCGAATCAAGAAGGGGGCCAACTACGTACTGATGGAACTCGGACCCAAGCGTGAGACTGAGATAGCATATACCATTGAGACTCCCCTCAGGGGGTTCTACACCATAGGCCCGGTGTGTATCAGAGTACAGGATCCGTTCGGGCTCTTCCACAACGAGCGTGAGTTGAATCTCTATGACGACTTCCTAGTGTTCCCAAAGATGGAGGACATCAAGGATGCGATGATTAAGAGTAGAGTTCCAAAGATCTTCACCGGGGCTGTCAACATACGAAACCCTGGCGAAGGCTCAAACTTCTACAATCTGAGAGAGTACATCCCAGGAGACCCTATGAAGAAGGTCAACTGGAATGCTACGGCTAGAAGCGCTGGCAAGATGATGGTCAATGAATATGAAAGAGACGCAGTCAGCGATATCATCCTGATTGTCGATAGCAGGTCCATCTCAGAGACTGGCCCTGTAAGTCGCAATTCGCTGGTATACAGCACCAGAGCAGCGGCTAGCCTGTCTCAGTACTTCCTCGCTCGACGCGATTCGGTAGGACTTGTGACCTATGGAGACGAAATCGTTTCCGTGGACAGAGACACTGGTAAGAAGCAGTTGTTCGTGCTTTTGACCAAGCTTGCCGGAGCCATGGCCAAGGGTAACACTCCGCTGAAAATCGTCACTGACAGAATCATGCCACACATCAACAGGGGCAGCCCTGTCATCATTCTGAGTCCGCTTGAGGACGATCCTACAGTGGTGAACGCAGTTAGGGACCTGCGGTCTAGGAATTTCGATGTCACAATACTCTCGCCTAGCAGCCTTGAGTTTGAGTTCGATGCAAGGAGACTGGACAGAACCGGTTACGAGGTCCTCAAGACAGAGAGAGACATACTACTCAGCGAATTGCGCGGTTTGGGCGCCTTCGTAATGGATTGGGAGCCTGATATGCTACTCAATACCGCATTGGCAGGAGCCAGAGGATTCTAGGGGGCGTTTGAATGGCAGACGAAGTGGACGTAAATGGAGGCAGTGACACGGCGCACCTGTACGAGGGTAAGAAGGTCCGTTCATCCGCCCCTAGCAGGAAGAAGGCGGCTGGTCGCCTGAGATCTAACACAGATATTCCTGCTGATGCCATCCCAGAGGTACATGTCCCTACAGTCATCGAGTCTTTCTTCGGAGGGCCGATTGTAAGCTCAACAAAGTTCCTTCCTCCAGATAGAATGGTTTCGACTTTGCAGCAACTCGCCACTGTGATTCTAGTCATGCTGGGGTTCCTGACCTTCATGGTAACTCCTGTTAGCGGGACCGTTTGGTTCTCAGTGGCTAATTCACTAGGATTGCCCTCAGCCGGAGGAATTGTCCATCTGGTTCTGATGCTCGGCGGACTGACTGCTGGAATCTACGGTATATCTCAAAGAGAACAGAGGGCGATTCTCATCTCATACGCTCTGCTCATCGTAGTTACTCTGAGATTTGCTGGAAGCAAGGTCGACTTCGGAATGGACCTTCTTCCGGAGGAGGAGATTTACCAGAAACTCCTGCTCCTTCTGTACGCTGTCTTCCTTGTGATGTACATAGAGTTGACAAGTGGTATCATCAGATTCTCTATGCTCGACACATCAATCAGGACAGGAGAGGTCTATGTGATGCAAGTTACAAAAATTACTGGCAAGTACTACCGTTCTCTCATGATTACTCCTGCTGTCGCAGGGCTAGTGGCTCTGCTCACCCTGATGATTAACCTGATTATCCCAGGATTCGTTGGCCTGTTCGATGAAGTCGCAGCTCATCGCCTCAGAGAGAGTGTGGAATTGACCAGCGTTTACGGAGTTGCCCTAGGTACCGTAATGGTGTTCACAATAATCGCTGCTATGTTCGCAATCAACCTGCCTCTAAGAATTCAGCAGATGCAGGAAAAGAACGCCTGATTACGGCGGGCTCAGTAATTCTGCTGAAATGCCCAAGTCTGCAAGCACTAGCATCGCTACTGCCTCAGCCACAGGTACAGCCCTAGGTCCGATGACCGGATCGTGTCTACCTCTCACCTTGAGAGGCATCACCTCATTGCTAGGCAGATGAAGGGTCATCTGCTCACGGGGTATGCTGCTAGGTGGCTTGAAGTGAACGATGATGCTGATTGGAGCTCCAGTAGATATGCCGCCGATTGCTCCATCGGCGCTAGCAGAGTCAGATCCTTTCAGGATGGGGCCATCAGCACCCGGAATCCAGTTATCGTTGTGCTCTGATCCTCTCATTCTGGAAGCTTTGGATCCTTGAGAGAACTCCACTGCACGGGCCCCTGGAATCGCCATCAAGCCGCGTGCTAGTGCTGGCTCAATTCCATCGAACCAAGGCTCCCCTAGGCCTATTGGGAGACCTGTAATCAAAATCTCAACACACGAACCGATTGAGTCGGCATCCATGCGTACTGATTCGATTATCTCGGACATTTCCCTAACTGCTTCGGGATCTCTACAATTCAGTCTCGCCATATCTGAGGACGAATCCGGTTCGGTTTCTCGATCCAACACAAAGAGTGGTCTGGCGATAATCTCTCCAACACTATGTAGGTGAGCGTGACAGGACCAGCCTGCTTTGTCTAACAGAGACTTGACTTGGCTTCCTGCGGTGACCAATCCATAGGTGAGGCGGGCCGAATGAGAGCCTCCGCCTCGGGGGTCGTTGGAGCCATTCG
>CAYMRU010000115.1:0-2830 GCA_964392975.1 uncultured Candidatus Poseidoniales archaeon | reverse complement strand
CATACTTTCTTCCAAGCCGCAGACGAGAATAGAGACGGTCTGATCAGGCTACAGGAATTCCTGCAGGCCATCGGCACAATGGCCTCGGACGAGTGATGATGCAGGCGAGTGATTGAAGGGGGTAATCGCCTTCGACCCACTCCCGGAGGGAGTGATGTGGCGATCTCGAGCCGTGCGAAGAAGGTCACTACACAGACCCTCTTGAAGATGAAGCAGTCGGGCGAGAAGATTGCCATGTTGACTGCATACGACTACTCGTTAGCCCGACTGGTCGACAGCGCTGGAATCGATGTCATCCTAGTCGGCGACTCGGCATCAAATGTGATGGCAGGCAACGAGACCACCGTCCCAATCACACTCGAGCACATGATCTACCACGCCCAATGCGTGGCCAACGGTGTGGACAGGGCTCTGGTCGTCGTCGACATGCCATTTGGCTCGTATCAGGGTGATTCCAAGACCGCACTCGACTCAGCGATTCGAATTATGAAGGAATCCGGCGGACATTCAGTCAAGCTCGAGGGCGGTGCGGAAGTCTGTGAATCAGTCAAGCGCATAGTCGAGGCAGGCATCCCAGTGATGGGTCACCTCGGACTCACACCCCAATCTATCTACAAGTTCGGCACCTACTCTGTGAGGGCCAAGGAGGAGGCCGAGGCAGCCAAGTTGATGGAGGACGCTAAGGCGCTCGAGGAAGCAGGATGCTTCTCGGTAGTCTTCGAGAAGATACCCTCAGAGTTGGCCAAGCAGGTCAGCGAGTCCCTGTCTATACCTACTATTGGAATCGGAGCGGGTTCTGACTGCGACGGCCAGGTCCTCGTGCTGCATGATATGCTTGGTATAACCAAGGACTTCTCCCCCCGATTCCTGAGGAGGTATGCCGACTTGGGAGCGCTGACCGAGGACGCGGTCAAGCAATATGTCTCGGATGTCCGAAGTCAGGATTTCCCGAACGAGGAAGAGAGGTACTGAGCGGTGGGCTCGCAAGCCCCTCACAACATTCATGGACGCTCGCATCCGGATGAGGAAGGACTGTCATGAGCGAATTGTGGGTAGAACGACATCGCCCCCAGACCGTGGGCGACATAAAGGGCCAGAAAGCGGTGGTCGACCGACTCAAGGCATACGCAGAGAGCCGCACCTTCCCACACCTGTTATTCGCCGGACCACCCGGCACCGGCAAGACGACTGCAGCCCTCGCCTTGACCATGGATGTGTTCGGCGAGGACTACAGAATCAATCTGCTGGAAATGAACGCTAGTGACGAGCGCAAGCTTGAATCGATTCGAACCAAGGTCAAGCAGTTCGCACGGACCGCCCCATCTCCGGGAACCACATTCAAGGTGATATTCCTCGATGAGGCAGATGCGCTGACTCCGGATGCCCAAGGCGCGCTGCGCAGGATTATGGAGCAGAACGCAGAGACCTGCAGATTCATCCTGTCTTGCAACTACTCTTCAAAGATCATCGAGCCGATTCAGTCGCGCTGCGCGGTATTCAGATTCCGGCCGCTTGCAGAGGATCAAGTGCTTGAGATGGTAACTTCGGTGGCATCAAACGAAGGCATCAATCTCGATGAGAACGCAGCCGCTGCAATCGCCCATGTCAGCCTAGGTGATTTGCGCAAGGCAATCACATCGCTGCAGGTAGCAGCATCGCTAGACCCTCATGTCACCCGTGATTTAGTCTACGAGACCACAGCGACCGCCCCACCCGAAGAGTTGCACAGTTACATCCTAGCATGCAAGGAGGACGGCTTCCAGCCGGCCCGCCGCAGACTCAAGGACCTGCTCGACAAGTTCGGTCTCGCAGGAACTGACCTCGTCAACCAGATGCACCGCGAGTTGGGTACGGTAACCTTCCTAGATGAGGCCCACAAGCTCGGTGTGACCGAGGCTATGGCCGAGTGTGACTTCCGAATGGTCGAGGGCGGTGGCGAGGCGCTCCAGTTGGATGCGATGACCGCCCGCCTTTGCACATTACTGGGCAACTAGGCGACCTGAGAGATATTCAGAATATAATCAGCCGACCAGGTATTCACTCCGCCTTCCCAAGGAGCACCGCCTTCTTCCAGCGCGATACGAACCTCGTACTCTCCGGGCCCGAGTTGGCCCAGATTCCACGCCAACCCGTAATCTGTTGTCTGTGGCGCCACTCTAGGCCCGATATCCTGCTTGGTCAAAGTATGCCTCAACTGGCCACGGGACCAACTTCCGTTCACCTCATCAAAGGTCGCCATAGCATCAGTCAGGGTGCCGACTTCGACAGTCCCTCCAGTCAGGTTGCCGATGATGTTGCCATCAGAATCCTTGAGCAACTCTCCACGATACCATATACTGGCTGTGATGGTGGCCGACTCGACGTCTATGTTGTCGCGGATTCCCATACCTAGAACGACATCGATCTCGTTCTGATTGAGCTCAATCATGAGTTCACCGTTCTTCCACTTAATCGTCTCGACTCCCTCGGTTTCCTCGATATCCAAACCATCTGCAAGAGCAGGAGCAGCGATATCAGCGAGAGGAGGGTTGGCGATGATGAACGAGAGCGCTAGCCAGGTGAACACATACAGGAAGCAGGCTCTGAACCAATTGCCCGAGGTGTACATTTCGTAGTACTCAGTAGGCACTAGGAACCTGTGCAGAGAGGGAATGGAGATCATCAGCAACATCGGCAGCAACCACAGGGCTCTGCTGGGCTCGCTCATTGTGGGCATCAGGGAGTAGCGCACGAAGATGGCTACAATGAGCCCGTAAACAATCACAATCCACATCGAATAGGCATCCGCCTTCTCCTTGAGAGCATGCTCGACAGGGTCGAAGGGCTCGAG
>CAYMRU010000114.1:0-2885 GCA_964392975.1 uncultured Candidatus Poseidoniales archaeon | reverse complement strand
CAAAAACTCAAGGGAGATCTCCTTGGCTTGTCAGAGAACAAAGCAGAGTACATTCGAACAGCACTTTCATCTTCGACGGAGGATAGCGAGCACGATTGTCCAGATTGTGGAAAGAAAATGAGCCACATCATAGTCCCAATCGAACGCGAACGTGGGGTGTATGAGGACAATCTATTGGTGCCAGACATCATTGAAGACTTGACCACTAAATCCGACAGCGTAAAGCTAGACGGTTGCAAGGAGTGTGATCTGTTATGGTTCAAGAATGCCAAAACAGAACAAAAACTCTCTATGGACACCGCAATAATTCCAAAGCACTCTTGAATTTGAGATTACTATCTCATAGAATCAGATTTTCAATCGCCTCAGAAGAGCACCACTCAGGTGCTACCAGAGGGTTGCAGCGGCTCGGAGTCCCGTTAGGAATCGCAATCCAGTAGTCCATTCCTTCCACTGGTCCAGGATAGTCGGTAGAGATGGTGTGTGCACCCGCGGCTAGGGCAGCCTCAAAGCGCGCGGTGTCGTTGTTATCCGGCTCCTCTCCTCCACTGTCTGCCCTAGTCCTGACGATGTATCCATCCATCACCAATTGCGCGATTTCCTCTCCGTCACCAATCGGATCGGTCAGCGAGAAGATGGACGCTTCGCCGGAGCCCAAGTCCGAGAGCGTGAACATCAACGCTCCATTCAATCCGGGATAGTCTTCGAGGTACAAATCACGCATATCTCCTCTGGCAAGCAGCACGAAGATGGTCTTGCCTCGACTCCCTTCAAGTAGCGGCCAACCATCAGTCAGCACCGCCTCGTTCAGAGTCGGCCATTCACCACGGACATCATCAGGAGTGATGGTCAGGTTACGAGGCCAGAACTCTGCTATCTCTGATTCAATCTCCTGTAGAAGTCCCGAGAGCTCCACAGTAGTCGTGATGTCGACCGCCTGCTCAGGCCAGTCCTTGGGCTCAATCCAAATCATCAGCGGATGGTGCTGGTCGTTGGCCTGTGACCATGCCAATAGCGTCTCAAGGCAGTCTTGGAAGGTCGGGCATGTGGTACCCGAGTCGTACTGGTTGTGGTAGACTCTCAATCCATCTCTGACGTCCCACCAGACATCAATCTCGAACTGTCGGACGCCCAGTTGTGCCGCTTGGACATCCAACGGCTCGTGAGTGTACATGTACTCTCTTGTGGGTGAGAAAACAGGCTCGACGTGATACGAGTTGTGTGTTCCTTCCATCTGGATATGATTCAGTCTCAGCGGCTCTTTTTCTGGCTCATCACCGAAAATCCCACCTTCCCCGCCGATTCCGAAGCAGCCGCTCAGGGGTACAAGTACCAGCATGACCACCATAATGCCTTGAAGCGACCTCATTTTCGAATGCTGAGAGGGAGTGCCGAGCAAGAAGGATTCGGCGGGAGAACCTTCAACAACGGTCTTGATTCGCACGGAACATGCGTCCCGAAGGCCCCAAGGGCCTTGCAGGAATCGTCCTGACTCCCATCGAGGCGGTCTCAACCTCCCTAGGGAGGAAACTGGGCTTCTTCTCAGTCGTAATCATCTCTCTGTCAGCGATGATTGGCAGCGGGCTGTTCGTTCTGCCCTCAATCGCCTTCGGGATGGTCGGTGGCGGTGCGTGGCTGGCCTACGTCCTTGCAGCACTCGTTGTTATTCCCGGGGCACTCAACAAGAGCGAGTTGGCATCTGCGATGCCTACCTCAGGGGGCTCCTACGTCTACATCGAACGGGTCTTCGGACCGATGTACGGGACAATGACAGGACTCGCTCTGTGGGCCTCATTCCTGCTCAAGGCGGCATTCGCGCTAATCGGCTTCTCCGCATACCTAATGTTCATCCAGAGTTACCTCGGGACGGAAATCACCGATGTTCAGGCAGCATTGGGCATGCTAGTCCTGATTACCGCCATCAATGTGCTCGGCCTGAAGAGGATCAAGTTAGTTCAGACACCCGTGGTCACCATCTCCATTCTGATGCTGTTGATTCTGACTCTCTGGGCAATCTTAACCGGCGAGGCCGACTACTCTAGGTCGGCCCCAACGCTCGAGACTAGAGAGGACTGGATGTCTATGGGCGAGGCAGCATCGCTAGTCCTTGTCTCGTATGCTGGTGTGACCAAGGTGGCGGCGATTGGTGGCGAGATTAAGAATCCGGGCAAGAACCTGCCCGGGGGAATCATGACCTCCCTTGTGATTGGCATGGTGCTGTATGCGACCCTCGTGGCTACGATGACCGCAGTCATTCCTGAGGAGGCGTTCTACGATTCTCACGGACACCCGATAGAGGACCCGGTCAGGGTCTTCGCCGAGATAGTCGGGGGCAGCTCAGTGGCCTTGTTCGCAGCAGTAGTAGCGATACTCACCATGACTTCGATGGCGCTCGCAGGAATCCTTGCTGCTTCCAGATACCTGTTTGCTATGTCCAGGGACAACCTGCTGCCCGATTCCTTCTACGATGTCCACCACCGGTACGCAACTCCCCACGTCGCGATAATCGTCACTGGTCTTGCGATGGGCCTAGCCTTGGTCACCATAGACGTCCACACCGTAGCAGAATTCGCCAGTGGATTCCAGATTATGGCCTATGTACTGATGTGCATGAGCGTTCTAATCATGCGAAAGGCGACCAAGTCACATGCTTGGTACCAGCCAGAGTACCGCGCTCCTCTGCACCCGTTCCTACAGGTCTTTGGCATCGTCACAGGCACATCTCTACTCTACTTCATGGGAATCGAGGCAGTAATCGGCGCGGGCGCAGCCGCTGCATTCGGCTTCATCATCTACGCTGGCTATGGCAGTCGCAACACCAGCTTTCGAATCTCACCTTGGGAGACTTACAAATTGATGACCACCGACCCCGAAGAAGCCGAGAA
>CAYMRU010000113.1:0-2943 GCA_964392975.1 uncultured Candidatus Poseidoniales archaeon | reverse complement strand
GCCTGGGCATGTGCTGACCCAGGAGTCCAGTTCGACACCACCATCAACGAGTGGCACACCTGTCCTGAGGGCGGGAGAATCAACGGATCCAATCCGTGTTCTGAGTACATGTTCCTAGACGACACCGCGTGTAACCTTGCAAGTATCAACCTCCTGCACTACTACAACAAGGATACTCAGACATTCCAGATTGATGATTTCAGACACAGCGTCAGGCTGTGGACTATGACTCTTGAGATTAGCGTGCTGATGGCTCAGTTCCCTTCTGAGGAAATCGCACGCAAGTCGTATGAATACAGAACATTGGGTCTGGGTTACTGCAACATCGGCTCGCTTCTGATGCACATGGGAATCCCGTACGATGATGAGCGTGCCTACGCTATTTGCGGCGCTATCACCTCGATAATGTGCGGTGAGACCTATGCGACCAGCGCTGAGATGGCCTCGGTCTTGGGTCCCTTCGCTGACTATGAGAGGAACTCGGAGCACATGCTCAGGGTGATGAGAAACCACAGGAGAGCTGCTTATGATGCTCCCGTAGAAGAGTACGAGGGCCTCACCGTCCCACCCATGGGGATCAGCGCCAGCAAGTGTCCGAAGGATTTGCTTGAGGCTGCTAGGGGAGCTTGGGACCGCGCCCTCAGAGATGGTGAGGAACATGGATACAGGAATGCTCAGACTACTGTGATTGCTCCAACCGGTACAATCGGCCTAATCATGGGTGCAGACACTACTGGTGTAGAGCCGCAGTTCTCACTGGTCCAGTTCAAGACTCTCGCAGGAGGAGGTTCACTCAGGATTGTCAACAAGGGAGTACCTAGCGCACTGCGTAGACTTGGTTACTCGGACAGTGAGTGCAAGGCGATAGAGGAGTACATCATAGGTACCGGCCGACTTACAGGGTCCCCACATATCACTCTGGATCGTCTGATGGAGTGTGGTTTCAGCAAGGCAGACTTAGAGACGGTCGAAGGAAGTCTGGCAGATGTCTTCGACCTGCGTTCCGCCTTCGCCCCTTCCCTGCTCGGCAAGGATGTGTGCACGGGAAATCTCGGAATGAGTGAGGCGCAATTCGAAGACCCGTTCTTTGATACACTCTCATTCTTAGGATTCTCGAATGATGAAATCACCGCGGCTCAAGACCACATATTCGGTAACCTGACCATCGAGGGAGCGCCTGGTCTCAAGGAAGAGCATCTAGTGGTGTTCGACTGTGCTACACCTTGTGGAGCAAAGGGCACCCGATCAATCGCATGGCCAGCACACGTGAAGATGATGGCTGCTGCTCAGCCCTTCATCTCCGGTGCAATTTCAAAGACAATTAACATGCCATCCAACTCAACCGTGGATGATGTGCGCGAGGCATACAACCTCAGTCACACTACAATGAACAAGGCCTGTGCAGTTTACCGTGACTGTTCCAAACTATCTCAGCCGCTGATGAACCAGTTAGTAGATGCGAGCGAGCTCGAGGACGACGAGTCAGCGGAAGAGGAGGTCATGCAGAAGATGGTGCAGGAGGTTGTTGAGGTCATGCCTGTGCCCGAGCCGGTTGCCGAGCCGGTGGCTCAGTCCTTCGTTGACTTCATCGCCACTAGGAGGCCCCTGCCCGATAAGAAGAGAGCCACCTCCACGAAAGCGAAAATCGGTGGGCACAGTGTGAGGCTCATCACCGGCGAGTACCCAGATGGAAGACTCGGAGAGATTATCCTAGTGACTTCCAAGGAAGGGGCTGCTTGGAGAGCTATGCTCAACCAGTTTGCAATCGCGGTATCGATTGCCTTGCAACATGGCGTTCCTCTGGACGCTTTCATCAAGGTCTTCACCTTCCAGAAGTTCGAGCCCAGTGGTATGGTCGAAGGTGGAAGTGGGAGGGTCAAGATGGCCTCTAGCCTAGTTGACTGGATCTTCAGAGAACTCGCTATCGAGTACGCCGGAAGAGATGACTTAGCTCACGTAGCAGTGGAGGATTTCAATCAGTTCTCAATCAGCAAGCCCGAGATTACCGATGTCGGAGTGATGAGGACAGAAGGTGAGAAGAGGGAAGTTCAGATGACTCTAGATGCAACCGTTGCTCCTCTACAAGAGAGAGACGAGGAGGCTCTCGCAATTCAGGCAGCCCGCGAGAGAGGATTCACCGGGGACATCTGCGATGATTGCGGTAGCAGCCAGATGGTCCGCAACGGCACTTGCCTGAAGTGCAACGACTGTGGTTCAACCACAGGATGTTCTTGAGTGATGGTCGCTCAGATCTCGAGTTCGATGTTGAGGTTCTGAATCAGTTCTTTGTAGCGATTCCTGATTGTAACCTCAGTCACTCCAGCGACTTCAGCAACTTCGCGCTGGGTCCTGCGCTTGCCGCACAGAACACTGGCGATGTAGATAATCGAGGCTGCGATTCCAGTTGGTCCGCGACCGCTCGTGAGTTCCTTTTCCTGAGCGGCGGCGATCAGCTCGTATGCCTTCGATTGGACCTCAGCGTCCAAGTGTAGACCCGAGCAGAATCTGGGTATGTAATCCTCCGGCTTGGTTGGAGGAATCTTCATCTTGAGTTCGCGAACCATGAATCGGTAGGTTCGTCCGATTTCCTTGCGGCCGGTCCTGCTAGCCTCTCCAATCTCATCGAGAGTACGGGGGTTGTTACACTGCCTGCAGGCCGCATAGAGGCTTGCTGCAGCGACACCTTCAATCGAGCGACCGCGAATGAGCCTTGCTTCGACTGCCTTCTTGTAATTCACAGCGGCCGACTCGCGAATTGACTTAGGAAGGTCAAGGCGGCTTGCCATGCGGTCGAGCTCGGCCAGAGCCATGGCGAGGTTTCTCTCTGTGGCGTTACTGACTCGTGAGCGCTTCTGCCACTTCCTCATTCTGTAGAATTGGCTTCGGTAACGGCTCGAGATTGCCTTACCTGAGTAGTCCTTGTTCTGCCAGTCGATGTCGGTT
>CAYMRU010000112.1:0-2998 GCA_964392975.1 uncultured Candidatus Poseidoniales archaeon | reverse complement strand
CGACTAGTGAAGTCTTCGGACCATACGGCCACGAGCTGCTTGAGGACGGCACGATTGTCGCCGATGAATGGGGGCCTGGAAGATGGTCGGCCTCCTCTGCATGGCTACTCATCAACTTCGAGCGCGAGAGAATCGAGGAGGTCGGATGGACCTACTCATGGCTTGACTCAGAGTCGCAATTCGGCTACTACTGGGAAGGAGTGACGCTGAACACCGACCCGGTCCACAATTCGGTCGAGGAGTGTGAGCAGAGGCTGTCGGAAGGTGACAAGCCATGTGCGATGGAATGGCTCTACCTTGCCCTCGAGGAAGACCTCAGGTCTACTGACGAGATGGTCGTCACACTGATGCTCGCAGAGGGCGTAAATGTAGAGATTAACCGTGAGTTGCTCTCAAGTATCTATCTGGTCGGAATTATGGCACTCGTTGTCACTCTACTTCTCTGGCTGAGTCTGAGGAGAGTCTCAGACGTGGCTATCGTTGCGGTCGGTCTGACTCTATCTCTGCTGTGGATGCAGGGCTTTATCGGATGGGCGATTATCCTAGGACAGAAGATTGGCTTCGAAGTCATCTTCCGCTCTCAGTTCTCTAACCTGCTTCCAATTCTTGTTCTTGCATTGGGGATAGACGACAGTCTACACGCGCTACATCGGTACAAGGAGGAGAGAAGGAACGGAGCTACTCCTGAGGAGGCATCCCACATCTCGGTAACGCGCGTGGGCCGAGCAATCATGCTGACTTCGACCACTACCATCGTCGCGTTCCTCGCCAATCTCACTTCAGATATCGCTGCATTACGCTCCTTCGGCATCGAGGCCGGCTTCGGTGTCTTGTCCGCGTTCATCCTCACAGGAATTTGGGTTCCACTACTCAGACACGACGTAGATGAGTGGTTGGAGTCTAAGGGTAAACTCGAGGAGGAGAGAGACGGGATAATCCACATGGTTCCCAAGGAGTGGCTCGCAAACCTCGCTTCAACATCTGCAAGCAAAGCACCCTTCATCGCAGTTCTGACCGTGCTCATCACCGCTCTGGCCGTGCCGATGATGCTATCTCTTGAGGGCGACTTCCAGGTCGAGGATTTCATCGAGACCGAGTCCGACTTAGCTGTCGGAATCTATCTGGTGAATGAGAGATTCAGCGATGAGGGAGAGCCGGGATTCATCCTAGTCGAAGGTGACATGGCTGACCCGAAGGTGATTGCAGCCTTCGGTAAGTTACGTCAGAATGTCAACTCGCGAGAGCCAGGCGATCCGGACCAGATCTCCCGGCTTCCCACCGGGGAGGTCGAGTTAATCGCCATCGACAGCGTACTCGTACTGGCAAAGGCTGCGATGGCATGGGACATCCAACCTTTTGAGCAGGCTGGCTGGGATTCACAAGCCGAAGACGGAGGAGTCGGCTGCGACAGGGATTTCCTAGGCCTGCCTTCACTCGCAGACCGAGATTGCTTGTTGTTCTTGTTCGGCTACATGCTAACCCGAGGGATTCCCGAGAGTGGCGGCTACCCATCCATGCCACCTTCGATTGCCGCCGAGTACATCCAAGTCGCAGACGAACTTGATTACGACAGCCCTTGGCTGACAACTACCGGAACCACTCCCTCTTACATCCGCGCATCAATCCGATTCGGTATCTCCAGCCCCGAGCAGTTCGCACTGGTCGAGCCCGCACTAGAGCAGTTGCAGGATGACATGGCGCCGTTGCAGGAACTAGCGCGCAATCCTCTCAGGGAGCGCGCTAGCATAGATTCGGCAGACTCGGAGTATCCAATCACATGGGCGATTCCTAGCGGCGAGCCTGTAGTCAGGTTCGTCGCCGCTGACTCGATGCAGGACGAGATGCAGGGCACCCTGCTCCTAGGAGTTGCATTCTGTACCCTAACGCTCTGGTGGGGGTTCAGAGAGGAGACCTCTGTAAGACAGAGATGGAGGGAGACGGTATCCAATCCAGCATCATCTGCCCGCAGAATAGGCTCGGTCGTCGCTCTGGCCGGAATCGCAGCATATCTTTTCCTCGGTCCAACATATGGGATTATGCTAGCAATTCTCGCAGTCGTACTCTCACTTCTCTGGGGGACCGCTCCGTTCTACATCGCCACAGTCACGACTGGCCCGATTCTGGTTGTAATCATCTGGCTATACGCAATGATCTCTCTGGCAGGGTACGGACTGAACATGGTCACCGTTGCCATCGCAGCTATGTCTCTGGGCGTAGGCATTGACTATGTCATCCACTTCATCGAAAGGTATCGCGAAGAGCGTGAGGAAGGCTCCACTCCTGTTGTCTCAATCGCCGCGGTTGGCGGGGCATCCGGCCTAGCTCTGTTCGGTTCTGCAGTTTCTGACATAGCCGGATTCATGGTGATAAATCAGTCGAAGATGGGCTTCTTCTCGACCTTCGGCCTGTTCTGTGCCATCATGATTGGCCTCTCTCTATTGGCTAGCATGGTGCTTGCACCAGCTGTACTGGGATTAATCCATAGAGATTCGGTATCTTCAGCCTCGCAGTAGGCCGTTTTCAAAACCCGTTCTGTAATCCAAGCGGGAAACTAGTGTTTTTATCCTCAGTTTATTCGCTCATCTTCATGGCCTTTGAGTGCAATATCGATGCCCGTGGCAAGGCGGTGAGGTTCAAACTCGGGATGCTCGGGGTAGTGACAGGCATCTTCCTAGCCGCCTCACTATTACTTGTCGGAGCCGGCCTAAACGCCCTCTGGCTACTGCCTCTGGGAGCATTCGGAGGCGGTTTATTCGCACTGTTTGAGGCCCGCACTGGCTGGTGCATTGTCCGCGCCATGGGATTCAGGACCCCTATCTGATCTATCGCCACATCCCGAGAGAATCTCTCAGCCCATCTTCGAGATTCTCGTGGACGAACTTGTATCCTTCTTCGACAAGTCTGTCTGGAAGGACACGCTGACTATCCAGAGTCAACCTCTCTCCCATCTCACCGAACATGGTTTTGATTACGAATCTAGGTAGGGGAATGAATGCGG
>CAYMRU010000111.1:0-3023 GCA_964392975.1 uncultured Candidatus Poseidoniales archaeon | reverse complement strand
TGAGTCTTGAAAGCGATTCTAATCTTCTCTTCCTCGGGCCCAAGGCACCCGCTCAATGTCGCGCAAATCAATAAACCCAATACTATCCCGGCAATAGTCCTCTTTCTCATTATTTAGGTCACCCTAAAATATCCGAATACACTACCAGTTATCAAGTTTAGGCCTCCCTAAACTATTACTCAGGATTGCGATAGAATCATCATGCTCACTTGCGCTAGAAGATTCATGACGAGGGTTCAGACCGCCGTTGCTCTCTCTCTCGTCTTTGTCCTAATGGTGAGTCTCGCTTCTCCCGGCGATGGTCGGACTGGTGAGGACCTCAAGGATGAGTCTCTACGTATGGAACAATTTGGAGGGGGCGGTTCACTGGAGGATCAATGCGGCTCAATTACCTTTGAAGACATGTTTGAGTACACCAAGGCGGAGTTCGTCTTCGACATTAATCCGGATTGGCAGTCTGCCAATGTTCGCGCTGTGGCTTGGATTAATTCATCGCTGGCCGATGACATCAGGGTGACTATGGACGAGTTCATGGCCGAGATTGACCCAAACGACGGAGGCGACGGTTGGTTATCGACCGACGAGCGAGAGATTTTCAGAGCACTGGCCAGCGAGTGCATCGAGCACACCCTGACTCGAATTGGCATCAGGGATGGAGATTACCATAGAGGAGGCGAGGGTGTCAGTTGGAAGAATACCAGCTGGGAGGAAGACGGAGTCGAGATTCAGGAGTTCAATATCATCCCTCCGAGACACTCGCAGATTAGAGACTGTACATCCGCCTTCGGTAACGACTGTGAGGAGATACCAGTAACTCCTGATGAGAGTCGTGACTGTGATACCGCGATTCCAGCCTCTGATGGGATCGATGAGTGTCGTATTCAACTCTGGTTGAATTCCACGATGACCATACCAGGTGTAATTGATGGGAATCAATTCACCCTAGTTCTCAACGCATCGAACATGACTAGAGCGAGTCTGGAGTTTAACTTTCCAAACACTCAGGACCTACGTCTAGATATGTGGGAGGAATGTGAGGGGAGGGATGTGAGTTTCGAAGAAGAGTCTACGATTCCTGCTCCGATTCGTGGCACCTGCTTGGGTGATGGTTCCTCCACTTACTCGCTAGAGGAGCAGTCTGACGGTAGTCTGCGATTTACCATATTGCCGGATACGGATATTGCCGATTGGCCTCTGGGAGAGGATTTGTTCGCGGATTTCACCACTGCTCCTATTCCCGTCGATGAACCTCCAGAATGGATCGTTGGTGCTCCAGTCGATGGTGCGTGGTTCCCGTCCCCAAGCGGGGGTCAGCATGTATGGGCAGACTGGGATGATGTATCCTCATGGTTCTCAGACGAGGGTGGGGTATCCCATTTGGACGTTCGATGTACTGGCGCGCCATCGCTGCAACTGAGTGAGGGTGCTGACCGCTCATGGTGGGCTGAAATACCTAGAGGAAGTCCTGGAGAGGTGTCCTGCGAGGCAATCGATTCGGCAGGACAGAGTTCTGGCCAGAGGACTTGGAACCTAGGTGTCCCATTCTCTGTCGGCTCATCCGAAACAACTCTGTCCGATCCGCACCCGATTTCCATCTCTCCGACATCCCAATGGCCTGAGTTACAACTCGAGTTAGCTCTAGTTCAGGATGGTCAAACATCCCCCTCGGTGAGTGTCACCTTCACCGATGAAGCACTTGTGCAGTTACCGGCTACAAACGTGGTTCCCGGTGAGGTCGATGTGTGGGTCAGGATTACATCGAGTTCGAATGTCTACTCCATGGAGCATATCTATGACATCGATTTGGTCAAGGAGAGTTCTCCGCCTCTGTTGACCATAACGAGTTCTGAATGGGATGGTCCTGAATGGTCGATGCAGGGGCAGTACAGTGATCCGGACGGTGAGGAGGTCTCATTCAGCATGTCGATTGATGGCTCAAATACGGGGTCTGTCAGTTCTACTGGGAACTCTTGGGCTACGCCCCCCATCGACTTCCGGCTGTGGACTGAGGGAGAGCATGTTGTTGTGGTTGAGGGATGCGACTCATCTGGCAAGTGTTCTCAAGTCCCTCAGACTGTGAACAACTCTCACCTGTTTGAGGTCGAACAGGTCCAGCCACCCCCCAGCGAAGAGGAAGATGGCGGTCTGCTTCCTGCTGCTGGTCTGCCGCTGGTCCTAGTTGCCGTGGTAGCAGCCCTCATGTATGGAGTGCGGCGGGACTGAGGCGTGAGTTTCGAAGGCAGGGTCTCGGGAGAGTCCCATGAGGGTGGTCTGCTAATCTCGTTTGAGGGGAAGCCGCCTAGGCTTGGAGCAAGACTGTGTGTTGCGGGGGGAAAGACTCTGGGTAAGGTGGAGACTGTGCTCGGCCCCGCAGATGAGCCGCTGGTTCACCTCTACCCCCTTGCAGACGGGATAGATGGCTCGAAGGCCATCGGCTCGCCTGTAGAGATTGTACCCCGGCACAGGCGAGATAGTAGAAAACCAAGACGAATGGGAGAATATAGAGGAGGGAAGGATAGGTCACAGAATTCCAGAAGTTCTACGGTGAAATCTGGTGATTGGATCTGTCCTAAGTGCAAAAATCACAATTTTGCGAACAAGAAAGTCTGCAATCGTACAAATTGTGAGCAGCCGAAGCCCAGAGGTGGAGGTGGAAGAGGAGATACACGTGGACATAAATCAGGTGATTGGATCTGTCCTAAGTGCAATAATCACAATTTTGCAAACAAGAAAGTCTGCAATCGAACTGGTTGTGAGCAGTCAAAACCAAGAGGTGGTGGTGGAAGAGATACTCGTGGACATAAATCCGGTAAGTCAAAAGGTTTCGAAAACCCCAATATGAAGCCTGGTGACTGGAACTGTCCAAAATGCAAGAATCACAATTTTGCCAAGAGAGAAATATGCAATCGCTGCGACACTAGGAAGCCAATAGAAGGAAAGGGATCTAGGAAAACTAAGGGCAGACAGCGCAGACCTAATCCTAGAGACAAATGGAAGCCGAGAAACCAGGGAAGGGGTCGAAG
>CAYMRU010000110.1:0-3107 GCA_964392975.1 uncultured Candidatus Poseidoniales archaeon | reverse complement strand
GTTGGTCCGCCACAGGCGGGCCCACCGCACTACCATTTGGTTTTGCAGGCTATTTCCAAGCCTTGGTCAGAGAGTGATTATTCGACAGTGACGGTCCAGCCGCGCTCGTCGGGAATCCTTCTCTGCTGGACAGCTGTCAGTTCGTCGTACAGTCTCTGGGTGACTGATCCAATCTCGTCTCCGAACTCATAGAGGTGGTCGCCGAACCTGATTGAGCCGATTGGCGAGATTACTGCAGCGGTGCCAGCGCAGAAACACTCGTCAGCACCCATCGCGTACTCGACATCGACCTTCTCCTCCCTGACTTCGTAGCCTAGGTCGGCTGCTATCTCTAGCACCGATGCCCTGGTTACTCCTGGTAGAATTGTCCCGGTCAGCTCAGGTGTCGAAACAACGCCGTCCTTGACACAGAAAAAGTTGGCTGCACCGACTTCCTCGATGTACCTGTGATGGACGGCATCGAGATAGATTATCTCGGCATAACCCTCTGCTTTAGCCATCTTTGAAGGAACCATTCCTGGAGCGTAGTTACCAATCGCCTTGACTCCACCCGAGCCGCCCGGGGCGGCTCGATGAAACTCATCAGAAATCTTCAGTGCAATCGGCTTCATTCCGCCCTTGAAGTACGGACCGACCGGAGAGACGTAGACTAGGAAGCGGTAGGAAGGAGCAGGTGCAACACCGAGGATTGCCCCGCTGCCCATCAGCAACGGGCGGACGTACAACGCTCCCTTACCCATCGGTGGGACCCAGCGTAGATTCTCTAGCACGGTCTGGCGCACGGCATCTAGGAACATGGCTTCTGGAACGGGCGGAATCCCAAGTCTCTCGGCTCCCTCGCGCATCCTCATCGCATTACGTTCGGGGCGGAACAGGACGATGCTGCCATCAGCTGCCCTCTGGGCTTTCATGCCCTCAAACAGACCCTGTCCGTAGTTGAGCACCCCAGCGGCTGGAGACAGGCTGATGTCCGCGAAGTCCTGCATCACTCCGGGTTGCCATTCCTCATCCTGCTTGCAGTTCGCGATGTACATCCGATCGGTCTTCTGGTAACTGAAAGTCATGGTGTCCCAGTCTATCTCTGGGAGGTCGTTATCCAGCACCTGCGCACCCCGATTAACTGAGAGGTGAGGGACTCGGCTTTCAACGGTTCCGCTCATTCAGTCCGCTATCGTTTAGTGCTCCCGTCCTGACATAGGTTGAAGGCGTCTGAGCACAGCCTGACAACGAGGGGCGCATATGCAGTGGGAGGAGGAGATGTGCATTGTCCATGGAGACAATCGCTCCGCTGGAGACAAACCTCCCAAGACTGTAGTCGAATTGTGGTGCAGAGCCCGCTCTGGTCATTCTGTGACCCTCCTCGTACAGGGATTGCGCCCCTATCTGATGGTAGCCCAGCCAGGCCGTCCACAACCTGCAGATGAAGCACAGTCAGCGTTGGAATTTCTAGGCTCAATGGATGAGGTTGTAGAAGTCACACCTCTAGGGGATTTGTGGACCGACAAGGGAGAAAAACCTCACTGGAAGGTTGAGGTCACTCAGCCATATACAGTACCGAGACTGCGAAAGCGAATCCGAGATATGTGGGATGTGACCAGCGCAGATATTCTGTTTGTTCAGAGGCTGCTACTGGACTGCGACCTCGGTCCGCACATCCTCGCACGTGGAGAGGTCCTATGGGCAGGCGAGAGAGCCCCGGCCGAGACCCAAAACGAAACCACCGGTGACCGCACTAATGCCGCAGGCAGAATCGCCGAGGCCGGGGGCTCAGGCCTCTATCCTACAGACCTGGTGTTGTCCTGTAGCCTGGAAGATCTGTCGAAGGCCGAGCCGTTCAGAACACCATTCGTCACCTTCTCTTTCGATTTGGAGACCAGTATCCAATCCAATCGTATCCTGTGCGCTGCTGCTGTTATCGACAGGGCGGGAGAGCGCAGTGAACACTCGTTCAGAGGTGATGAGGGCGATATCATGGAAGGACTGACCAAACTAGTCAGGTCGGAAGATCCCGATTTCATAACCGGCTACAATATCGACAACTTCGATCTCCCTCGTATGCTAGAGCGCATGGACGTCCTATCCGGCCGCTCGAAGATGGATGCCGCTTCACTCTATGGATGGGGCAGAGTGCCGATGCTGGAGAGCGAATCGAAACGCCTCGTCCCGGAAAGACGACCAAATCGAGTCTGGCGAATTCCCGGGAGAATCCCACTCGATGCTTGGTGGCAGGTCCGTCAGACCCTACGTCCTGAGCGAGAGTCCCTACGTTATGTGTCGAAACTCCTGTGGCCCGAGGACGAAGAAATGCACAAACTAGACATCGATGCCAGCCAGATGGACCGCGAGTGGGCCGAGCGACCAGACGAGGTCCTTGAGTACTGTGTCCGCGACACAATTCTTCCGCTCGACATCCTTGACCGACTGCAGTCTGTAGCTCGCAAAGAGGCTCTGGCATCGGTATCGCTAACTACAGTCGAATCTGCTTCACTAGACACTACCAGTCGATGGATAGACTCACTGGTAATCAGACTGGCTGACAGGACAAACGTGGCTGTACCGACCACGAAATCCGGGCCGCGAAGAAGAGATCAGATTGCAGGAGGATATGTCCACGAGGTCGATGCCGGAATCAGTCCATGGGTTGTTGTGCTTGATTTCAAGTCGATGTACCCATCAATCATGATCTCAAACAACATCTGCTCGACTACTCTGGTTAGGGATGACTCGTCAGATGATTCGTATAGCGTCTCTCCTACTACCGAGACTAGATACCTGTCCAAGGATAAGCGATTCGGACTAGTTCCTCGTCTGCTTGAGCAACTGATGAGCAGTCGTGATCAGCACAAGGCAGCACTGGCTGCCGCAAGAGAGTCCGGAGACGAGGCTGAGGCCTTCTTACAGGACCAACTGCAATATGCTGTGAAGATCCTGATGAACTCGTTCTACGGCGTCTTCGCTTCAAGCTTCTATCGATTCACTCACCCCGATCTCGGTGCTAGCATCACGGAGTGGGCCAGACACAACATCAGGAAGATTATCTCTGATCTCGAGGTTGAGGGCTACGATGTAGTCTACTCTGACACCGACTCTATCTTCGTACGCGCACC
>CAYMRU010000109.1:0-3128 GCA_964392975.1 uncultured Candidatus Poseidoniales archaeon | reverse complement strand
GTTGCCTACTCTCTTCCAATTCTGACTTACCCAGAATCTCTCTAGCGGCTCGCATGCTGACTCCTGAGAAGTTATGACGAAGGAAGGAAGTCATCTTCCTTTCTTCGGCCTCTCTAAGCATCCTCTGCAGCGTGCCGAGGTGAATGCCGTGAGGATGCGGCTTGATTTCCTTCACGACAGTGGGCAACCTGTCTGCGGTTCGCGGCCAATGCCCTTCCTCGATTATATCTCCATCACGGTCACGGACGACTAGGCTGATTGATGCGTGTGGATTGACAATCGAAGTCATTCTGAGGTATTGGTAGACCGATTGCCGCCCCCTCTGATACTTGGCCTTCATCTCGGTCCTGATTCTGAGGCCATGAGCAACCTCCTCTCCAGTCCCTTCATCAATCCATACATCTCTACGTTCACCCGACTTGATTGCCTTATTCTTGCGTGTGTCAATTCCCAGATCGACATAGACTGCCGAAGACTCCCCCTTCACCTTTGAGACGACAGTGGTCCTGCCCCCGGTGGTGAGTTGTGAGTACATCACCACTCCAGTAATCCCAATTCCCTGCTGCCCTCTCGTCTGGCGTATAGCGTGGAACCTTGAGCCGAGGAGGAACTTTCCGAATACATGCTCAATTGCGCCGCGAGGTATGCCCGGACCATTGTCTTGGGAAATCAATTCCAATCGATCTCCTTTGAGCCGATTTATCTCGACTTTGATGTCTGGTAGGATTCTTTCTTCCTCACAGGCGTCGAGAGAATTGTCGACGGCCTCTTTAACAGCGGTGATAATCGATCTCTGTAGAGAGTCGAAACCGAGAAAGTGTTTGTTCTTCTCGAAAAATTCGCTTATTGCTATCTGCTTCTGCTTTCCGGGCGGTGGATTTTCCTCACTCATTCGCAACCCTCCATCAGGTCCTCCCATACCCGAATGGCACGGGGCCTCTTTTGGATGATAGACCCCGGACTAGGGACGCTCTTAACTCTGTGCAAACAAATCGGGATGCCAAGCAGTAATCTTGCCTGTGAAAGCACTAGCCATGACTGTCAGTGGACTTGCGAGATACAGTTTACCCGGTCCTGAACGCCCCTGGAAATTGCGATTAATTGCAGACACTGTGACTTGGTCCTCTAGCTCAGAAACACCCGGTCCAGCACCAATACAAGCACCACAACCCGGGTCGATGAGTTTGACACCAGCACGCTCAAACAACTCACTCCACCCATTCCGCGCTGACAAATCCTTGACTGTCTTAGATCCAAACTGGATGTAACAATCAACATCATCTGCTACTGTCAATCCAGCATCCAGAGCAGCCTGAGTAACCATTGCGTAGTATGCGAAATCATCATCCTTACCGGCGGTGCAAGAGCCAGCATATGCGATGTCAATCTTGACATCTCCTAGATCCTCGATGTATGCTCCATTTGTCGGATCGGATGGGATTCCTGCATCAGGATTTCCGGGGTGTGCTACCATGGGACGAATCGCAGACAGATCAATCGTATGAACGCCTCCGTGGTAGGCTGCGTTCTTATCTGGAAGAACAAAAGCAGAGCGAATCTCATCTTCTGTCAAATCATCTCGCCTTTCCAATAACCACTCGACGGTCAAATCATCAGGCTCACAGATTCCAGTCTTTGCAGAGCACTCTGTGGCCATGTTGCAGAGAGTCGCCCGCTCATCCATGGATATGGAAGCCAAACCAGGTCCCCCGAATTCCATTGAACGGTCTAGGGTGTCAGACTGAGATGCGTATTTCCAAAGGATGTGCAGAATCACATCTTTGGCTGTACAACCGGGGTCTAGACTCCCTACCAATTCGAAGCGAATACTCTCTGGAACCTTGACGAATGCGAATTGGTTGTGAACTAAATTGGCGTATTCAGTTGAGCCCACTCCATACGTCAGAGCATTGCTTGCGCCACCCATGCAGGTGTGACTGTCAGTTGCTTGGATAAAGTCACCAACATCGATGAATTCCTCACGCGCGACTTGGTGACAGATGCCCGGACTAACGCCGTTAACCGCTGAGTAGTCTCTCACACCGGTGTGCTGCTGGAATGAGACCTGTAAGTCACGTAATGTCTGGATCTTGTCCCCAAACCGAGCAAACCTTGAGACCCCCGTCGCATACAATAGGTGATCCTCGAACACCGCGAACTTTGGAGGGTTTGGCAACGAGTAATCCTCGCCATACTCTGCAGCTAGGAAGTTGTGTACCTGAGCGGTGGTAAATTCGTGAGAATACCCTCCATCGACCTGCGCCAGTACCGCATCTCCCGGTTTGACATAACCACGCATTCCATTTTGGCCGAGCAACTTGTTGGAAATCATCTTCTCAGCCATCGTCATTGGAATTTGCTCGGTGCTAACGGCAGGCAACTCCACTTCTCCAGCCTTCAATTGCTTAGCAAAGGGAAAGATTCCCCCATTCTCGATAATCAGTCGGGTAACAGAATCGTAATTTCCTGTGAATTCGGTTAGTTCGATACTCTCCCCGTTCTGTAGACGCTTGAGCATCGCATAATCTCCCATCAGCTGACCGAGGTTGATGTTGTTGCGCTCGTGAATAGGAGCAAAGGAAGCAGCAATCACAATACGAATGCCAGACCATCGCTCACATTGGGCGGCGGTCTCTCTACTACTCCCCGTTCCCTTTCGATGACCGCTCACTATGACTTCGAACCCGCCATCCTTCAATGCTCGTGGCTCAAAGACACGACGACCTTCATGCAGAAGTCCTGCGTAGGCATTCTCTGCCAATATAGCAGGGTCGTGGTCGAAACATACCCAAGCGGGGGTCATCACATCGGTGTTTATGTCATCTAGAAGATCGTCTATTTGGAGATCCTCCATTCTCAAATCGAGACCCTCATAGAGCTGCTTTCGAATGAGCCCCAGATCCTTGGTCAGGAAGAGTACCCTCTTACCTGGTGTAAGACTAACCCGCTTGGGCGGCCAACTCTTCGACACTAACACTCACCGTCCTCAACCTCTGTCAACACAGGGCTCTATTTCATCATTCTCAATGTCCAATACAGAGCCGAATGGCTCTCAGTACATCGATTTAACCACTTTTGTTTATACTGTCACGCTTAAATAACATGGTCTTTCGGGATTTATTACCTTT
>CAYMRU010000108.1:0-3128 GCA_964392975.1 uncultured Candidatus Poseidoniales archaeon | reverse complement strand
AGCAGACACGGTGGAGTCCACCTAGGTATTGCGACTCAGACCGATAGAGGACTGTATGTTCCCGTCGTCAAGCATGTAGAGTCACTCGATATTTGGCAGTCTACCGCTGAGATGCAGAGAGTCTCGGGAGCAGCGAGGGACGGTAGCGCAAGCCTCGATGACCTCTCAGGCTCCACTTTCACCATCACAAGTCTGGGCAGAGAAGGTGGCTTGGGTGCTACCCCGATAATCAACCACCCAGAGGTTTCCATTCTAGGCGTCCACAAGGCTCGCGACATGCCAGTCGTCAGAGACGGACAGATTGTGATTCGCAAAATCATGAACCTGTCAAGCGCATTCGACCACAGAGTGGTGGACGGAGCTGATGGGGCAGCCTTGATTCAGCACCTCAGGAGATTCCTTGAGCACCCTGCCCTGATTTTCATGTGAGGTTGGTATGGCTCAGACTCGCAGATGTCAGGTCCTAGTCGTAGGCGCCGGACCGGGCGGCTATGTCGCCGGCATCAGAGCCGGTCAACTCGGACTTGATACGGTAGTAGTGGAAGGGGACAAGGCCGGAGGGACTTGTCTGATTCGAGGCTGCATCCCTAGCAAGGCGATGATTCACGCAGCAGAGCGTTTCGAGGCCTTGCAGCAGCACAGCGCAGAGGGCGGCCACATGGGGCTCTCAGTTGATGGTACTCCGGGAGTAGACATGGCCGCACTCGTCTCCTGGAAGGATGACATCGTAGACCGGCTGAACAAGGGAGTAGAGGGTCTTCTGAAGGCTGCTGGGGCAGAGTTGATCAACGGATGGGCCAACTTCACCGGACCAAAGAGTTGTACTGTTGAGACAACTGATGGAGAAGTCAATATCGAAGCGGAGAACGTCATCATCGCAACTGGTTCCAGTCACATTGATCTGCCATTCATGCCGTGCGATGAGGAATTCATCATTTCATCAACTGGAGCACTCGACTTGGATAGTCTGCCCAAGAGCGTAGCCATAGTAGGCGGCGGATACATCGGACTCGAATTAGGGTGCGCTCTTACCAAACTCGGCACAGAAGTGACTGTTGTCGAAGGTCTGGACAGTATTCTAGCCATAATGGACAAAGAGATTCGCAGGCCGCTTGAATTGTGGCTCAAGAAGCACAAGGTCACAGTACACACCAATGCTCTGGCTAGAGGTGCCGAGATTAAGGGCAAGGGGGCGGCGAGAAAAGTCGAGTTAACTTTCGAGAAAGGTGGTGAAGAGCAGTCAATCAAGGTCGACAAGATCCTAGTTACAGTAGGAAGAAGGCCGAACACCAAAGGATGGGGATTGGAGAACATGGGTGTTCGAATGGATGCCTCAGGCCGATTCATCAGAATCGATCGTAAGTGCCGTACCTCGGTCCTCGGGGTCTACGCAATAGGTGATGTGGCCGGTGAGCCGATGCTTGCTCACAAGGCCAGCGCCGAGGGAGAGATGGTGGCCGAGATTATCGCCGGACACGAGCGCGAGTTCGACAAGGTCGCTATCCCTGCAATCGTATTCACTGAACCTGAAATCATCTCTGTGGGGCTGACTCCTGACGAAGCCAAGGAGCGTGGCGAGGATGTCATCGTGGGCAAATTCCCACTGGCTGCTAGCGGGAGAGCACTCAGCATCGAGGCAGAGAAGACTGGAGGATTCATCCGAGTCACAGCTAGAGAGTCGGATCACGTGATTCTAGGAGTTCAAGCGGTCGGAACTCACATCGCAGAGTTGCACTCTGAGTTCGTCCTCGCGCTTGAAATGGGAGCATTGCTAGAAGATGTGGCTGGAACGGTTCACGCCCATCCAACCATGTCGGAGGCCTTCCATGAGAGCGTATTGAAGACACTCGGACATGCAATCCATATTACCTGAGGTGCGAGAATGGGAGATGTCAGAATCCTCAGAGCGGGGATGGTAGAGCATACTGTTATGGCCGAAGAGATGAAGCGGCTCCAGCAACTGAGAATTGAGGATCGGATTCCTGACACCATCATCATGGTTGAACACCCTGAAGTCGTCACTGTCGGACCTAAGGCGATTCGCGATGGCGTGGTAGTCGAAGGCTACCCGACAGTGAACACTGACCGGGGCGGGGGAATCACCTGGCATGGGCCAGGCCAACTGGTTGCATATCCAATCATCAAGTGGGAAGTCGAGGAGCAGGGTGTTCGTACAATCATCGGCATACTGGAGGACTGGGCAATCGATGCGCTCGATCAGTGTGGTATCAGTGCGTACAAGGACTCGTCAATGCAAGGAGCATGGGTCGATGGGCATAAAATCTGCTCAATCGGGCTCTCATTTTTGCACTGGGTCAGTCGACATGGTATGTCGATCAATGTGAGTACACCCGGGACCCGGGTGGAGGACCTTGAGGGATGCGGCATGACTGCTGGCGTTCACACAAGCCTGTCACAACTGGGGTACAAGACCGATTCGCAGGGCAGAGAAATGGGACTTGAAAGGATGGAAGAAGCACTCATCGAAACTTGTGAGAAGCATCTTGGCAGAACTCCCTTGGAGCCAGTCGAATGGACTCAGGGGATGCTGGCATGAGCCTGCCGCGCAGAAGTAATCTCGCTCAATACTGGTCTCTGGATCCAGATACTGTATTCCTGAACCATGGCTCCTTCGGAGCCACCCCAATAGCGGTGCTAGAGGAACAAGCGAGAATCAGGAGTCTTATGGAGAGGGATCCGGTCAGATTCTTTGAGAGAGAATATTCAGACCTGTGGGACCAATCTAGGGCGGCTGTAGCGGATATGCTGAACGCCGATGTGGATGGTTTGACATTCGTCAGTAACGCTACTCAAGGAGTGAACACCGTTCTCAGGAGTCTCGACCTTAAGCCCGGAGACGAGATAATCGTACCTGACCATTCTTACCAAGCGTGCTGGAACGCAGTCGACTATGTTACCGGGCGATTTGGCGCCAAGACAGTTGTAGTCGATATCCCGTTCAGACTGGATGGACCTGAGCAGGTCATCGACCTAATCATGGAGGCCGTCACGGATAGGACGGTTCTGGCACTGATCGATACCATCACCAGTCCGACCGGAACTAAGATGCCTTTCGAGGAGTTGACCCAGCGGCTGCAAGAAAGAGGCGTGGATGTACTCCTAGATGC
>CAYMRU010000107.1:0-3143 GCA_964392975.1 uncultured Candidatus Poseidoniales archaeon | reverse complement strand
GTATTGTCCCGAAGAAGGAGCCCGCGAGGGCAATGACTGCTGTTGCGTACCGCAACGGAAGGTAGGTACCTCACCCGACCCCGGCGCCGGGACAGCGCCGGGGTCATTCGAAGGAGTTGTGCTAGTTGGCGAGTGACATCGAAGCCATATTCTACATCTGTGGGGCCATAATTTGGGGTTTGGCAAACTATCCTGTGCAGACAATAATCATCCTCGCCTTGTTCTATTGGTTTTTCATCAAAAGCGAGTCGGCCGAGGCGTATCCGGACACGAGGCGATACTATCCTCGGAAGCCACTAGATCTTAACCGAAAACTTGCACCCAGTTACATTCGAGCTTATGACAGATTGATTGGATATATCCAGGCTCGTGGAGGTGCAATAAAATCTCGAGAAGATGGAAGACAGAGGCTGTCAGAAATTTGGGGAGTCCCTGAATCGGATGTGGGACGATTCTTCGACAGCCCCTACGTAATCAAGACACTTGGACTTGAGGAGTCCCAAACATCCGACGAAGGAGAGACCATCGGTGACGACTGGTGGGAGAAGGGATATGATTCGGACGAGCAGTCGAGAACCAAGGCAGAGACTGTGCAAAATATAGAGAGCAAGATTTCATCGGTTTCTGAGCCCACTGGGGATTCCTGTGGCCACCCCGGTTGCTCTGTTGGAGTCACCGCTTTCGACTTCCGATGCTACACCTGCCGAAACAGGTTCTGCTCGGAGCACGCCGGCTCCAGCATAGATTGCGATGGATGTGCAAACTAATCACAGGAAGACGCTCTTTCGGTGGAAGGAAGTCGTCGGGGACAATCCTGCCTTCTTGATTGTGCTAACCGTCTCCTTACCGCTCTTGCTGTGACCATACATCACCTCACCAGGACTGACCTTGAAGTTCCACTGCTCCTCGAACACCTTGGCATCCTCGATATTGCGGCACAGCCGCTTGGGAACTGCATGATACATTGCCAAGGTGTTCTTCTTCTTGCGGAAGTACTTGGCGATGACTTCAGGAAGCATTTCACTGAGCCAGGTCTCACTGATGATTTTGACTTCTCTTGGGATGACATAACGGGGATTTTCCAAGGGCCCTAGTACCTCTTGCATGGCCTCTGCAAAAATCTCTGACTCCTCCTCTGTGGCATCCTCGAGATAGGCTCTCAACCAACCCCCGCCTCTACTTCCTCCTCCTACCTTGGCATCAAAGCCTATGTGACCTAGAGCTTGTAGTGAGGCTGCTACGGCATTGGCAATGGCCTGGACCAGAGATTCATCAGACCATTCCGCAAGGCCGATTCGTTTTGCAGTAGGGAATCCTCCTTCCAAAGATCCTTTGATCTCAATGGCTTCTCTGGGAACTGCATTGAAGGGCTGTCCGATTCCCCATAACTCCCTTGTCAGGGGCCGGTTCTTGGCCCTCATCAGCATCTCCTCGTTGAAGATCTCCATAGTCTCAGAGACACCTTCTGGTTTGGCCTCCGTGAAAGCGGCGTGAACGTGCCCTACACCCTTCTCAATAGCCCCGTCATCACAGACTCCATACAGTTGCTTGTGCTTGCGCTTGAAGCGTAGATAGTCATCAAATCCCTTAGAGAACTCATCCGCTAGGCAGACTATGTCCCAATTGTTGGCCACTTTCTCAGGCCATTGCTTGTCAAGTCTGAACGATCTGCCTCTCAGTTGATTGATACTCATGCTGGTGGTCACTGTAGTAAGGTCGACTAGTACGTTGATTCTGCTTGCATCCCATCCCTCTCCAAGTAGCCCTCTTGTCCCAACGATGCACTTGGTCATCCCCTCTTGGAATAACTCTGTAATCATCATCGTATAGTAACGAGGTAGCCAATCCTTGCCCTTGCCTCGAATCTCAAAGTATTCTCCCCTCTCAACATGATCGAACTTGACGTCTAGATTCCTGTCTAAGACCCATTGCTCAAATCGTGGGAATATCTTCTCCAGTAGGTCATCATCCACCAGTACTGTAGTTCCCGTCATTAGAACCGGATCCAGCCGGTCTGTAGACTCGGCTCCGAGTACAGCCCGGTAAGCTGCAACCGCCCCACCTGCATCATCATCGAGCACTCCCTCGACCAATGCGGTGGCTGAAGTCTTCTCGAAGTCGGTCACGATTACTGCCCTGATGTCGGGGCCAAGAGCCTGCATCTCTGCGGTTAGAATTTCTCTGAGCGCATCATACTTGGCAGAAGCATATGCCATCACTCTGCCGACAGGGGATGCGCACAATCTCGGGCCGCTACCGGTGATTTGCACACCCAACATCCTCAACTTACTCTTCGCATCATCTGCAAGGGCGTGGTCCTCAGTACTCTCAGACCTCATCAGCCCGTTTCTGATGTAGCGATCAAGTATCGTAATCAGAATATCCATACTGTTACCAGTGGACACAAGTTCAGCCGATGGAGGAGGGATATCTGAAGGTAGATTTAGCCCTCCTGCTGCTAAGTATGCCCTAGCAGCATCAGCAAGTCGCGGATCCCTTCTCTGGAATGATTTCCAATCCTTCACTTTCCCTCCAGGCAGAATCAGTCCGTCTAGGACTCTGGCGAGCCATACCTCAAGCCTAGGTGTGCGGCCCTTGGCATCCTCTGGGCCTTTTCTTAACTGACTCATTAGGCTCTTGAAGTCCTCATCAACATTGGCGATGTATCTCAGTTCATCTGGAGATGGGCGCACGAAGTATGCCAAATCTTGGTAGGGAGATAAGTTGTTGTCGCGCACAAGTGCAGGTACTGGAACTTCATAATCGACTTCTCCAAACAAGTCGAGGTATCGGCTGGCTGAGGAGTCGCTAGCCGTTTCAGGAGGTGTGGCCGTCAGTCCTAGAACGATAGGATTGCCGAGGAATTCCATCATCTCGATGAGCACTCTGCCCCAATGGTCCAACAGATGATGGCACTCATCAAGAATTACCAGTCCGACCCCTACATCTGCGAGTCTTTTCAGATTGTCCTGAGCTGAGTCATGTAGGACCCAAAGTGCATTGCCGTGCTCAGAGAGTGAGTCTCTAACTTTCTTGCGATAGTGTCCCATCCTGTCTGAGTGGTACTCGGGGTTCTTCTCTTGCAGGTCAGTTATCCACGCCAGAGCACTCTCCTCATCTTCTGCCTCGACTGAGCCATCCTC
>CAYMRU010000106.1:0-3182 GCA_964392975.1 uncultured Candidatus Poseidoniales archaeon | reverse complement strand
ACTCATCGAGAGCCGAGGAATCTAACTGGCCGGCTATGGCCATAGCGTGCGCGTTCGCGCGCGAGATGAACAGCGAAGCGGTTTCGTCGTTGACGACACCCGCTTCTACTGCAACAGCCATCGCCTCGCTGCTGGCCTTGGACAGCAGTGTAGGCATGGTGACGGTTGAGAACCACCTTGTGTTACATGCGAGATTGAATGCGCCTGATGTGGCAGTGATGATGTCGTTTCGCACACCATCCAAGTCGAGATCCAAAGAGGCAGCAGGGAAGAACTCCCCATCCTCTATGGTTCCAATCAGTATGAGACCGATCTCAATCGGGTTGATTCCCAACTTGGCAAGCATGATTCCGAGATCACCGGAGATTTCCTCACCTTGATTCACCACTGTGACGGTCTTCTGAATGGCAACCTTGCCCTTGTCTATCTTGGCTGGGATGCCCACAGCGTTGAATTCACCAACGATTGGTCCGGGTCCGAACTCAGTCGGCCCCTTCTCGACGACGATGTCTACAGGAGCCGCCTCGCCTTCCTTGGCAGCACGGCCCTGACGAGTCTTCTCCAGCTCAGCGAACAACTCGAATGAGCTCAGGGCATCGGAATGTACGATACAAGGCTGGACGGCACCCTCGAACAGGCCCTCCAGTCCCTTCTCATCGAGTCCAGCCTGCTTCCAAGCCAGCCTCATTAGGGTTTTCTTGGACATAGTCAGAGTCAACCGCCCTCTCAGCGTGCTGCGCATGTCGAGCATGTTGCTGGCAGGGACTCCTCCGATATCCACGATACCTACGACGCCTTCGCCCGAGAGAATATCTGCAAGCTCCGAGACACGGTCCTTCTTCCAGGGTGCGGCCTTGGCAGAAATCATTCTACCACCTCCACCTTGATTGACGGACCCATTGAGGTCTTGATGTAGCATGAGCGGATGTTCCCTGCTCCTCTCTCAAGCTTTGACATCACCCTGTCCCAGATTGCCACTGCGTTGGCGGTCAGGTCATCGAGGCCTTGCTCGCGTGAGCCGAATGCGCTGTGGAAAGTGATTCTGTCTCTCGAGCGAACGATTGAGGTATTCTTCAGTCCGGTCGCGATCATACCTGGGTCTACGTTCGGAGGGACTGGGCGAGGCATCTTGCCGCGTGGACCCAGAACCACACCGAGGAAACGACCCACGGTTCCCATGTGAGGAATCTCAGCGAGGAAGAAGTCACTCTTGTTGGCGACCTTGCGTGCGAGTTGCTTGTTGCCACCGAGGTCCTCGATGGTGGCAGGGTCAATCACATCGATTCCAGCGGCCTTGGCCTTAGTAGCCATCTCGCCGCCGGCGAACATGGAGATCTTGATCGGCTTACCGCGTCCTGAAGGCAGCCTGACTTCCTCCTGAATCCTGTTTGCTGGATTCTTAAGGTCGACGTCCCTCAGAGTGAAAGAAATCTCAACCGATTCTACGAACTTCCTTTCTGGAGATTCGTCGAGGGCGCGTTGAATCGCGGTCTGAATGTTTTCTTGCATTTTTTCTCACCTCCGCGGTCAACGAGGAAACCCTCTCCCGCAACTCGTGAATATCAACTGAAATGTTCGCTAAATTTTCCCTCACTCATTGCTTGGAGCGCATCCTTCGGAGCCATGCCCTCCACATTCACCCTCATCGAGACGCATGTGCCCATTACCTCGCGGCATCGTGCGTACAGATTTGCTCCAGTCAGTCGGTCAGACTGATCCTCAGCAATCTGCTTCACCTGGTCCATGGTGAGGTTCTCCGTAGCCTCTTCCCATGAGCCATTACAGGTCTTCTGCCCTAGTATCTGAATCACCTTGTGTGGTGTCTCATTACGTGCAGACATGCGTAGTTACCTCCTTTGGGTGCGCCCCGCCGACCTGCTTTCCCTATTTGAGAGTGATGCAACGCCCGAAGGGCGTACCAGAAGCGCTACTCGACTCGCTGAGTCACTCTGACTTGGTCGGCGCGCACAGTCAGGGCGACTGGCACAGCGGCCTCGAACAGTTCGACTGTGACCTCCTCCTTGGATTCGGTCACTCTGGTCACTCGGGCAGCCTGTCCGCGGAAGGCACCGCCGTGAATCTCCACGATGCTGCCCTCCTCAATCCCTGTGGTAGCCGCCTTTGGCTCGAGGTACGGCAGTACATCACCGAGTGGCGACTCGCCGTCGAGCACCTTCCTACAGTTCTTCATCGGAGTAGTAGAAACACCGACCCTGCCGATCAGCTTCTCGACATGGTGCATGGCAGAGGCTTCGACGAAGATGTAGCCACGCATGAAGTGCGGGCTGAGAACTCCGAAGATCTCGTCTTGTATGTCCTTGAGAGAACCGGTTCCAGAGAGTCTTGCTTGAATCTCATTTGCGACGTTCTGCTCTTGACCGATTGAGGTCTTGAGGATATAGAGGTAAGAGGCGACGTCGCCATACATGTCACTGAGTTGGGGAGTCGAATACTCCTTGGTCCCGATGTTGCCCGGGTCGACCCATTCGAATCCCTTGTACAGACCGCGTGCATCAATCTCCTTGACAGAGCTCACGAAGAACATCGGAGTGACATCGTTGAGGCGGTTTCCGAAAGCCAGACCCCTCGCATCGCCAGAGCGGACGAACTGTAGATTCTCAGACCCGATTCCGGTGACCTCGGTAATTCTAGCAACGACTGCATCTATGTCTTCGGGGTCACCGATTCCATAGATGCCGTCCCAAGCGCCGGGGAAATCAGCGACTCCGTCGGCGCGCTGCATCAGCAGAACACTCTCCTCGTTTCTGACGTAGACAGTGAACGCTTCAGACATTGAATCACCCAATCAGTTGGTCAGCCAGTCGAAGAAGGACGGGAACGCGCTGTCCATCAGCCACAGCATTACGAAGCCGATGGCGCCTAGCACGAACATACCGATTCCGCAGACGATGACGGTCTGGCGGAACTCCTGCTTAGACGGCTTTCGAGCCATCTTTAGGATACGAGCATAGGAGCCGGTTTGCAGTCCTCGGACTCGACTCTCAATCTCATCCTGCCAGCCTTGGACTGTCTCCTCGACAGGCCCTACATTGGAACTCTCGATAGCCATGACTCTCCCTCGAAGCGACTCGGCGACCGACAGACTCCATTTAAGCACGCCGGGCGAGCCCCAAGGGGCTCGAAACAGCGAGACCGGAAAATCAGTTCACGAATTCTACTGT
>CAYMRU010000105.1:0-3187 GCA_964392975.1 uncultured Candidatus Poseidoniales archaeon | reverse complement strand
CGCCGCGAAATCAGGGAAGGGGTCGAAGAGGCGGACGTTGACTGACCCGAGCATTCATGCATCTATAGCCATAGCATCAGATGTGGCCGATACTGCCGAGATGCTCTGGCTCGACGCTTTGGAGGCAGAGGAGAGTGGAGATAGGGCCAGAGCTCTAGATACTGCGACTAGGGTCGTAGAAATCGACCCCGCTCACGTAGACGGTTGGATGGGAGTTGCCCGTTGGTCTCTGCCGCCAGACAGTAGGGGTAGGCAGGAGATGCCTGACCTCTCTCAGGCAGCCAAGTCAATGGCTGCACTGCGCAAGGTTGTCGAACTGGATCCCGAGCCGTTCGACCCGTGGAAACTCGGCGGTGTCCTTCTAGTCGATCACCTAGGAATGTTGGAGCAGGGTCTGGCTTGGTGGCAGGAGAGGCGTGAATTCGCACCGCACGAGGTCGCGCCCCTGATTGAGCAGATTGCCATCCTCGTCAGGATGGGGCTGTATGACGAGTGCGCTGCTTTGCTAGAGCAGCTCTACAGCGAAGATTTGGAAACTGCTACAGGCAAGCAATTGGACCAGATGGAAGCGGTAAACAGGATGGTCTCTAGGGCTGCTAAGATGGAGGAGGATGAGATATTTAGGCCTCAGAATCCCAAGCATCCGCGCTGGAAGATAATCGGAAACATGAAGAAACGTAAGCCGATTTCTCCTACTTTCTTCCTAATCACATTCATTGCTCCAATAGTCTTCATTATCGGGACCGCAATGATGACTCTGATAGGAGGAACGACATGGGGATTCATTCTCGTGTTCTTGTTAATCCTGGCCAGTTTCATGATACTCACGAGAATGTTGTCAGGTATTCTGCACAAGTTAAACAGGCACGCCTTGGATCTCGATAGAGCGATCGATTACGAGACTACTGCGGGCGGCGTCTGCATACCTGAGGAAATCAGGTACAGCAAGTTGTACAATGCCATGATCTCCAATCGGATGCCTGCATTGGGTGAGCGATTGGAATTGATAGTTGAATCCGGAGACAAGATGCCAATGAGGTGGAAGCCTGAACTCCCGGATTTCACAATCTCAGTGAGCGAACTCACGGACTCAGGGGATTCGGAGACTGAAGAATGGTGGGGCGATTCAGAACTTGAGCCCATCGAGGACTAGGTTCCGGCACTGAAGTCAGTTAGGTACGCCGATTGCTCGGGCGTGAGCTCGTCGATAGCGACACCGGCTGTCTGTAGTTTGAGTGTCGCCAGTTCAGTATCCTGCTCAGGGCTGATGTCGTAGACTGTGTTCTCGTAATCACCTCCCTCGGAAGCGAGTCTGCAAAGAGCTAGGAACTGATTGGCGAATGACATGTCCATTACCTCGCTGGGATGGCCTTCTGCCGCTGCCAGATTGACTAGCCTCCCTCTAGCCAGCAAGTGGATAGTGCGGCCGTCTTTCATCTCAAAGGCCTCGTTGTTCTCTCTGATTTGATTAGACCTCATCGATCCGGCCTCCAAGTCAGAGATACTGATCTCGCAGTCATAGTGTCCTGTGTTGCAAACTATGGCTCCGTCTTTCATCGAATCGAAATGCCTGCTCACGATTACGTCTTTCATTCCGGTTGCAGTACAGAAGATGTCCCCCAGTTCCGCAGCATCGTCCATTCTCATCACCCTGAAACCATCCATCACGGCTCTCAATGCAGCAATTGGGTCAATCTCAGTTACGATTACGTTAGCTCCCATGCCACGGGCTCTCGCAGCTAGGCCTCGGCCGCAATGACCGTAACCTGCGATTACGAAATCCTTGCCGGCGAGAAGTACGCTAGTTGCCCTGATGATTCCGTCAATGGTGGACTGGCCAGTACCGTGGACATTGTCAAAGTCCCACTTTGTTTCAGCGTCGTTGACAGCTATCACTGGATACATCAGTTCTCCTGCATCCGCCATCGCCCTCAATCGGTGCACTCCGGTAGTCGTCTCCTCGGTACCTCCAATGATTCCATCGGCGAGTTCGGTGAAGGAACTGTGCACGCGATAGATTAGGTCGGCCCCGTCATCGAGTGTCAGAGTCGGCTTGAAATCGAGAGTCCTGTCTATGCACTTGTAGAAGTCCTCTGTTGACTGGTCGTGCCAGGCGTGGACTCCATAGCCCTCACTAGCTAGCCATGCTGCAACGTCATCCTGAGTCGAAAGGGGATTGCAGCCGGACCAACTTATCTCAGCACCCGCAGCCGAAATCGTCTCAATCAGCACTGCTGTCTCCTTGGTGACATGTAGGCAGCCTGCCACTCTGTGACCCTCTAGGGGCAGGTCGCGCTCAGCGGCCTTGCGAAGAGCGGCTAAGGCGGGCATCCTGCTACGGGCCCATGCAACCTTCTTCTCGCCGGAGGATGAAAGAGAAAGGTCGGCGACGGTGCTGTGCCCGGATATGTCCATGGCTACCGCTCCATATGCAAGCACTTCAAGTTGCGTCTAGGCTAAATTCGGGTCAGCCGCCACCCTTCCGTTGCTGTTCATAGTATGATGCGTAGTACTGTTGGGCATAGGTTCTAGCAGTCTGCTCATCGTACCCAGAAGCGACCATCTGTTGGACGTATGCCTCCACCGGATCCATCTGCTCTACGCCGCCGAACTGCTCGACGCTGTCTGAGCCATCGTCGTCTCTGCCACGTCCTCTCATTACCATAGTTACTACTACCACGAGTACTAGGACTAGCACACCTGCCCCAGCGAAGATGAGCATGTTGGAACTATCTCCCTCCTCGTCTGTTTCTTCGTCTGGCAATTTAGGAACCAGAGTGATGGCCAATTCCTGTGAAAGATCGTATCTGCTGCCGTCGCCCTCGACGATTCTGACATAAACAGTAGCCGCAACACCGACCTCTTGGTAGAGATCAGAAATGTCCAACGTCACTGTGAACTGTTGGCCGTCAGCCAGAGGCTCTGTGGAATTGAACTTGCCAATCGACTTCTGGGTAGTCTTCTGAGTCGGTGTGTAGTCAAGAACAGCCTCTGTCAGAGCGACTTCGATAACCACATCACTGTTCTCGGCACCGGAAATCAGAGTACCTGAGATTGTAACCAGTGAATCTTTCTGATTATCGTTCGGACCTGGGTTGCTGAACTGTACTATCGGCTCGTCATCGCCGAAGGCCTCACCTACGACGATGAAGTACATCCGATGCTTCTCGCTCTGCTTACCTGCCTT
>CAYMRU010000104.1:0-3224 GCA_964392975.1 uncultured Candidatus Poseidoniales archaeon | reverse complement strand
CACCCTGAAGGCGGTGACAACCTCAAGGCCGCTCTGGTCCTATCTGGATTCAGTGAGGGAATCATGCTGCTCAAAGCTATGGGGGCTGAGGCGGGAACTGCATTTGGTCCGGCCGGAATCGGTGATTTGTACGTGACTTCGACCAGTCCGCGCAGCAGAAATCGAACTCTGGGGGAGAAGTTGGGCTCGGGGCTCTCATTAGAGGAGTCACAAGGTGAGATGCACATGGTCGCTGAAGGAGTACGTGCATGCAGGATGTTCAACAACAGAGCGCGCAGAATGGAAGTTGAAGTCCCATTCATCGCCGCCCTCGAGGGACTTCTAGATGGTGAGTTGACGGTGGAAGACGCAGTACGCGCGATGGTTGACTCATACGAAGGCTGATTTCGGCAAGGATTGATTGCCGGGTTGCACTCTCGGAGGTTGAAGCGGATGGCGTTTGAGGACCTCACCGAGTTTGAGTTGCGTCTGTTGAAGTGGATTTCAGCTTCCGACTTCGTAGAGATACCATGGTCTACCAAGCGGGCTGCTGAAGCGTTCAAGGTCGAAGAGAGAGAGGTCTACGAGGCACTGGCTTCTCTGACTGCAAAGGTCCGTGACAACATTCACATCTACTATGATGAGGGTGCGATTAGAATCACGGCTGACGACTCTTCGCAGGCATAGCTGGATTAACCGTCGGTCCAAGGCAGGAAGACCTGTTTCCACCTCGGCCTCATCGGCTCATCGTCTATGAATCGGCTTCTTACTCTAAGGGAGACCTGATCGATTACAATCACAACGACGTACATCACGATAATCAGTGCAAGTACCCTGTCGTAGAGCTTGAACGGTTCCAAGTAGTACTGCATGTACCAGCCAATCCCTCCCGCACCGACAAGCCCAACCACTGAACCGTGCCTTACATTGTACTCGAACATGAACAGCATCTGGCTTAGCAACGAGTTGGCAGCCTCTGGAATGGCGAAGAACCGGGCCACCTGCCATCGAGGCAGGCCCATGGTACGCGCCACCTCCAGTGGTTCGCGGCTGACTCCTTCCAAGGCCTCGTACTGTAACTTCCCTAGATACCCGACCGAATACATCGTCATAGCTAGGACGCCAGCAAGAGGGCCTATTCCCACCAGTATCACGAAAATTAGGGCCCAAATCAAGGATGGTAGCACCCTAAGGGCGGCCAGCAGTTGCCTGATTGACTGGGCCAGTAGCGGAGGTGCCAGATTAGTCGCTGCTGCGGCCGCCAGAGGCAGGGATAGAATCATTCCTAGGACTGTGGCAAGGAATGCAATCTCGAGAGTCTGAGTCATCCCAACGACAGCTGGGCTGCACATCCAATCAGTCTGAAATTCACAGGGAGGGTAGGCCCATGATGCCCTGTCGGTCAGAACGGAGAAGTCAGGGGGCCACGCCTCTTGGGATATCACCTTCAGGTTGGAGGAGGCATCGCCCAGTCTGGACAGTGTAATCTGCAAGTGAGAAGTGATCAGGGCAGACAAGATTAGCACGACCAATGTCACCCTAATCATGGGTCGCTTGAGGAAGATCTGGACTACTCTTGGTGTGTCACTCATTCTCAGGCCTCCTCAGGACAGGGAGAGCGGGTGTAGTATCCTGCTCATCATCACCCAGTTCGACCAGTCTCTTGCCCCTTAGTTGCATAACGCGATTGCAGAATGTCTTCGCTCGAACTGGATTGTGGTCGACGATGAGAATGGAGGTCCCACTATCGGCCAGATTCCTCAGCAGGCTGATGATGTCCTTGACCGTCTCTGCGTCTAATTCGCCTAGACACTCGTCGGCTAGCACCAGTCTCGGATTCTGTACCATGGCTCTCGCTATTGCGACGCGTCTCTGCTGGCCACCGGATAGTGAGTTTACGGAAGTCAGAATCTTATCCTGCAATCCCACCGCTTCAACTGCTTTGCGAGTAGCTTCTCTCATCTCAGCGGATGGCAGAGAGAAGACAGATTGGTACCACTTCGCTCTTGGCAATGCTCCCATCAGCACGTTGTACCCGACGGTCTGATGCTGAATCAGACCCAGTCTCTGCGGTATCAGGCCTATATCTCCGCAGGTCTTGCTATCCAATGATTCTCCGGCAAACCTGATGCTTCCGGAAAGAGTTGGTATGAGACCTGCGCAGGTGCGGATTAGAGTGGTCTTGCCTATTCCTGACCTTCCTGTCAGGCCGACTATCTCGCCTTCGTCTACACTGAGTTCGACACTTTCTATCAGAGATTCTGCATCGTTGAATCCGATATCCGCAGAACTGATTGAGAGAATCTGCTCCGACACGCGACCTCACTAATCCCCATACTTGTCCTCGAAGTAAGCGGCTATTCCCGGGATGCTGCTGATGGCAGCGCTGTACGAGCCGAGATGGCTTTCCGTATCTACTTCTGAGATTCCGGGAGTCCCCAGTACCGATTCGAGAATGGACTGGCCCTCCACATCAAGATTCAACGCTAGGAAGGCCATGGTAATCGACTCTGTCTTCTCGCTACCATATGAATCTCCGTTTACCATCACAGAGTGACTTGGGACCTGTCCAAAGGTTGGTTCCAGTATCCGATACTCGGATTGGCCCAAGCACCAGTCGTTACCTTCGCAGTGGTCCTCATAGGATGTGGTCTTGGCGAATGCAACGTTGCCGTGGCCTTCAGTCATGCAGCGGAACGCCCCTCCGTACCCATAGTAGATATCACCGCTGGCTGGAATTGAGGCGTTGCCGAAGTGATTCTCTATAGTAGTCCTCAGGCTGTCTATGTCTTCCTCATCACCTGAGACTTCTACGATACCCTGTCCGATCATGTAACCCATCGGCATCAGCATCCCGGCTGACTTGAGCCAGCCGGTGTGGCACGAATCTCTTCCTTCGAGATCCTCTAATGTCCGTATATCGCTACTATCGAGTACCCAGGCAGAGGCTGTGTAATAGTTCGAGCCGTCGGACTTCTGGTCAGCGAGGATTGCTTCGAAACCATGCTGCTGCCACGCCAGCCAAGCTGAACCACCATCAAGGATGGCGACATCGGCGTGGCCGAATCTGAGGGCCTCTATAGCGGCCAGGTCGCTGGAGATAGGATAAAGCTCGACTTCCATGCCAGTCTGCTCTGTGATGAAGTCGGCTAGCCTCTGAGGATTCGCGTCCGGATTGTCATAGTCATCCTGAGTCTTGAAAGCGATTCTAATCTTCTCTTCCTCGGGCCCAAGGCACCCGCTCA
>CAYMRU010000103.1:0-3279 GCA_964392975.1 uncultured Candidatus Poseidoniales archaeon | reverse complement strand
ATTTCAACTAATAATGAAAATTTCAATTAGAAAACTAAAATCAGTTTGATTAATTGAGTGATTATCAGAAATCCAGTTTCTACCAATTCTGGATTGTTTCCTGAGATCCAGAACTGGATTGCAGACGAATGTTGATGTGTATGCCCGCGTTGGCTTCTCCGATGGGGGATTGGTTGGCGACTCTGGAGTCTATTCGAAACGCGACCGGAGAGCCGAGAACGGTCGGAATCTCAGATAGCGCAATCAGCGACTTCCTGGAGTCAGACCCGACTCTCAGCCGCGCTATCGAGGAAGCAGCAGTTATGTTCGAGCGTCTAGCAATCGACCACTCCGAGCAGTTGGGGCTCGACGAAACCAGTCTGGTAGAGCATCTGCAGTCAGATTACGTCAACTTCTACTCTGCACCCACCGTCAATCCGTATGTCGCTCTAGCTGCCAGAGGGCCATGGATCGTAACCTCTCATGGTGCCGTACTCCACGACAACGGCGGATACGGCATGCTAGGCATGGGTCATGGGCCAGATGATGTGTTGCATTCGATGAAGCAGAATTGGGTCATGGCCAACGTCATGACTCCTTCATTCAGTCAGAAGAGACTAGCTGACAGGCTCAGGAAAGAGGTAGGCCACACTAGGGGAAACTGTCCATTCTCGCGATTCGTCTGTCTAAACAGCGGCTCGGAGTCAGTCACAGTCTCGATGCGAATCGCGGATGCAAATACTCAGGTGATGACTGGTCCGGGAGGACGACATGAAGGCAAGCCGACCAAGTTGGTCGCTCTGACCGATGCTTTCCATGGCCGAACTCAGAGGCCAGCGATGATTTCCGACTCATGCAGCGAGTCGTATGAGAAAAATCTCGCAACCTTCCGAGAGCGCGACAATGTGATTTTCACCCCCTCCAACGACGTTGACTCACTCAAAGCAGTCTTCGCACGCGCAGATGCTGAAGACTTCTTCATCGAACTGATGGCAATGGAGCCAGTGATGGGTGAAGGAAACCCCGGCCAGTGCGTGACAAGAGAGTTCTACGACACAGCTCGCTCGCTTTGCACCGAGCACGGTAGCATGCTACTGGTAGATTCGATTCAAGCCGGCTTGAGGGGACAGGGTTGCCTCAGCATCATCGACTACGAGGGATTCGAGGGTTGCGAGATTCCTGATATGGAGACCTGGTCCAAGGCTCTCAACGCTGGGCAATATCCACTCTCAGTCGTGGGTCTGTCGGAGAGAGCAGCCTCGCAATACGTCGTCGGCATCTATGGAAACACGATGACGACTAACCCGAGAGCCCTAGAGACTGCCATCGCAGTTCTCGACAGAATCACTCCTGACCTGAGAAAGAACATCAGGGAGCGCGGCTCCGAGTTCGTGGCAAAACTGGAAGCACTCGCCGAAGAGTTCCCTGATGCGATAGTAAGCGTACAGGGAACCGGACTGCTGCTTTGTGCGGAATTGCACCCCGATGACCTACCAGTCATCGGATTCGGCTGCGTCGAGGAATGGTGCAGAGAAAACGGTCTGGGAGTAATTCACGGGGGGCAGAACGCCCTCAGATTCACACCTCACTTCGCCATCACCTCAGCCGAGATTGAACTGATTATAGACATCCTCAGAGATTGCCTGAACCACTTCGCATCGGTTGAGAAGGTGAAGGCCGAGTCGGCTGCCTAGTGGTAAGATGATACCGAAGACCGTACACATCTCTGGCACGGTGGATGCCTTTCGTGAGGCCTTGGAACACAGGCTGCAGAGGGCTGGCGCCAACATCACCGATGAACCCGATGGCGCCGATGTCACGGTATCTTTGGGAGAGGGAGCGAGCGGGGACATCGCAGTCGTTCCTGACGATTCCCAGCCCGGCAAATCGGACTTGGTCGTGAGAGTGCATGACTTGTTGGTTCCTGAAGGAGTACAGGGATGGGGCTCGCAGGCGATTCACCAGTGGGCTGATTGGGTAATGGATGGGGCCGAGGGAGAACCTAGCTCCGATGAACCACGACATTGGGTGCATGTCAGGGACGTAACAGACGCACTTGCAATCCTGATTCTATCTGAGGAGACAGCATCTGGCACACTCGATCTATGCGGTAGAAGACCTTGGACGCGTGAGGCTATCATCACGGAAATGTCACTATTGTGGGGTCGCTTCACAGATGCTGTTCAGCACACCCACACAATCTCATCACTTACTGGTAGCAATAGTCCAGTGTCGCCTGAGGAGACTCAGGTTACAAGGCCAGATTTAGGCCCATTACACGATGCTCTGCTCAGAGCAGGAGGTGACGGCTGGCGCCCAGTAGTACCCATGAGGGTATCACTGATGGAAGTGCTAGCACACAGGGGCGAAGGTTCAGCGTGAGTTCTTGTCAGCCTGAACCTGCTTGCGAACATCCTGAGCGGTGTTCTTTGTAGCCTGCATGGCCTTCCTAACACGAGTTCCGGCTGCGCTGTTACCGCGGTCGTGCTTTCCTGCGTCTCCTAGTGCGTCATTCAGTGCATCAATCATTCCCTGTACCATTTCTTCAACGGACATGGCGCGCCCGCTCCCTCGACCGTCTTTATGCATTTGCACGGTAACTGCACTGATTTTGCTGCTATATGCTGAACAGGTCAGCGCCGAGAATAGGCAGTAGTACCGAAGCGTCTCCTTCGACTACAACCTGTGGCGCCTCGGGCCTAACCTTGCCCCAGGAGACCGCTTCTCTGAGACGAGCTCCTGAGAGTGAACCATCATGCTCTGGTGCGGTAGTTATCGCAACAGCAGAGTCCAAACCACCCCGATACTGATTCCACCAGATAACATGGTGCTTCGAGATTCCTCCACCCACCATCAGGGCATGACTCTCTTGGGCTGTCCAAGTCAAATCTGAGAGAATCTGCTCATCTGCTAGGAAGTCAATCATGAACGACGGATTCTTCTGCCGGTGCATGAACAACTGTGAGCCTATTGCACCGTCAGAGAGGCCCGGAATTACAATCGGAATTCGATGCTTGGCAGCCCAGTGCAGTAGAGAACTCTCATCCCCGATTCTATCCCCTATTGCCCAGCACAGTTCCACCGACCCGAATCCCAGCCACGGGTTATCGGGCTGTGCTGCCAAACGCTCCGCTTCGATTTCCTCTAGCCAAGGCAGCATCACTCTCTCGATGATGTCGCCATAACACTCGTTTGGAACGATTACGTTGCCAAGTCGGTTGAGACCTTCTTCACCGAGGGCAATGTCATCGAGCTCAAAGTCTCCGTGAAAATAGTCCTGGTATGTTCGTGCAATGTCGT
>CAYMRU010000102.1:0-3322 GCA_964392975.1 uncultured Candidatus Poseidoniales archaeon | reverse complement strand
CAATCGCCTCTTGACGAGACTCCTCAAGCAGTTCTGTGTACTTCACAAGCTCACCACCCATGATGTTCCTGAGACCTTGAGTGATGTCTCTGCCCACATTCTTCGCCCTCACCGTCGAGCCACTAACGACTCCAAGGGTCTCTGTAATCATCATTCCAGGTATCGTTTCCGTGTTGACGACTAGAATACCTTGCACCGTTTGTTCCATGGCCCGGCCACAGCACGATCGATGCTTCAAGATTGGGGCGGAGAATTATCATCTGCAATTGGGGCAGACATTAGTCTAGTTGGAGGTTTTGATTTACTTGCAATAAGACCTAGGATACCTAGTAAACATATGTTACAGAAAATAATCTGACCATAACCCGTTAGCAAGGTGAATGACTCCATTAATTCTGCACTGGCCCCCCACTCCTCGTCTCCTCGACCAGTTGCGAACTCGGGCATCAATAATCCGTTTCTAGCCATCATCCACATTATGCCCATACCGCCTAGTAGATTGACTCCTATCCAAGCCCCTACCAACTTGATTCCCAGATCCCTGTCACCTCTCCAAAGCACTGGTACACTCAACAGACCAATTATGGCAAGAATACCGCTGTGGAAGGCTTGAAACTTCAACAAACCCATCATCCCCTCCATGTATTCTAGCATGTCATCCCAGAATTCATCGTTCTCGGTCCACTCGGCCTTCTCCTCATCGGTTCCATCTTCAGGATAGGGCTCTATTTCCTCGAAATCTTCAGGCATTAATCTGTCAACAAACATCGGAGTTAGCACTCCAGAAGCTACACTGAAAAGCATGAAAATTGACATCAGCGCCATGAAGATGGCTAGTCCCTTAAGCCACCAAGGAGAAGGCTCTTCGGGAACATATGGTGCTTCGAAACCCGAACTCATAGTCTCGGCATGAGGCCTCACGATTAGACTGTCTCTATTCCAATCGTAATTCTAGGGACGGTTCTGTCACTTGGGTGGATGCACTCGCGGCCGGGGTGGACGCAGAATTTACCTCGCAGGAAACGACGTCCTAGAATCAGTCTGTGGCGCATCAGAGAACGGTCCTTCAGACACAGTTCGATGTCGAAGTCGATGCCGGCCATCTCAAGTGTCGTGCGAATCACTGGTCGAAGAGTCTCATGGCCACCGGTGTCGCGAATCCTCCTCCAGCCGAAGACAGGGCGCTCAATCCAATCGCCCTCGTTATTGAGGCGGAATCTCACTCTGTTCTCCAAATCGGACTCGATGATCTCAATGTCGCTGGCATGTAGCGTACTGGACCATGCACCTGTGTCCATCTTGGCCAGTAGCGGCCCATCATCGAGTTCGGGTATTCCTACCCACTCGCGCCAACCTACCATGACCAACTCGAACATGTTTACTCATTCGGCGGCCGGCGAAGAGAGGTTCTTGAATGCGTCGGATAGAGTATCATCATCCCGCAATCTGAAACTCCGATTTTTCACCTCGTATCGAGTCTAAACTCTTGATTTACGAATCGTTGAAGTATAGGTGCCATAGGTCGTACCTAATGGCGCAAGGCGGCATACCGGAAGCTCTGACCTTCGATGACGTCCTCCTGATGCCAGCCGAGTCGGCTGTCCTCCCTGCCGAAGTCGACGTCTCCTCTAGGTTGACTGACTCAATCAGACTCAACATCCCACTGATTTCAGCGGCGATGGACACGGTCACCGAGAGTGACATGGCCATTGCCATGGCACAGACCGGTGGAATCGGTGTCATTCACCGCAACATGAGCGCTGAGGCCCAGGCAGCTGAGGTCTACCGAGTCAAGCGATTTGAGTCCGGTCTGGTGCTCGACCCGGTCACCATCTCACCAGACAGCAGCATCGGTGAGTTGCGCCGAATCAAGTCGAAGCACGGATTCTCCGGTTTCCCGGTGGTCGACGACTCTGGGGTGCTCAAAGGCATTATCACCAACCGTGACATCAGGTTCGTCTCGGACGACTCGGTACAGGTCTCGACGATGATGACTAGGGACGTCGTCACCGTCCCCGAGGGAGTGGATCCAGAGGAGGCGAAGCGACTACTGCACAAGCATCGCATCGAGAAACTAGTCGTCGTCGACGACGACGGCGGCTGCGCTGGAATGATGACGGTGCGTGATATCCAACGGAGTCGAGACAACCCCGACTCCTGCAAGGACAGCCAGGGCCGATTGAGGGTCGCGGCTGCCACAGGCACCGGTGACAAGGGAGTAGAGCGAGCACTCGCACTGTTTGAGGCCGGCGCGGACGCTGTAGTGGTCGATACCGCCCATGGACATTCGCATGGAGTTATTGACACGGTCAGGGAGATTCGCAGCCAAGCACCTGACAAGGCTCAGATAGTCGCGGGCAACATAGCATCCGGTGCGGCTGCTGACATGCTGATTGACGCAGGAGCGAACGCCGTCAAGGTAGGAATAGGACCCGGCTCGATATGCACCACCAGAATCGTCTCGGGGGTGGGTGTCCCGCAGCTCACTGCAGTCTTGGGGGTCGTCTCGGAGTGCGACAAGAACGACATCCCAGTAATCGCCGATGGCGGAATCAAGTACAGCGGTGACATCGCCAAAGCAATCGCCGCTGGAGCCGACTGCGTGATGGCAGGCTCGGTACTCGCTGGAACAGACGAGTCTCCGGGCGAGACCATCCTGTATCAGGGGCGCTCGTACAAGGTCTACAGAGGAATGGGCTCGGTGGGGGCCATGACCGAGGGGGCGCATGACAGGTACTTCCAGTCCGAACAGGGAGACACTCGCAAGTACGTGCCAGAGGGAATCGAAGGCAGAGTACCTGCAAGAGGGCCGGTTGACAACGTAATCTATCAGATGGTCGGCGGCCTACGCTCGTCGATGGGGTACACCGGTAACGGATCCATCGCCGACATGAAGTCGAACTGCAGTTTTGTTCGAATAACCAACGCAGGCCTCTCTGAGAGTCATGTCCACGACGTCGAGATAACCCGCGAGGCTCCTAACTACCGAAGGTGAGGCAGTGCGGAGCATCGTTCTCGGCGGGGGTTGCTTCTGGTGCGTCGAAGGCGCGCTGAAAGGTCTGCGAGGAGTCAACGAGCTGATACCCGGATATTCGGGCGGACATGTCGAGAATCCGACCTATGAACAGGTCTGCGGCAAGCGCACGGGGCATGCTGAGGTAGTCAGGGTAACCTTCGATGCAGAAGTCATCGAAACTGCAACCCTGCTAGAGGTCTTCTTCACCTGTCATGACCCGACTCAACTGAATCGTCAGGGCAACGACATCGGCCCTCAGTACCGCAGCGCTGCATTCTACTCCGATGACGAACAGAAGTCGCAAAT
>CAYMRU010000101.1:0-3326 GCA_964392975.1 uncultured Candidatus Poseidoniales archaeon | reverse complement strand
GCGCACAAATCGAAACCCTCGAACAGTTTCTCCATCTCATCGACAGTACTGATTGAGACTCCCGATTCGCACACCTTGCCGAAGATGTCGAGTCTCTCGACTGGGTCGTGACCGTACAGGCTAGGTGAATCGAAGGCAACTGAGAGCCGATTGAACGGCTGATCCTTGGATAGGAAGTGGTAGCGCTTGTTGGTGCGCTCAGCGCTGCCTTCTCCCGCGAACATTCGAACCGGCAACTCGTCAGCGCGCTTGAATGGGAACACACCTCCAGTGTAGGGGAACGATCCGGGAGCGTTCTCCCTGCGAACCCACTCGAGTCTGTCCCCCCAATCCTCGGTATCAGGCAGGGCAACTCTAGGCAACTCCAACCCAGACAGAGTCGTCCTGGTTGTATCGACTGGAATCTCCTTGCCTCTGACGGTGTAACTTGCCTCGCCTGACCTGTAGGCAACGGCTCTGGCTTCGAAGTCCTCGAGAGCCTGCCAAGCCTCCTCTGGAACTCCCGCTCTCACACTGGCAGCCTCCTCGGCCAGATCATCAGCAGCTTCATCCTTCCCGATAGAGCGCATCTGCTCGGCCGAGGCTTCGAGTTGCTGAACCAGTCTGACTCGGCCGACAGCCTCGTCTGTCCGCTCATGGTAACTGCGGACCGCAGTCGAGACCTCTGCCAAGTATCCCTGTCTCTTAGAGGGAATCGGGTTGGAGCGGTGCGGCAGACCATCTTTCCCGACTCTGGCCTGAGTCGCTGAGAAGTCTGCACCATGTTTGTCACAAAGGATTCCAGACAATCTCTCCCAGAGCATGTCGACTCCGGCATCGGCGAACTGACTCGCAATTGTCGGAATTACTGGCAGGGCCGAATCATCTGCATCCCATATCTCTCGGTTGCGCTTGAACTGCTTACGAATCTCAGAGAGTGCCTCCTCTGAGCCTCTACGGTCGAACTTGTTGAGCACGATTATGTCGGCTGCATCGAGCATTTCCAACTTCTCTAGCTGGCTGGGCGCACCGTACTCACGCGTCGTGACATAGAGCGAGACATCAGCGACCTCGGTAATCGCATCATCACCCTGACCGATTCCACTGGTCTCGACAAACACCATGTCGAAGCCAACTGCTTGACAGGCCTGAATCGCCCTGTCCACACAGTCAGCAATCTCCCTTCCGCTCTCCCTGCTTGCAAACGATCGCATGAACAGGTTCTCGTCTGAGAGTGAATTCATCCTGATGCGGTCTCCCAAAAGAGCCCCGCCGGTCCGTTTTCTTGTAGGGTCGGTGGCGAGAAGTGCGATTTTCATACCCGGGTTATCTCGCTGGATTCTGAGCATAATCTCATCAGTCAGACTAGATTTTCCAGCACCACCGGTACCAGTCAGTCCGACTACTGGACACGACTCGTCCTCTGAGCGTGAGCGAACTCTCTCAAGAGCAGCCGAGAATACCTCCTCTTCGCCGTTCTCTGCAAGCGTCAGCAGCCTTGAGACGGCGCCATGGTCATCGGCCGTTACAGGACCAGATAGGGATTCAAAGCGAGCAGAATCGAGCAGTTCGGCCTTTGATGCTCTTTGCATGGCGTCCTGGACCATTCCGACAAGCCCCAGCTCACGGCCATCATCGGGTGAGTAGATACGAGCGATTCCGCTTTCATCGAGATGCTCGATCTCGTGAGGGAGAATGGTTCCGCCCCCGCCTCCGAACAGGAAAACATGGCCGAAGTCAGCCTTATCGAGAATCTGCTTGGTATGGGTGAACATCTCGACTGCTCCGCCCTGATAGGAGGTAATCGCAATGGCATGCGCATCCTCTTGGATTGCAGCACGAGCTACCTCGTCAGCACCACGGTCGTGCCCGAGGTGAATGACCTCGCAGCCTTGGCTCTGCAGAATTCTGCGGAAGATGCCGATTGCCACATCATGGCCATCAAAGATGGCCGCCGCGGTAACGACGCGAAGAGGCATACTGCTCTCCGATTGCTCACTACCCATGCTAATTGGGACAATGGGGGCACCCAAAAATGGCCCGCATACTGTCTAGAACTCCCTTCGGAGAGTTCCGACATCAATTCTTTGAGAATTTGGACATGGCAGGGTCATAGTTCAAGACCCGTTACTACACCAGAGGAGCGATGCCACTCAGTTGCCCTAGGGACGGCTCGACTCTGGTGCTCCCAGAGGACTCAGACCGCTCAACATTCTCTCGCCATGGCATTCACCACTGCAATGAGTGCTCAGGAATGCTACTCAATGCGGATGCCGCATCGTCTACGATTTCCGAGAAGAAACTCAACAAGATGCACGATTCATTCGAGACTGGCGGTGATGAAGTCGACCTCGACTGTCCGCTTTGTGATTCTCACATGAGAGTAAGGAACATTGTTTTCTCGAGGCTCGACGGTACAGAGATGGAGCCTATTGAGATCGACGGCTGCCCGTCATGCTCGTCTTTCTGGTTCGATTCAGGCGAGCTGCAGAGAATCTCGCCCCCTGTTGTTGAGTATGATGCGCACAGGGAGGCCAATGCCCTTTCAATTGTCATGGAGATGCTGATGCATCTGCCATTCGTGATTGTCTAATCACAGGTAGCCGCTGTACAGTAGGCCGGCGAACACGAACATCAGGACGCCCATTGCCGCATCTATCCTGCGCGCCTGAGCGCGTAGTTTCAAGACACCGTCGCCACTGGTCAGCACCGTTGCTACGGTAACATACCAAGTCCCGTCGATAATCATCCCCAGAAGCCCCATCCCTAGCAGGGTCTCAGTGCTGATATTGGCCTCGATGAATGGGGCATAGAGTGCTAGCATCCAAGCCAGTATCTTGGGGTTGAGAAGAGCGATAGCAAAGCCCTGGGCAAATCCTGCACGGTCCGAAGGACCGTGATCATCATCTGAGGATTCGTATGGTTGACCCATGGATGACTTCAGGAAATTGTACCCCAACCAAATCAGCAGAGCGATTCCACCCCATTTCAGAATCAACTCGGTGGATTCGTGTAGACTTAGGGCAGTCGCAATTCCAGCGGCGGCTAGGAAGGCGTAGATTCCGAAGCCGATGCCGTGGCCAATACCTGTCATCACACCCTGACGACGCCCACCGATCATCGTGTTGCGCAAAACTACTGCAAGGCTAGGCCCTGGGCTCATCGCACCGAGAACAAACACGGTGGCCAAAGCCACCCATGCCTCGGGGTTCATCGAACCACCGACTATGCATCAGAGTACATCGCTTCAATCTCAGAAGCCCAGTTCTCACGAATCTGCTTTCTGCGGATTTTCAGCGTCGGCGTCAACTCGCCGTGGTCGACGCTGAGGTCACGGGGCAGTACTG
>CAYMRU010000100.1:0-3329 GCA_964392975.1 uncultured Candidatus Poseidoniales archaeon | reverse complement strand
TTAGCGGAAACCCCTTTTGAAGGGGCACCCATTCGGCCCGACCCTCGGAGTTCTCGAGATGCCGCTGAAGCTTGGCCCCGCAGGGGTCCCCCTGTCTTGCAAGGGTCGCACCATAGTCGAGGGTATGGACGATATCACAACCCTCGGCCTAGACGCGATGGAGATACAGACTGTTCGCTCAGTTCAGCCGAAGAACTTCGACCAGTATTGGCAAGCAGGAATCCTATCATGGAATTCTGATTTGGAGATGAACATGCACGGCCCTTACTACGCTGAGTTGCTCGGCTCGCGCAGGCAGAGGAACCGAACTCTGACCAAGATGGAGGCCAGTATGCAGGCTGGTAAGATAGTCAATGCACGGCATCTGGTATACCATGTGGGCCCCTATGGTGAATACGATCCGGGGACCGAGGCCAATGAACAGGTCGCAAATATCTTCTCGGGCGTGGTGGATCGAGTCAAACAGATCTGGGGCGATGCTTCCGAGGAGGAGGACTACGCTGCCTTCCCCTGGGTCCACGAGGCCGAACCCTCCTTAGTGGGAATCGAGACATCCGGGCGCCAGGAACTGTGGGGCACCGTTGAGGAGGTCATCGAGGTCTGCAACCACGTCGAGGGCACCGTACCTGTGCTGAACATGGCCCACATCCACGCTCGCGGACACGGAAGGATGAGGACCAGCGAGGACTACTCCGAGTTGTTCGACCAGGTCCGCAAGAAGTTCGGCGGCAAGAAGTTCTACTGCCACTTCGCCGGTATAGAGCACCGGATGGGCAACGCCCTGCACTATACTCAGATCAAGAAGTCTGACCTCAAGTTCGAGCCATTCGCCGAATACCTCGCCGAGGAAGGTGACTGGCTCGATATCACAATCATCTCCGATTCTCCCCTGCTAGAGCACGATGCGATGTATATGCTGCAGCATTACGACAAGGCTAGGCAGAGACTGCTGGAGATTAAGGCCCGTGATGAGAGGAGAATGAAACTAGCAGTCGAGGCAGGGATGACTCCAGAAGAGTTAGCGCAGTTGGAGAAGGAGGTCTCCGAGGCGCGAGACACCGAGAAATCGGACGACACTGCCAAGGAGCCCGAAGAGAAGCCGAAGCCGGCAGCTAAGAAGAAGCCGAAAGCAATGATGTCATTCGATGATAAAGACGATGACGACCCATTCTAGTCATTATTCGGCTCGGAAGCCTTGAAGTCAAGTCCATCTTGGCGAGTCTGCTACGGGACTGTAGCTCAGCTGGGAGAGCGCCGCACTGAAGATGCGGAGGCCGCTGGTTCAAGTCCGGCCAGTCCCACCATTACTCCGCATCAGAGAGGATGCTGGATTGGAACTCGTGTAAATCAGAGATTCCCGTCGAGGCAGCATCCACCATTGACTCCAGCTCTTCACGGGTATAGGTCGACTCCTCTCCGGTCCCTTGGACCTCCACGAAGCCACCATCACTTGTCATGACTACATTCATGTCGACATCCGCATTGCTATCTAGGATGTAGTCAAGGTCAGTCTTCACCTCGCCTCCAACCATACCCACACTGAGGGCTGCAACATTGTTAGGCATTACAGCGGATTCGTGAGCAGCCTTCTCCTCATCGCTCAATTCTTCGACTTCAACTCCGTTCCTGATCTGCTCACGAGTCAAGCGCCTGTCCTTGGGCAGACACTCGCCACTCGCAATCAAACGCCTAACGGCCAAGCGCATTGCGATTGATGCAGCAGTGATTGAAGCGCATCGGGTTCCACCATCGGCATTCAGTATGTCACAATCGATGGTGAGGGCAATCGGACCCAACTCTTCGAGGTCGATAGCCCCGCGCAGCGAGCGCGCGACCAATCTCTCGATTTCCTGAGTCCTGCCCTTGGCGCCGTTGCGCTCGCGGCGAAATCTCCTATCAGTCGAGCCAGGCAGTAGCGAGTACTCGGCATGAACCCAGCCTCGGTCAGCATCGCGAGGAAACCACCGAGGCATAGAGTCGGCCTTGGTAGCGACCGCTAGGACCATTGTATCTCCTTGTCTGTACATAAGCGAGGCTAGAGCATTCGGAGTAAAGTCCAATGCGACCTCAATTTCTCTCATCTCATCCGAGCCTCGGTCGCTATTCACATCACCCGACTTCATCTTCGCCATGGCTCGGCGAGCGGAGGTCTATGCATGAATCATTCGCGTCTAGCGTGAGGGGGCCTGAAGGCGTCGACGACCGACTCATCGGTGGTGATGTACGGCCCACCAATCAGGTCCACGCAGTACGGGACCGCAGCGAAGATTTCGTCCAGAATCTCGCGGATAGATCGAGGTGAACCGGGGAGGTTGAGGATGAGCGAGGACCCACGGATTCCCGCAGTCTGCCGTGATAGGACTGCTGTAGGCACATGACGTAGTGAGATCGCCCTCATCTGCTCACCAAACCCGGGAAGCATGCGCTCACAAACCGCCTCGGTCGCCTCGGGAGTCACATCCCGAGGTGCTGGGCCCGTGCCACCGGTAGTGACAACCACCGAGCAGCCTTCCGAATCGACTAGCTCAGCCAGAGCCAGCTCAATCCCCTCTCTTTCATCGGGCACGAGTCGTCGTACCACTTCCCAAGGCGAAGTTAGAGCCTCTTCTAGAAAGCCGACGATGGCGGGTCCGCTGAGGTCCTCATAGTCGCCAGCACTGGCACGGTCCGAGGCAGTTAGCACACCGAATCTGCACATCTCGCCCGCTGCCATGTCGCCCGACAAGGGGTACTCAGGATAAACACAGCCTCAGCGCGGCCCGCCTCAACATGGGCATCTTCATGAACCGCCGAGTGAGATGATTGGCCCCGGAGGCGATGGAGTGCCGAGTCTACCCCAACACGCACGTTCTGCTGTTGCCCCGATGCCGATGCAGGAGCAAGATTCCGCAGTCATCGCATCAATGGTTTATGTAGGCTCAGGTCCTTACCATTGATGCAGGTGATTGGATGACAGAAGAAGGAAGATATGCAGCACAGGTGACGATAGTCAAGCAGGAATGTCCCGATGCAGATGAGAATGAGATAGTTGAGGAGTTCAGGCGCTACGAGGAAGAGTTCCTGATACCGCCTGAAGATGCCCTACGCTCTGTCGTTCGTAAATTCCAAGCCGCTACGGGAATGGAGCTCAAGCAGATCCCCCAGCCTGAGAAGGCCGAGAAGAAGGTGGATAGGTTCTCCGAACTCGATGCAGATGATCGCAATGTAACAATCGAAGTCGCGGTAATCAGCTATACTCCTAGAGTGCAGATGGTTCGAGGCGAAGAGAGACAAGTCGCTTTCGGATGGATTGAGGACAATCCATGGCAGTCCGGCGACCAGCGCGAGCG
>CAYMRU010000099.1:0-3387 GCA_964392975.1 uncultured Candidatus Poseidoniales archaeon | reverse complement strand
CGTACAGGGACGAAAGGTTCTCGCTGAGTGCATCCCATCCCCTCGCTATTATCTCTCGCCCTGTACACCCAAATCGATTGGCTGCGAGGCTATTTCCTATCAATAATAGGGGATGGAATATAGCAAAAGTTCCTTCCGTAGTAGCGGTATCTCGCAGCGTGGAGCCCATCGAAGAGTGGACGTCGGCCGAACTCAAGGCCGAACTCAAGGAATTGGGTCTGTCTAGCAGTGGGAACAAGCAGGAACTGTACGATAGGTTGCTTGAGTATGAGGAGGATTGGGATGAGGAAGAAGGCACGGATTTCTCGGAAGTCGTCAGTCGTGCTGGGGCTGTCATAGTCAGGAATCGGATCGCATTGGGAGCTGTTGCAGGAGTGCTGCTGCTGTTATCGGCGATAGTGGTCGCCGGGCCGGTTGTAATCGATATGATCATGCCTGCCGAAGAGAAGGCTCCGGAGGTCAACGTCTGGGAGTTCTCATTTGAAGAGAAAAACCAGACCGATGTGCAGACCTTCTTTGTTAATGATGATTCTACCGAGACCGTTAGCTTGGTCATCCCAATGCCTACCAACGTCTCACATCTCTATGTCGGTGCTTACTGGGGAGAGGAGGACGAGGAGCCTGGCGGCATAGTAGGTTGCGACATGGTGACCGTGGAGGTCTTCGATACAGCTGTCACCAAGCCCAATCTGTACACTCTGTCAAGCACAGATGCCTCAAGTCAGGACTGTGATGCGGACAAGACCGAGCCCTGGGACAAAATCTGGTACAACTACTTCCTCGACATCCCCAACTCCACCGGCTTCGAAGGTACTGAGGATGAGGCTCGTGAGTTATGGGAGTTGTACAACGGCACAGGTACAGGGGAGTGGCGGATAGATGTCAGCGTCGACGTCTACACTCTGTGGGGAACTGTCTGTGACTGCGAGGACGGTGAGGAGGTCAGGCTCACAATCTCCTACATCGAATACGAGGTCAAGATGTCGATAGTAGAAGATGAGCCGTCTGGCTAGGCTTCATTCTGAGTTGTGGCCGAGCCATAGAGAGTCACAGCAATAATTGCTCCCAGAATCATGACCATGCCCAGAGATTGCTGGAAGGATGGCGTCTCACCCAGAAGGAAAATTCCCCAGATTATTGTCAGAACTGGTTGAATCAGCACTGCGAATGATGTGTGCGCTCCGGGAAGTCTGGGGAGAGCATGGGTTATTGCAATCCAACCGGCTACCTGACAGGACAGAGCGAGTGCTAGCAGCCAACCGTGTCCGGGCCAAGTGAACGTGAAATCAATCTGCTCCACACCGATTGAGTCTAGGGGCATCGAGCCTAGGAAGAGCAGTCCGATGGTCGCGCCGATAGTGGCATCCAACTGTGGATTCGCTGCAGGAGCCTTCTGCCTGTTTGAGTATCTGTATACAATTAGGAATGAGGAATAGAAGAAGGCCGCGAAAACAGCGGCGATGACTCCCCTTGTCGGATCTTCTCCGTAAGGCTCGTCATCCCAGATCCCCGAAATCAGTGCAAGGCCGAAGATAACAACGGGTAGGGATAGTAGAATCGAGCGGTTAGGCCGCTCGCCCAATAGTTTCCAACTGACTAGGGTCACGATGATAACCTGCGAGTTTCCAATCAAAGTGGCGATTCCAGTTCCCACATAGTCAATGGCGCTGTGATAGCCTAGGAAATCGAATGCGAGTAGTAGACCGGCTGCGAAAGTAAGTTTCCTAGACTGAGTATCACGGGTCTCCTCCTTGCTTGAGAAGTATACCATGAGTGCAAGAATTGGTACCGCGTATGCCATTCGGAAGAAGGCCCCGGTTGCTGGATTGGTATCTGAGAGGCTGTACAATAGTGGTGCGAATGATATGGCCCCCGCTCCCGCGAGTGCAATCAGCATCACGCCTCGGTCGGCATCGGCCGACATAGGGCCACTACTCCGAATCGCCTTCGGCGAGCATCTGCTGCAGTTCGCCGCTCTGGAACATCTCGAGAGCTATGTCGGAGCCGCCGATAAGCTCGCCATGTACGAATACCTGAGGCATGGTCGGGAAGTCGGACCAAGCACATACAGCCGGGATTGCGCGGTGGTCGGCTAGGATGTTCACGCTGACGAAGGGTTGCTGCAACTGCTGCAGCACCGTAGCGGCGCGGTTAGAGAATCCGCACTGGGGTTGCTCGGGTGTTCCCTTCATGAACAGGACTAGTCTGTTGTTGTTGACTATCTCTTGCAATTCGTCCGGTGTCCAGTTGAATTCTGCCATGTAATCACTCCTTGTCCGGCCTGCGGATGTGCACGCCAAAAAACTCTACCTCTTCACCATGTGGGTCGAAGGCGGTCTGACCCGCTCCCTCGACCTGTTCCGGGGTCATGCACTTGAGGTCCAGAGCATGCACGATGTTCTGTGCAATGTACGGCTTGAAGTGGTTCAATATCGGTCGCTGCCTCTGTAGTGGCCTTACTCCTTCGTAACTCTGTGAGATTACTCTTACATGGAAATGGTCGCCACTGCCATGCAGGTCGGAAGCTTCCACCTGAGCGTCGGGAACGACCTTGCGAACCTCTTCCACCATCCACTGCTCTGTTACCATTGAAGAGCGCTTGGGGTAGGGTGTTTTGAATCCTCGTTGAGGTCTAACCGAGGGCTTCTTGGATGGCAGTAAGGTTCTCGGCTATACTACCTCGATTGTTGATTAGACCCGAGCCGACAACGGCGATGTCGATTCCCCAATCGGCGACCATTGCAGCGTTGTGGTCCTTAATGCCACCATCAATCATCAGCTTGACTGGACGGCCGCCATTGGATTCCTGTTTATCGATGGCGGCTCGGAAGGCTCGGACCTTGTCCTCGACCTCAGGCATGAACGACTGCCCTCCCTTTCCAGGTACCACCGACATCACGAGTACTAGGTCGAGTTCTGGAAGAAGCGGCATCACTTCCTCGGCTGGTGTATCGGGATTGAGCACACAGCCGACTCCCAACCCTGCTTGGCTCATCTCGGTGATTAGTGCAGGGAAGTCGTCAACGGCCTCGATGTGTGCGATTACCATGTCAACGCCAGCGTCAGCATACTGTTGCCAGGTCTCCTCGGCGTTAGTTATCATCAGATGGCAGTCAATTGTGACTTTTGGCCCTAATCTGTCTCTGACGGATCTGATTAATGCGGGCCCGAAGGTGATAGTTCGGTTGACTACCCAATTGCCATCCATGACATCCATGTGAATCCAATTTATTCCAGCGTCAACCGCTTCATCGAGCGTCTCACCGAGGCTGGCGAAGTCCGCTGTGAGGATGCTCGGGGTAATCTCCATGTGCGCGGGGATGAGTCTGAGGTTCACAATCCCTGCGGAAGTTGACATACTTGGGAAGACACAGATTGATAGGATGG
>CAYMRU010000098.1:0-3514 GCA_964392975.1 uncultured Candidatus Poseidoniales archaeon | reverse complement strand
GACCCACCGCGATTCGAACACGGGTTACAAGCTCCGCAAGCTCATGTGATATCCAAGCTACACTATGGGTCCTTGCGTTTTCGACCGGTGGCTTCTGTTTAACCCCGACGGTGATGGAAATCACATCGAAAGTGGCAGAACTGTCTTCCAGCGGGGCTCGGCGAGCTTCTTGGCGTTGGGTGCAATCCTCGTGTTCTTGGTCTTGTGAGTCAAAATCCCGTGCATTCCTTCGACTGAGAATTTAACGCGTAACTCGAGCAATCGGTCGCGCTCTGCTGTGAACAATTGCTCGGAGTCGAGTTCGATTGATGTGGCAGACCCTTGATCGTCCTCATTGTGCAGGCTCAGGGTACTTCCTTCGATTGCAACCCTAGGTGAGAAATCGTAGTCCTTCGGGTCGTTCATTCGAACATCCGCATCGACGATGAGCCTGTTCCTGATGGAGACCTTGGTAATCTCGATTGACCTGACCATGCATCGGCATCGGAGCCGAGTTCAAAGCCCTTCGCACGTGAATAGGAAGAGTCTCAAACTCCTATCTCGCTGACTCGGGGTATTAGAATCACGAATTCGACCACCAGTTCCCAGTCATTTCCCTGATCAGGGTCGACATCGTCCACAGGCAGGTCTGGGTCGCACTCGTCGGCGGTAATCGTCCAGTACCAAGTGCCTTGACCGAATCTCTCGCCTGGCTCGTTAAGCAATGCCTCGACCAAACCATCGGACGAGTCGGCAGTTACGGTGTAGTCGCTCTCAGGAATTGAGTTCATCCCTGACCTGTCAATACTGGCGCTGGCATTCTCGGTGATGTTGTCATGAGTGGTTGAAGCGAAGGTGTTCCAGCCTGTCTCGGGGACATTCAAGGAAACCGTGAAGTTGTCCTCGGGCCAAGTGATTGGTAGCAAATCCCTTGCTAGTGTCAGGGTGGCATTGACCTGAATGATGCGGGCTCCGAGTCCGGGTTCATGGCTCAATTCGTAACTCTGTCCCTGCTCGAGATATCCGGACCATTCTAACTCCAGATGCTGCTCCTCCCATACCACCATGAATGTCCTCGAGATTACCATCAGACTCCATATCTGGGTCCTCATCGCCCCCTTGTCATCGATAACTGAAACAGAACCGGTCCTGTTGCCCGAGGTCTCGTAGACTAAGTCCACAAAAGAGGACGAAGAGTCTGCATCGTTCGTCTTGTCTCCGTCAGCATCCGAGTCAACACCGTGATCGAAATCCCACAGGAATTCGACTGCTGCCCCCTCCGGGTCAGTCGAAGAACTGGCATCGAGTCTTGCTGACTCTCCTGCTCTGACGTAGGTGGGCATTTCAAGGACTATTGTAGGGGGAGAGTTGACAAACACGCTGACTGAGGCCCTGTCTACCTCGCCGTTATCGTTGACCACTGTAACCTCGACCTCGTATGTCCCGGCAGCTCCGAAGGTATGGCTGACGATTCCTTGCTTGGTAGTCTTGGTCTCACCATCACCAAAGTCCCACCTGAACTCATCGATGTATGTGGGGTCGGGCGAGGATGAATCCCTCGCATCAAAGTTCACGGTCTCACCGACGTTGATCTCTTGCAAATCCGCGTTGACACGAGCGTTCGGAGTTGTTGAGCTGAGTCCCGAGCAACCGACGAAACTCGCCGAGAGCATCATCAAAACAAGTGCGACTGGTAAGCACTTCCGGGTAGATGTCATGCTCGACCTCCACAACTGCCCCCTCATAGGGGTGTTGCAGTACAGCGTGACCGTCCTATGATTACGATAGTTCATGGACGGTGACGGTAAAGAGAGGGCATGTCAGGCGCCCTGCTTACTGGCTACCGGGTTCTTGGATTCGACCTTGAGACCACGGGGTTCGACCACAGGAAGGACAGGATTGTCCAGTACGCCCTCGTGGGCAGTGATGCAGACGGCAGCCACATCAATCTCCAATCTCTGGTTGACCCGAGAGTCAAGATTCCTCCTGAGACCACTCGTGTGCATGGAATCACCAATGATGATGTCAGAGGAATGGGCGAGTTTTCTCAGCATGTCAGTGAGATTGGGTCGATGGTGGATGACTCGATAATCGTCGGGCATAATGTCCTGCAGTTCGACTGGCGCTTTCTAGAAGTCGAGTGTTTGCGAGCAGGGGTGGAGACTCCTATCCCCAGAGGCATCATCGACACCTTGGTTCTGGCTCGCAGGCTCAAGATTCCAGGCAGACACACCCTGGGTCATCTCTGCTCAAGGTTTAGCATACAGATGAGTAGGAGTCATCAGGCCGATGCTGACGCCGGAGCAACCCTGCTTCTGCTGTGGAGGATTATGCAGGCATATCCGAATAGGTTCTCGGGCAGCATCGATGATCTGCTAGACTCATCCGGCGTTTGATTCCAACAACGGTGTCCATGGCAGGACCTCGCACCAATCTCCCAAGTGCACAATCTTGCCGTCGACTCTGGCGCTGCCCAGAAAGATTGGTCCCTCGAATCCCGAGTCAATCAGCTCCTGCATCTGAGTCAGAGCTTGGTCTCGTAATATTGCTCCAAATCTGTGATCTGATCCGGCTAACTCTCCGTCATCACCCACAGGGGGCATGCGCTGGAACAGCGCTGCGCCGGATTCCGAGTCGAATCTGATGGTGCTGACTACCTCGTCTCTGAACATGGCACCAGGGGGTAGAGTGCCATCTCTTCGGGCGACCCACCACGATGGACACCATGCCTTCCATTCGCAGAATCCGCATTGCATCTCGCCAGGAGTCGATTCCAAAGGAGTGAGTGAGGGCCTCATCCCTTCCCAAGCCTCTAGGGCCTCGGCCAGCACCGAGGGGCCATCTGCTCGGTGAACGGTCTGATTGGATGAATACCAACCTTCGGCATGAACTGGCGGATGGTCGGGATTGTTCTCCTTCAGAAGGTCGCGGTAGAATCTCAGTTGCCGGCTAACCTTCTCGTTCAGCTTCTGCTTGGGTGGATTTCCAGTCTTCAAATCCGCTACAATCCAACCTTTTGATACGCCGTTCTCATCGAGGTCAGCTACCAGAAGATCGAGTCTGCCCATGAGTTTGCCATCCTCGGATTTGAGGGTGCCCTCATTGGCGAGCACTATACTCTGCACACTCCTCCACTGTTCTATTGTGACCTCGGAAAGTGCGACTTTGCCGATGTTGGATTTGGAGAATAGGATATTGAGTGCTCCGACAAGACCGTCGTGGGCCTTGGTGATCATCTCGTCCTTCCATCTGGGGTGGCGAGGGGTGGCGAGGAAGGTGTCCCTCTCGATGGTCCAGTGACGGTCGAGAATCGCCTTGGCCGTGGGAGAAAGCCATCCGGATTCGTCGGCTTCTTTCGAGGATAAGTCAAGGTTGCACAAATCCTCAACCGAGTTGTGAACAGCTGTTCCCATCGCAGCAGGCATGCTGGCTTTTCTTGGCAATCCCTGTCGTGAGAGCCAGTACTTACGGGGGCAGTCCTCGTAGCGATTCCATGAGGAAGGAGACAGTTGATGAGCGGTGAAACCCTCCTCCA
>CAYMRU010000097.1:0-3527 GCA_964392975.1 uncultured Candidatus Poseidoniales archaeon | reverse complement strand
AGGGATGGAACAGGAATGCTGCGCCCAGTACGACGTACGTGCCGAGAAGCAACGCTCCTTCCAGCCAATTCGATTTACCATCTGATGCAATAATGTTCACTATGAGGACTGCAAGGAATGCAGATACTGTCTCGAGCATTCCGAACTCGAAGGTCAGAGGCACGCCTAGAGCCCACGCAATCATGACCATCATCGGAGCTACGAAGACTGCAATCTGAGTAGATGAACCCATCGAGATTGCAAAGGAGAGGTCCATCTTGTCCTTACCAGCTACTGTGACTGCGGTGAAGTGTTCAGCGGCGTTACCGAAGAGAGGTAGGAGAATCACGCCGATGAACAAGTGCGGTAGGCCCATGTCATCTGCAGCGTATTCCACCGAATGCACTAGGACTTCTGCCATCCAAGAAACTAGGATGGTTGCAACAACGAGAAGAATGATTGCATCGCGCTGACTCATCTCAGGTTGCTCATGGTGGTGAGTCTCGGTTGCGAATAGATCGACGTGTGACTTGAATTGGAAATACAGGAACAGTCCGTATAGTGCAAGCAGGATTATCGCGGCGATGTGGCTTAGGTTGGTCACACCCTCCTCTCCCTCACTACCTCCTACTGTCGAGTTGAATACCGCCGGGATGATTAGCACGATCATCGCCAGTAGCATTAGCGAGCCGTTCGAGCTGACTTGGGTCTCAGAGAATTTCTGCTCGGTGTAGTGTATACCTCCCCACACGAAAGCCAGGCCCATGACCAGTAGCAGGTTTCCGAGGATGCTGCCAATCAGACTAGCCTGAACTAGATTCACCATCAGTTCCTCAGTCTCACTTCCAGCCGCTGCCTTGGATGCAGCATAAATTGCCAAGAAAGCGATAATCATCTCTGCGGCATTGCCGAAGGTCGCATTGAGCAGGCCACCGACCGACTCTGATGTGCGCAGTGCGATTTCCTCTGTGGCCCGGCCCATCAGGAAGGCCAGAGGCATGATTGCCACCAGTGAGGAGAAGAAGGCCATCGACTCGTCGTGCGCTATGTACGCATAGTAGCAAGTCGCCGGCAGGGCCAGTAGCAGAATGTTGAGTTTGTTAGCTCTAGGATCCATCGCTCGGACCCAGCTGATTCCCCCCTCGGACATGCGGCTCAAATCTCTCGCGGTGCGGGAGGATGGTCAATATTGCGCCGGAATATAGCAGCTTATCGAGTTCAGAAGATTTTCAAACAGAGTCCGTGGAGAGGTATTCGTGAAAGTCGCAGTAATCCAGATGTCGCCTGTTTTCTTAGACAAAGCGGCCACTTGGGAGAAGCTCAAGTTGATGATTCACGAAGCGATTGAAGAGGGGGCCAGCGTCATCACCTGGGGTGAGACGCTGATTCCAGGATATCCAGTCTGGATGGGATTGACAGATTCAGCGCGCTGGAACAATCCTGATCAGAAGCGCGTCTACTCGACTTATGCAAGAGAGTCAGTCAGTCTAGATGGGCCGATTGTAGCCGAGATGTGTGAGATTTCTTCGAAGCACGGAGTCATGCTGATGGGAGGAATCCTCGAAGGTGGTGGGTCAAGCGTATATGCTACCCTGTTGACTATAGGATTCGACGGTGAGATTCTCGGTAGGCATCGCAAGATTAAGCCGACCTTCGACGAGCGCCTACTTTGGGCGGATGGAGATACAGAGGGTCTGCGGACCTACGAGACTCCTGAGGGGCCTATTGGTGGTCTGAACTGCTGGGAGAATTGGATTCCTCTAACGCGCGCAGCCCTGCACCAAGAAGGAGAGATGATTCATGTCGCTGTTTGGCCCGGCTCCTACTCGCTGACCAAGGACATCACCAGATTCATGGCTCTTGAGGGCAGGTCTTGGATACTCTCAGCGTGTGGTGTCTACCGAGGTGAGGATTTCGAGCATCTCTCATCCGAGGACTTCCCGATGCGAGACGAGATGCTCAAGGCTGGTGGAATCCATTCTGGAGGCTCACTGATTGCAGATCCGACTGGTGAAATCATCGCCGGGCCACTGCCGGATTACGAGGAAGGTATCCTCTACGCGGACGTCGACAGGCGTACTGTAATCGAAGAGCGTCAGAACTTCGACTACAGTGGCCATTACAGCCGACCTGAGCTCCTACGAGTGAAAAGAGACTAGTCGGTGCGTTCATGGCATCGATACCGGCCGGCGGAAATGTGGACGAAGGTTTCCGACTGGCTCTCACGGGTACGCCCGGGACTGGCAAGAGTACAGTGGCGAGTTTGCTTTCTGAGGCAGGCTTCGAGGTTCTGACGGTGGAGTCGCTAGCCGAGGAAAACGGTCTGAAGGGAGAATTGGATCCAGCAGACAATGCTTTGGTGATTGACACCGATGCATTGCATCAGGCTCTCTTAGAGCCATGGCAGACTGTCCCTGTTGGTCCAGTTGTAGTCGACGGACACCTCTCCCACCACCTCCCATGCGATGCGGTGGTGGTGCTGCGCTGTGCTCCTGATATCCTAGAGTCGAGGTTAGAAGAACGAGGATATCACAGTGAGAAAATCCAGTCAAATTGCGAGTGGGAACTGATTGGAGGAGCATGGAATGAGTACGAGGAGGGTTTTCCTTGGATTGAATTCGATTCCTCGGCTATTGATGCCGAGTCGATAGTCGCATCAATCACCGGGTGGGTAGCAGATGGCTTCAAGCCGACAAGCCGGAGCCCGGAGATTGACTGGATAGAGAGGATGGCGGATTAGATGTTCGAAAAGATGAGAGGGACCTGGACCAAAGCCATCGAGCCACTAGTGCTGAGGATGGGGAATCTGGACCCGAGTGTGCTGACTTGGACGAGCCTAGTTATCGCTCTTGTCTCCTTCTGGCTAATCGCCGAGGCTGACCTTGACGGAGATGGTGCAATGATGATAGGAGGGGGTGTGGTTCTGATTTTGATTGCCGGAGTTCTCGACGCTCTGGATGGTGCCTTGGCTCGTCATCAAGGAGTGGCCGGCCCTTACGGTGACTTCCTAGACCACACCATCGACAGGGTGGTCGATGTCGGGCTTCTGATTGCCATCGGAATGAATGCAGCCTACGTCAGTGACCCAAGTTCGGGCGCGGTGGCCGCAGTCCTGACTTTGTTCGGATCCTACATGGGAACCCAGGCCCAGTCGGTAGGACTGGACCGTATCTACGGAGGCTTCTCGCGAGCCGACAGATTGGTCCTGACAATCGCTTGCCTAATCGCGGCAGCTTGGCAGGCATACTCGGGTGGAGTGGGATATGACGTCACCGATATCGAGTACGCTAACTGGATTATGCTAGGCAACTCTGAGCTCAACGGAATGACAGCCGCGCTAGCAATCTCAGCGTGGGGAGGAGTCTACACCTTCCTGTCGCGATTCATGAACACCCGCAGCCAACTGCTGGAATAGCGGCCTTCCTCGGCACCCATTCAAACGCGCCTCGCCCGCCGTAGGCGGGGGGTAACGGTTATCCTCTCTACGACGCGCCTAGACTCTCGTGAAGCACATCATCGAGAGGGTTCTCGAACTTCAGGAGACTGAT
>CAYMRU010000096.1:0-3535 GCA_964392975.1 uncultured Candidatus Poseidoniales archaeon | reverse complement strand
CGGTGTCCTTGTGACTCGGGAGTTCAAATCTCTCCGTCTGCGCCACTTACTCGTTCGGAATCGAGGTTGCTCCTCGCACTGTCAGTTGGTCGTCGTGGTACTGCAAGGTGACAGGAGTGGTGATTACGGCCTCGCCGTCCACGTTGACAACGATTGGATCTCCATTCGAGACATCGAGCTCGTATCGCTTAGCATCCTGCATGGTCACACCCCACTTACCGACGTGCTTGCCCTTCTCCAATGGACCCATCAGTCCGAGCATTCGAATCTTTGAGAGACCCCAAGCCATCACCAAGGAGCCGTGTCCCTGCGTAGGCTTGGCTCCCGGGGCGACTCTGTAGCCTCCACCGAAGGTCTGGCACTGACTCATGCAGAATAGACCTGACAGGTCTACATCGGTAGGCTCGCCTCCGTCTATTCTGTACACACCTCGCTGCTTTTTCCAGAAGATAATCGCCTTGATGGCGAGAAGAGTATACTTTTTCTGACCTCGGATTCGCTTGAACTGACCCTCGTCCTTCATCCGATTCACTATCGAAGTGACTCCAGCATCGCACTCGAGGAAGCTCCAGCGGACTATGTTACCCGGTGTCTCTGGTTCTCCATTGCACGCGCGTGGGACCGGTGCCGCCTTCGCCGGGTGATCCGGTACCGGTGGACCTTCTACCCTGAACGAGCCTACCCTGCGGTCCTTGCCGCTAGCAAGTATGTCCACGGCACCCTGTAGGTCAGGGAACTTGTTGCCTTTCGGAACCGGAATACCATGCGCTCTGGCGTAGTCGTTGCCGCTACCCATAGGAAGGATTCCTAGTACCTTGTTCGAGCCACGCAGACCGGATCCAACCTCGTGAACGGTGCCATCTCCGCCTACAGCTACGACTATTTCGTGGTCTGCGTCAATCAGACTCTCTGCGATGTCCATGGCGTGCCCGGGAGCCTTGGTGTGGTGCAAGTCAACATCGAACCCTGAGTTAACCAGAGCCTGTTCGAAATCGTCCCACTGCTTGAGAGACAAGCCATCCCGGGCGTTTGGATTGAGGATGCATGCGATGCGGGTCATGTAGCTCTCAGGATTGGTATTTGACTTGAATCCTGCCAATACAAGAAATGATGAGTGAGAGGCGGTTCCAGATGACGTAGATGACGTCAGATGAGGAATTCATGCAACACGCCCTGAGCCTTGCTGAGCGTGGTAGAGGGCGTGTGATTCCTAACCCACTGGTAGGCTGTGTCCTAGTCAAGGACGGGCAGATCATCGCCGAGGGCTGGCACGACCAAATTGGGGGGCTCCATGCCGAGCAGATGGCAATTGCTGATGCTGAAACCAGAGGCATCTCTCCTCAGGGCTCTACAGCCTACATCACTCTCGAGCCATGCAACCATTTCGGTAGGACACCTCCCTGCACAGAAGCCCTTCTTTGGGCGGGAGTGACTCATGTCATCATCGGTGCGAGCGATCCTAACCCGACTGTCAGGGGTGGAGGCTGTGAGGCTCTGAGGCAAGAGGGCGTGGAGGTCGAAGAGGGCGTCTTGGCCGATGAGTGCCGCGAACAGATGCGTGAGTTCATGCACTGGTGTGAGAGCAAGCGCCCCTATGTCCTGCTCAAGGCCGCTGTGGACCCGCATGGCAGGATAGACGGTAATCAGTCCAATCCGGCTGAGAGATTCAGTTCTGAGGCCTCGCTGGAGATTGTTCACCAGTTGCGCTCCGAGTCGATGGCGATACTGGTCGGAATCAACACGGTGATTCGCGATGACCCATCATTGACCGTCAGAGGCCCCGATATTGGACCTCGTGAACCCCCTCTGAGGGTGGTTATCGACCCAAGCGGGAGGATTCCGTCTGATTGCACACTGATGCAGGACGGCTTTGCTCCAACTCTACTGATTCACTGTGATGACCCGGGCCACACAGATGATTCCGATCATATCGAGAGGATGATTCTGCCTGATGATGATGGCGAGATCTCGGTGGGAAGGATACTCGACATGCTAGGAGATCGGGGAGTGCAGTCGCTGATGGTAGAAGGAGGGGCGGACACTTGGAGGCGTTTCTTGGCCGAAGAAGCAGTCGACAGGGCTCACCTCTGCCGCTCTCCCTTCGCTCTTTCAGGTGACCACGGAGTGACCTTCGAAGAGCACGAGTTGACTGCTGCTGGACTACGCCGAATCTCTATGCGCGACGTCGATGGGGACGAAGTCAGCAACTGGGAGAAATAGTGGTGGACTGTACAGGATTCGAACCCGTGTCCTAGCGTCCGAAGCGCCAGATGATATCCAGACTACACCAACAGTCCGACCTCTGACGACAGTCCACCCGTCTTCAATCCGACGGATGGCAGACGACCACCATTCTAGCGAGGCTGCTGTGCACTCTGACGGGTGTTCTCAGCACCGGTCTCCACCCTCTCTCGACAATCAACGGCTCAAGTTCACTCCATGGCATTCCCATTACCTCGGCATCATCACTCGGGCCCGCCTGCAATGCCTCAGGGGTGGTTGGAAGCATCGTGCTGAGTGTGCCTTCAGGGTCTATCTCCCTAGCCGAGGACAGTGCCTCAAAGAAGGGTTTCATGTCCTTGCCCGAGGTCCATGAGCTGCGACCATAGGGCGGGTCAAACACGAATGCGCACCCAGTCCTGCTGCCCCATAGAGATGCAATTCCTGATACATCGCAAGTCTCCACTGTGGCCTCTACACCGAACGAAGCTAGGTTCTCGAGGGTGCCCTCAACCATGCGCGAATCCAAGTCGCTGGCTAGCATGTCGAGGCCTTGCAACGCCGCTTCAATCGCAATACCACCCGTTCCGCAGAACGGATCGATTACGGTAATGGTCTCGGATGTTCGACGATGGGCTAGTGAGATGAGCAGTCTGGCCTGTCTCGGGTCGAGTGAGACCGGTTGGAAGAACGGACGCTCCGTAGGGGCTCTGCCTGAGTAACTCTCACGCTGCCATTCAGGATGGCACAGGCCCCAGACTACGATTGGGCTGATTTGTCCGATATCATCTCGGTGAATTGGTCCATCCTCAGGACCTGAGATGACTACCGTAATGACGTTCTCTGGGTTCTCGAGGTTGACAGGCCTCGACTCACTCGCAACGAGCGCCCCGACATCCTTGTCGATAGTACTGCGGGAGAATCCTGGAATCCCTACGCCCAATTTGCGTGTTCTGACAGCAAAACTGCCCTCTGGAAGATGTTTGTGTGCCCATTCCGCGATCTTCTGGCATAGATCCTGCTGTGAGGATTGGGGATTGACATCGTATCTGCCAGATTCGCAAAGGACCTCATCAAGCAGGGCGGCCCTAGATAGTCTGCCAAGAGAAGAGCCGGTCAGAGGAATATGCAGCACTCTGGGATTGATGGTTTCGATTTGCCCAGTAAGAGCTTGAATCTCGGCTCTGAACAGCATGGGATGCCAGCCGCTGCCAATCAGTGTCAGACCTTGCACTCGAGCACCCCGATGAGTGCCGCGTCGGGCTTCATCCCTAAATGCCTCGACCGTTACCGTGGACCAACACCGGCGGGGGGA
>CAYMRU010000095.1:0-3561 GCA_964392975.1 uncultured Candidatus Poseidoniales archaeon | reverse complement strand
CAGGACAAGTACAACAGCGTTGTAACTGAGGTCACAAATCTACTGAAGATGGCCGGTTTCCAAACCGACGAAATTCCATTCGTCCCATGCAGCGCATTCGACGGTGACAACGTCTTCAACAAGAGCGACAAAACACCTTGGTACAACGGTCCAACCCTCTTCGAGGCAATCGATGCTATCCAGATGCCACCTAAGCCAACCGACAGGCCACTGCGCCTGCCAATCCAGGATGTCTACAAGATTAGCGGAATCGGTACTGTCCCTGTGGGCAAGATTGAGACTGGTATCCTGAACGCAGGCAAGACCGTTGTGTTCAACCCAAGCCAGCAGTCGGCTGAGGTCAAGAGCATTGAGATGCATCACACAATGGTCGACAAGGCCGAGCCTGGTGACAACGTCGGATTCAACGTCCGCGGCCTGTCTGCTCAAGACATCCGCCGTGGTGACGTTGCCGGATATCAGGACAACCCGCCCATGTTCGTCCGCCACGACGAGACCTTCGTCGGGCAGATTCAGTTGATGGACATCCCGAAGGCAATTGGCGTTGGATACACTCCTGTGTTCCACTGCCACACCTCACAGGTCGCAGTACGCTTCGTCGAGCTGCTTGAGAAGACTGTGAAGGGCCAGAAGGAGGCCAACCCTGCTTTCCTCAAGACCGGAGATGCCTGTCTGATTCGCTTCGGACCTACCAAGCCTATGGCAATCGAGCAGATGGATGCATTCCCTGAACTTGCCCGCTTCGCAATCCGCGACATGGGTAAGACCGTGGCTGCCGGCGTCTGCATGAAGATTGACAAGAAGTGATTCGGCAGACGGTGAGTGGATGCCAGTAGTCACTACCATCAGATTGACTGGCGAGAACCACACCGATGTCGACCAAGTCTGCGGTCAGATTAAGGCAATCTCCGACGAGACCGGTGTCAATCTGCGCGGACCAATCCCCCTGCCTACCCGCAGACTGGTCGTGCCATGCCGCAAGAGTCCCGATGGAGAGGGCTCAGAGACTTGGGACCACTGGGAGATGAGAGTTCACAAGCGCCTACTAGAGCTAGTTACCAACACAGCGAAGGATGAGAAGGCATTGAGAAAGGTCCTCAGAATCCCTATCCCCGACTCGGTCACTATCGAGATTAACTTGCGCAACCTAGGCTAGGCTGCCCATCGGATCCCAAGCCGGCAGGACGACCGGCTCGGTTTCGAGACCCTCGAGCATCTTCTCGGTGAGGTAGTCCTTGGGGGCTGCAATCTCGAACATGTACTCGTCATACCATGAATCGTTCATCGTGTAGTAGCCCTTCTGGCCGTTATCCTCGCCCCATGAGTTCTCGACGCGCCAGCGTCGAGGCTTACCATTCACCACGTCTACTCCGGTGAACAGCATGGCATGGGTCATCATCGTCTGATAATGCCTCAATCTGTCAGCCTTGTCCATGCCATAGTTGACTCCGTACAGACCTTCGACATCGAACAGATTAGCATCCCACAGGCCCCGCTTGCGATCCATCTCCTTGCCGACATCACAACCCATCCAGACCGGTGTGCCGTCTTCCAACAACTTCTGAGTAATCGCCTTCATCTCCTTGTTAGGAACATTGAGGTAGGTCACAGGAGGGCCTCCGGCAACGTTCTGCAGGAAGTCGACGGTGTAGGTTTGGTAGTACTCGTTTCGAGGGTCATTGACCACGCAAACGTAATCCTCCCATTCGATATCGACGTATTCTGCTGCGAATTCTCGAGGAGTCATCCTGCCCTTGCGGTGGAACTCCCCGTCCTTGTCTCTCCACTGCCAGTCGAAACTCTTCGGAGGAGTGCCCAGATGGATACACAGCATCTTCCAGACATCAGCCATTCGCTTCTCCTTGTGCTCACGAGCATCGCCCACTGAGCCATCTCCCTCGAGGATGGCGCGAATCTCGCAGGCCGAGGTCCTGAGGAAATTCTTCAATTCTGTGTTCATCCAGCGCGTAGCGCTGCTAGTATTCGATTCAGGATATGCCGACTTAGGGACCAAGCCGTGCTTGCTAATCAGATTCATCGCCATGTTCCATTGACCACCATCACCAATCGGGTCAGAAAGCAAGAAGTGAATGGTACGATCATCAACTGGCCTATCTGCAGTCTCGATAATCGCCTCCAATAGGTGGTTGGCTCGCTCGAACTTGTCCCAGAAGTGAATGTGGGCCTGACTGAATTCAAATTCCTTGACGTTCAACTTCTTCATCGTCCCGGGCCGGAACAGATTCAGTGTGGCGAACAGCCAGCATCGGCCGCTCCTCATCTGAGCAGTCACCTTCCAATCGTCCAGTTTTGTGCTGAACGTATTGGCCGTGTCTTGCACGACATCTCGGTTCAATGTCAGGTCTGGGAGCTGCACATTGGTAACAGCGTTCTGCGCCACTTTGTTCGATGGGTCGGAGGCGAACTCCTTCCTCAATTGGTCTACTTGCTTCCTAGTGATTGTCTTGCCCATTGGCTCACCTATGGTGAGCCAAGCCTCCTCAGACGACACTAAGTTATTCCTCAAAGCGGGGCTGGCTCAGCCAACCCAGCCGCAATCAGAGTCTCGGCAATCAGAGAGGAGCACGACTCGACATCGCCTGCAGTCAGCACCATCTCGGAACCGTCTGCCGAGATGATTGGGTCATCGAGGTCCTTGAGAATCAGGATTCGAATCAACCCGTCGTCCTCAGCGGGAGCGGGAGGAGCAGGAGGCGATGCGGCCCCAGTAGCTCTGTCTGGAAAGGCATCGATCTGTCTAATCCTATCTTCCTCGTCCATGTCTGGGTCATCCCAGTCGCTAGCAGAAGCGGGCTGCTGCGGCGCGGGAGTTGGAGCCGGTAAGTCCTCCTGTATTTCGGAGAACTCGGTAAGTGGAGAGTGGCCCGCAGACGTGGGCACACTCGTGGACTCGATACTAGAGCCGTGCAGCAAAGCGTTCCAGGAGACCTCGAGCTTGTACTTCTCAACCAGATGACCGATGCCTGCGTGGAACGCCCTTTCCGCAGAGTCGTGCCTCTGCCAGTCGAGACTCTGGAAGCCCGCAGCGGCACTCATGGCATCTCCTTGAGGAGACTTCATCAGATTGGAGAGCACAGCATTCTGAGTGAACGCATTCAGACGCAATCGAGTCAGATCGCTGATACAGGTCCTGATGTTGCCTAGCCTGCGAGACTTCATCTGGGCCTCAGCACCCATGCCCTTGTCACGGATCGTCTCTGCGATATCGGTCTCAAGATGATGTAGCAACTGACCTACGGAGGACCAGAACGAGGGCACCGGCAAGTCGACTGGAACGGCCTGGCTCTTCTGCTTCCTGAGCAGTTCGAACAGGGACTTCTCGACCACCGCCAACTGCTTCTCGTTGAGCCTAGGTGCTTCACCTCCATCGTCCATCTGAGCAACCCGCTACGAGTGGACCGCAGGTAACTATTGAACAATTCCTCGCATTCACCACTAACCACCCGGAGGCGCGGGTATCAAGACCCTAACTCCCCTCCAAGCGCCGCAGGTGTACCCGAGTGGTCAAAGGGGGAGGGCTCAAGATCCTCTGCGTAGAGC
>CAYMRU010000094.1:0-3683 GCA_964392975.1 uncultured Candidatus Poseidoniales archaeon | reverse complement strand
CAGTTATCCACGCCAGAGCACTCTCCTCATCTTCTGCCTCGACTGAGCCATCCTCTCCCGGGGTCATTAGGCTGGCAATCCACAGCTCCAGTGCTGAACCATCCAAATCTTCACCTCCTCTCTTCGGGAGAGTGACCGCCTGGTAGGTGAGAGAGGTTAGTATGCCAGGATTCTTAGGATCGGTGCCGATTTCGGACTCTCTTCCATCAAGTTCGAACAACTCCTTCGCCCTCTCTATCCACTGAGCTTGAATCGCTGAGTTCGGGCTCAGAACCAATGTTGGAAGTCTGACCAAGTCCGACCAGACATACAGTCCGAGAACAGTCTTTCCTGAACCGGGAGGGGCTACGATGAGTAATTCTCTGGAATCTGATTCCAACTCCTTTTTGATTATGGTCGAGGAGGCCACCTGGGAAGGTCTGAGTTTACCGGAGAATCCGATTTTCCCAAAGTCATAGCTCATACAATCACTCAAGGATGATGGTCTACAATCTCAGATTTTAGGGTAGTTCCTGAAGGGATTACTGCACCCTTGCCTATCAAGCAACTGTCCAAATCACAATCGGATCCAATCGCCGCTCCTTCGAGGATTATCGAGTTGCGTACAGTGCATCCTTCGGCGACTATAGCTCCGGGTCCGATGGAACTACCCGAGACCTCTCCTCCAGAATGTGATCCTTCTCCGAACCAAGAGTCGTCTTGCACGGAGCCGGAAGAGAACCTCTGAGATGAAATGCAGGCTTGGTTGGCCTCGATGAACGAAGAAGGAGTTCCTGCATCCACAAACATACCCTTGAATGGAAAGCCGTTCAAAGTTCCAGTAGCGGCTATCTTCTCGTACACATCCCTCTCTATGCTGTGGGCGCCCTCGGGCATCATATCGAATATATCGTGCTCAAGAAGATAAGTGCCTGCATTTATGAGATTAGAATAGGCCTCCTCGATAGGTGGCTTTTCTTGGAATCTCATAATCTTCCCATTCTCCTCGATGTAGTCAGCCACTCCGAACCGGGACGGGTCCTCGACCTCCCACAGTGAGATGGTTGCGATACCGCCGTTACTAGTGTGGAACTCAAGCATCTCTTCGACCCTGAGGCTAGTAATCAGGTCACCATTGATGACGCAGAATGTGCCACCTGACAGGTACTCGCGGCAATTGGCAATCGCCCCTCCTGTGCCCAATGGCTCCTTCTCCTCAACGATTACTACTTCGTAAGGCAGAGGTATGTCATCGAAGTGCTCCCGCATCTGATTGACACCGTAACCTGCCGCAATCAGCACTCTATCGACTTGTGACTCTGGTAGGACATCCAGCACACGTTCAATCATCGACTTGTCCAGAATCGGTAAGAGAGGCTTTGGGATGCTCTCGGTCCAAGGACGCAGTCTTGTCCCGAAGCCACCAGCCAGAATGATGACGTCCATGGTTCGTCGTGAGTGCGGCTGCGTTTGAGCGCTTCGCGTCTACGACATGCATAATCACGATGCGTATCGTTGAAAGACGGACTTGGCCTCGGGCGGGCGTGAACATCCACGAGTATCAGGGTAAGGCTCTATTCAGAGAAGAAGGTGTAGCCGTCCAAGACGGGGTACACTGCACCACTGTCGAGCAGGCTCTGGACGCCTACGACTCTCTAGGAAGCAAGGTAGTCGCTGTGAAGAGTCAGATACACGCAGGTGGTCGAGGCAAGGGGAATCTATACTGCCCCAACACCGGCGATTTGCTGATGGAAGGCGGAGTCAAGATTGCCTTTTCACGCGAAGATGTAGAGGCCTATGCCACCAACATCCTCGGGCACTTACTGGTCACCAAGCAGACTGGCCCGGAAGGGAAGATGGTGAACAACCTGTACATCGAGGCTGGCTGCGATATCGCCCATGAGTACTATCTGGCCATCCTAGTCGACCGTGAGGAAGATGCTATCCTAGTGATGGCCTCGACTGAAGGCGGAATGGACATCGAAGAAGTCGCAGAAAAGACACCTGAGGCGATACACAAGGTCTGGGCCGATTCGTCGGGACAGTTGCCTGAGGGAGCCGGTAGCGCAATGGCAGAGTCTCTGGGACTGACCGGTACTTCTCATGACTCATTCAGCGAGATGTTGGAGCGTCTGGTGTCTATGTTCGTCAGCAGAGATTGTTCAATGATTGAGATCAATCCACTCGTCAGAGCCAGAGATGGTTCGATGATTGCGCTAGATTCCAAGGTTAGTTTCGATGATAACGCCTCATTCAGGCATCCGTGGAGAGCGGACTTGCGCGATATGTCAGAAGAGGAAGAGGTCGAGATCAGGGCCAAGCAATCCGGCCTTTCGTATGTCAAGCTCGATGGAAACATAGGCTGCTTAGTCAATGGTGCAGGTCTGGCGATGGCTTCGATGGATGTCATCAAACTGTACGGGGGCGAGCCGGCCAACTTCCTCGACATCGGAGGGGGGGCCAACAAGGAGTCGATTACCACCGCTTTCGGAATCATCCTTGAAGACCCCAATGTCGAGGGTATTCTCGTGAACATATTCGGCGGAATCATCCGCTGCGATATGGTGGCTCGAAGCATTATCGATGCATCCCGAGAAGTCGGGCTTTCTGTTCCTCTGGTGGTCAGGTTCTCGGGCACCAATCACGTCGAAGGACGAACCGTCCTAGAGGAGAGTTCTCTGGAAGTCACGACTGTGGGTACGCTCGCCGAGGGCGCTGAAGCTATTGTCGATGCAATAGAGGTGGTGAGAGCTTGAGCATATGGATTAACGAGACTAGTAAGGTCCTAGTTCAGGGCATAACAGGGAGCCAGGGGACATTTCACGCCACTCGGATGGTAGAATACGGAACCGATGTCGTTGGTGGAGTCACGCCGGGCAAGGGTGGCCAAGTGGTCGAGTTGCCCGGTCGAGATGTCACTGTCTTCGATGGCATGTCGCAAGCCGTGTCCCAGACCGATGCTGATGTCAGCGTAATCTACGTCCCGGCTAGGTTCGCAGCCGCTGCAATTATCGAAGCTGCTGATGCATTCAATGAAATCAAGGGAGAGGGACTGATTGTATGCATCACAGAGGGAATCCCTACGCTCGACATGGTCCGATGCGTCGGACATATATCGAATATGCCTGGAATCAGACTGATTGGACCCAACTGCCCGGGAATCATAACCCCGGGAGAAGAAGGTGGCTGCAAGGTCGGAATCATGCCCGGGTATATCCACGCCAAGGGCAGAATCGGAATCATCTCGAAGTCTGGCACTCTCACGTATGAGGCGGTGGCCCAGACTATGAGTGTGGGCGAGGGTCAGACGACATGCATAGGCATTGGAGGCGACCCCGTCAGCGGAACCGGATTCATCGACTGCCTTGCCGCCTTTGAGGAGGATCCTGAGACCGAGGCTGTCGTGATGATTGGTGAAATTGGAGGCACAGCCGAGGAGGATGCAGCGGCATGGGTAGCAGACAACTTCAGCAAGCCGATTGTCGGATTCGTAGCAGGAGCTACCGCTCCTCCCGGAAAGAGGATGGGGCACGCAGGAGCCATCATCTCAGGGGGCAAGGGTACTGCAGAGGAGAAGTTCGCAGCCTTTGAAGCAGCAGGCATTCACATCGCTAGGGATCCTTCCAAAATCGGGGAGGTCTTGCTACGGGTTCTAATCGAAGCCGGGCTGCGAGAGTCTTAGATGAGGTGTCGGCTGAGCCGAC
>CAYMRU010000093.1:0-3688 GCA_964392975.1 uncultured Candidatus Poseidoniales archaeon | reverse complement strand
CGCCCTACGGGCGGCGAACGCAGTTAGAGAACCTTCATACACGGTTCAAGGGACGAGGAGAATAGCATGCGCGTACTAACCCCATTCCTCCTCGCTTCTCTTATGCTGACCATGGTCGTGGCACCCATAGCTGAAGAGTCTCTGCAGGCATCACAATCGGAAGAGCGCTCTGCTACTCCAAAGACACTAATCGATTTTGAGGTGACTTCGATTTCCGTGGGCGACTCATCAACCCCTCCTCAATCTTGGGAACAGCCAGATTCGACAATCGCCGAGTTTGTTATTCGTGGTGAAACGATTCCTGTTACCCTGACATTCACACAAGCTGGCACATCCAGCCAACCTGCATACGCGGAGGGGTGGATGCAGGTTTGGCATCCGATAGGCTTCCTTATCGAGGAGCACTACGTCAACATGACTCTCTCTGGCCAGCAATCGACGACAGAGACATTCTACTGGACCCCAAGCTCTGCTCACAGTGCCATTGATGACCACGGCTATCTGTATGGGGGAATGGTACTCAAGGGAACCATTGATGGCGGATTGGCCGACAATAACGATGCCAACAACGAACTTGACAGGCACATGCCTGTAGCGGTTTGGCGCGATGAGATGGACAACGGCTTCTGTGGGGACGTCGATGGAGACCAGGTCATTGACTGCACCAACGTACTCAGTGCCAACGAGCCGACTTGGGCCGGTGCCGGGTATGATTCCGACGGAAGTTTGTCCGCTAATCCCGATTACTATGGTCACTGGAGGATGGATGACGATTCTAGCAGCGAAGGACAGTATCATTGGAGGGTTTCGAGACCTGGGTCTGACTACGCTAGCAACAGACATGACAGACTGTGGTGGGGCTGGTTCACGACTTCCGATAACTGTGATGACCCTGGTCATGGCCTCAAGTACGGGGTACTCGACACAGCCGTGTCAGCACTGTATGGGAACAACTTCTGCAAGATACGAATCAGGTCTTTCGACTTCATCTCGATGCACCTCGTTACACATGCTTGGGGCGAAATGGCAGCCGGGGATGATTTCAGGATAGAGACCGATTCAGGAGGCATACTGACTCATTACGACTATTCTGCGCAGAACATTTCGAAGAACCAAGGTGACTGGACTCAGTTGGTTTGGAATATGACTGATATCCACCCTAACTCGGATTATACATTCTCATTCAAGTTCGACTCAGATAGTTCGCTCGCGAATCAGGGAATTCATCTGGACAATTTCCTGCTATTCGGATTTGAGAAGGTGGCAGAGTACACTCTCGACTTGGATTGCAACGACCCACTTCCTAATGCCTACTTGACAGTGCCAGATGATCCGATTCCACCTTCTTTGTATTGTAAAATCAAGAATAACGGATACGTAGACATAACCTTGCGTTTGTACACCGAGGTATCGAACCAGACGTGGATGAACGCGTATCCCCTCAGGATTGACTCAAACAACAATTTCGATCACGACAACTACGTCGTCAGCGAAGTCATAGGTGCCTTGGAGACTATGGACACATGGTTCAACCTGAGCATTCCTGAGGGCGCTAGCGTGCAGGAATTGGATTGGCATGTCTGGATAAATGACGGAACTACAAATCTCAGCAAGGCGTACTATGAACTTCCAGTTTCGGTGATTGCTGCTTATTCAGCTACTCTGGATCAAAAGACACTGGAAAATCCAGCCGCTACTCTGTATCCGGGAACCTCCGGCGATGTGGCAATGATTCTCAAGAATACTGGAAATCAGATTGCCACTTGGAACCTCGGAGCCACCTTCGGAGACAACAGATGGGGGGCGGAGAATCTGGAGTGGCTGAATGAAGACGGAGAAGTCATCACCAGCCTAGCAATGAATATCACGGACGAATTTGAACTGACGGTTCGTGCCACAGTTCCAGATGAGATTCCGCCAGGGACCTATCCTATCACCTTACTAGCCAACGGCAGGGCTCCGGCCAATTTCGTTGCCGACTGGACCATATACATCGAGGTCCCAGTGCTACACGACTTGGTTATCGAGCCTGAGGTGAGTTCGATCGTCGCTCCAGCCGACGGAATCCTCAGGCTGATTGAGATACGTTTGGTGAACAACGGGAATTCTGAGGAGGCATTCGACCTCTCAGTGATTTCTGATTGGAGACTAGGGGTCTCTCTGAATGCCGATCAGACCTTGGGAATCGACCCCTTCGGAGGAGACTCCACTGTAATGCTTCTGTTCCCGATGCCCTACGGCATCGTCAATGAGACCTACGAGATTTTCGTCATCGCATCCAGCCAAGACGACCCCGAGACAGAGGTGGATGAGTCTGATGGATATCAGGTCAACGTCAGGATTCTATTGACTGTCCCCGTCACAAATCTGGTGGATGTCGAAGATCTGGATCTTACTGAAGAGGTATTCCGCGGAGGTGAGGATGCCAGGACCGTTAATTGGGAGATTTGGAACAATGGAAATGTGAATGACGCTTTCTACATAAGCTTCGAAACCAGCCATCCCGATGTTTCCGTCCAAGCCACAGGATTGAGCGACGGCAGGACCACTTATGTCGCCCCTGGATCTTCTCTGAACCTTACAATCAGGTATTCATTCGACTACATGGCAAACGGAGAGAGAGAAATCACCCTGATTGCTACCAGTGTTGAGGCCGAGGGGCTAGGAAGTACAGTCAGTGGTAGCGGGATTTCTGAGTTTCAAGTCGGCACTCAGGGATTCTTCCAGATTCTCCCCCCCGCTCCACTGGAAATCACCGAAGGAGATGATAACTATGTTCTGCAATTCACTGTGGTCAATCTGTTTCCTGAGGATCAGTTACTGAGTGCTGATGTCAACCGCAACTCAGATCTGTTCTTCAACATCATCGATGCCAGAGTTGATGCGGGCGACAGGGACTTCGTACTGCTAGCGAATCAGTCTAGGCTAATCACCGTGTTTTTGGATGTCTCCGATGAGAATCTAGACAATCTGGCGAATAACTCGATGTCATTCGATCTCGTTATCGAGGTAGACGGAGATAGGGACAAGGTTTCGATGGCTGGGACAGTGACTCTGGTCAAACCCGTCCCTGTAGAAACTGGGCCCGACGTTGAGCAGACCGCTTGGTGGGCAGGGAACATTCTCTTCCTGTTAATCGGAATCGGAGTCTTCGCCGGCGTAATCGTCGTCTCAGTACGAATCTTCAGAAGCGCATCAGCCCCTATGGAGGAAATGTCCTCTCTCACCGATTACGAGATGACTGTCGATGGCAGCGGCTGGGATGACTCTCCCGGGATTCCACAGGCTCCTTCCCTGCCTTCAGATGACGAGGTAGCGAACTCGATGTACGGTGGAGCAAAGGAGATCTTTGAGCAACCCCCAGAGATGACCCCTCCACCTATCCCTGAGCCAGAACCAGACCCTGAGCCACAACCACACCCAGAGCCACAACCACAGCCTGACCCACAACAAGAGCCTGAGCCAGAACCAGAGCCTGAGCCAGAACCACCCGAGTCCGAGCTCCCGCCAGGCGTCCCACCAATCCCTGATGACGGACTACCTGAGGGCTGGTCTGTAGAGCAGTGGATACACTACGGGCAGCGTTGGTTGGACCAACAAGGCCGAGATTGATGCCCCCGACTCCTCTTTATGTCATGTGCGAGGCCTTATGACCCCCCCTTGAGTCGCCGGATTCCGGAGCGTGATT
>CAYMRU010000092.1:0-3711 GCA_964392975.1 uncultured Candidatus Poseidoniales archaeon | reverse complement strand
ACCCATGCTCCCGCGAGCATTCACCCCTGCTTGAACGGTTGGGTCTTGCGTGGCGTTCAAGCGCAGCACCCGCATGGGGAGTCATGCCAAGCGTGCGGGTGATGATTGAATCGGAACGACTCGACCCGGATCAACTGCGGCGCGAACTCAAACCTGAGGGCTGCGGCAGCGTTGTCAGCTTCGTTGGACTGACTCGCGGAGAGGACGACGGAGTTGCCGTAGAGAGGCTTGAGTTCGATGCTTGGGAAGAGAGACTTCCCGAGGTATTGAACGATATAGCCGAGCATGCCTTGGAACAGTTCGGCATCAAATCAGCCGTACTCGCTCACCGCACCGGGTCGGTCGGTCCGGGCGAGCCGATAGTGTGCATTCACGTCGCCTCGGCTCACAGGGCCGAGGGCTTTGAGGCCTGTAGTTGGCTGATTGACGAACTCAAGCGCCAAGCCCCACTGTGGAAGAAGGAAGTCAGAGCAGATGGGGAGATCTGGAAAGCCGGGCTGGGCTGATTAGATTGCCCCCAAACTGCTGACAGCGCTGGGCACATTCGATGCGATTCCCTCGACCATCATCCAGCCGTGTCCCTTGATACCGTCACCGACTAACCTGACTCCGTCGACTCCGATGTCGGAAGGCAGTTCTGCGCCCTGCGGAGCCCTGTTGCAAGGCCAGTTCCTATGGTACGAGTGGACACAGATCTCCTCGGCGTGGTCGGACAGCCAAGGAATCGCTTCATACAAGTCCTCCCTGCCCTTGCTAATCTCCGACTTGACGGTCGGGTCGGGTACGTACTGATGGGTGATCATCAGATGCTTGCCCTCAGGAGCCAGACTAGGGTCCGAGAAGGTCGGGATGACGTATCCCCCAACTCGATTTAGTCCCGGGAGCATGGTCACACCGCTTCCTCGATGAGGAATCTCATCATCGAGGGCAAATGCGAAGCCGATTCCACCCACAGCCTGAGTGTCGCGCACTTGCTCTCTGATTCCATCCGCTACCTCAAAGTCGTCTGAGAGGGCATTCAGCAGATTGGGATGACCACCGTTGTGGATTATCGAATCAGCACCAATCCATACTCCTTCATCACGCCCGCGCCGACGAACACCAATGCAGAACCTGTTGCCCTTGGTCGACTCCTCGGCATCTCCGGGCAGGATTTCGGTGACTTCGTGTGAGAGCTTGACACGGACACCGTTCTCGCGCAGGTCTTTCCTGAGTCCGTCGATTACTCCTTTGCAACCCCCCTTGGGAACATGAGGCCTGTCACTCCAGAACGAGTTCTGCAGCATCCTCACTACAGTCGAAGCCGGCATCTGGTCGAAGCGCAGGCTGATTGCGAAGTTCGAGAAAGCGTCGAGGAAGTCGATGAACTCGTCAGAGAAGCGCCTTGACAGCCAAGTCCTACCATCCTCGGTCTCGTTGCTCCACGGGCGCTTTGCACCTTTCATCAACAGTCCGGGTAGATTCAATGCGTCCTTGGCCGAGAACCACGGGAGAATCCCGTATACCGAACTGGCTCTGTACAATCTACCATCCCTAATCTGGCATGCGAACTTCGTCGTCGGCAGAAACTCCACCCCGTGACGCCCCAGATCAAGTCCGCCCCTGTCGCGCTTGCCGAGAATCAAATCGGCGAAAGGCCCCCTCTTCCCGTGTGGAATCATATGCACTGCACCGGTAGGAATCTGGTAACCGTCGTGGTCGTGCTGAGTGAATCTACCTCCTGCGAAGGACATCCTTTCGTATACGGAGACATCCACCTTCCCAGACTGTGCCATCAGAGCCGCAGAGGTTAGGCCCCCTACTCCTGCTCCGATAACCACAGCCTTGGGTTTGTCAGCCATTGACGCACCTCAAGAGTATACCAGCGCCCCCGTCGGACACCACAGCAAGCACCTCAGGCAGTCAGTGCAGTTCTCAAGAATGACCTCGCACAATCCCTCGACCACAAGAGCATCATCCTTGCATGCCATCAGGCAGTATGAGCACCCCACACACAAATCATCGATTACACCGAGTTCCATCGCGTCGGTGATTGGCCTGTCATGACTGATACCAGAGGCTAAGACCGGCACCGCACCCGGTGTCGCCCTGTCTCGGAAGGCCTCGGCCATGAATCCACATTGTGGAGTACTATTTCAGATATTTTCTATGAAATCAAATATTCTCTTGTTATTCCTCGTTGGATTATAAGTGAAGAACCCCCGCAGATGAAAAGATGGACGATGACGTCTGGACCGGGATGGTCGACATCGGCTCAAAGCCGATAGTCGCCCGCGAGGCGGTGGCAACTGGACTACTAGTCCTGTCCGAGACGGCTATCGATGTGGTTGCCAACGGACGCTCTCCTAAAGGAGATGTCAGGGAGGCATCTACCATCGCTGCTATCCAGGCCGTCAAGGAGACTCCACGCACCCTGCCTCACTGCCACCCGATTCCAATCGAGGGCTGCGATATCGACTGGAAGATTGAGGACTCCGGACTGCGATGCACAGTCTCCGTTCGAACTCACTGGACGACCGGCGTGGAGATGGAGGCCCTGTGCGGTGTCAGCGCCGGCCTGTTATGCGCATGGGACATGCTCAAACCCATCGAGAAGGACTCTGACGGCCAATATCCTCTCTCCCGAATAGAGGGAATCCGTGTTCTCTCAAAGAGCAAGTCGGACCCGCATGATTGAATGCTTAGGCCCACTCCGGTCTTCATGGCTACAAGGGACTTGGCTGACCACTTCATCCAAGCCACCGAGGCCGCAGCTGTCGCAGCGTCGAAATGGAGAGGCTTGGGAGATAGGAAAGCTGCGGATGGAGCGGCCGTAGAAGCCATGCGGGCGGTGTTCGACAACGTCCCGTTCGATGGCAGAGTAGCGATAGGCGAAGGCGAGAGAGATGACGCCCCGATGCTTTGGATTGGAGAGCCATTGGGCTCGATGCAGGGCCATCCAGATGCGCCTAGCATAGACATCGCTGTCGACCCTCTGGAGTGTACTAACCATGTTGCCTTGGACAAGCCAAATGCGATGGCGGTTCTGGCCGCTGCTCCGAGAGGAACCCTACTCCATGCACCCGATTGCTACATGGACAAGATTGCAGGCCCCGTTGAGATGACCGGTCACATCAGCCTCGAAGCCGATGTGACCTACAACGTCGAGGCCGCTTGCAGTGTCCTCGACAAGCACAGCTCCTTACTCAAAGTCGTGGTGATGGACAGACCGAGACATGAGGATTTGATTCGTGATTTGAAGCAGCACGATGTCGATATCGTGCTGATTGGTGACGGCGACATTGCCGCTGCTCTCAACGCCGCCGATTCGAACTCAGAGATTGACATGCTGATGGGCATTGGTGCTGCTCCCGAGGGAGTCATCACCGCAACGGCGCTGCGTGGTTTGAAGGCACCATTCGAAGGCCGGTTGATATTCAAGAACGACGGGCATAGAGATAGAGCGGAGAAGATGATCGACGATGATGTCGACAGACTTTGGGGCCGTGACGAACTCTGCTCTTCTGACGACTCGATATTCATCGGAACCGGAGTCTGCCCCGGACGAACCAGAGGAGTTGAGCAGACCGAGGACGGAAGGCACTCGGTTCACTCAGAAGTGATTGACGTCAGTTCCGGCGAGCATTACTATTTATCCTCCGTGCGATGACTTCATCTCTTGCGACCTCCACGAATCCACGAGGCAATTGCATGGATGAAGGATTACTCGAG
>CAYMRU010000091.1:0-3822 GCA_964392975.1 uncultured Candidatus Poseidoniales archaeon | reverse complement strand
GAGTACTATGCCTGACTACTGGGGAATCGCCGGTTATCCAATCTCGCATTCGCTCACTCCACGGCTGTTCTCGCTGGTCGGAGATCATCTGGGAATGGATGCCGCTACTCCGGTGTTTCTCGAAGCTAGAGGAATAGATGAGTTCGTATCACTGCTCGATGATTTAGCAGGTGAAGTCTGGGTTTCCTGCACCGCCCCGCTCAAGCACTCTCCGCAAGAGAGATTGGGCGTCAGCGGACCGGAGGGAGTCAATGCGGTCAACCAGTTGAGGTGCAAAGACGGTGCTTGGTCGGGAACCAGTACTGATGGAGTGGGTTTCTTAGCCGCTTGCAGGCATATCGGCATCGAGCCCGAGGACTGTATCCTCAGGATGCGTGGGGGCGGCTCTGCTGCTCGTGCGATTGCTGCGGCTTGGGCAGCGGAAGGTGGCCACATAATTGCCGAAGAGGGCAGGCGCCCGCTTGGCACAGGGCCGTGGGGCTCTGCTATCATCGATAGTGGAGATGCAGCGATAGGAATCGACTTGGATACCGCTCCTGGCGGAGGCGAGAGTGCGTCTTTGGATGCTGAGATTCAGGTATCCATCTCCTACGGAGATGTAGCAAGCGCAGATGAGTTCGCAGTCATCATGGTGGCAGCCCAGCATTTGGAGGCCTGGAAGTTGCTCTTTGCACCGGATAGAGTTGACGAATTACCCTCGCTGTCGCAACTGCTTGAATCCTTGTAATCACAGCGGGATGTTTCCATGTTTCTTGGGCGGGACCCACTCTCGCTTGGTCGTGAGAGGGCGCAGGGCTTGGACCAGTTTGCTGCGGGTCTGGGCCGGCTCGATCACATCATCGAGCCAACCGTTCCTCGCTGCAACATACGGATCACCGAATTTTCTCTGGTATTCATCGGACAAAACCCTGTGAGTAGATTCCGGATCATCGGCCTCTGACAATTCCTTGCGGTGGATGATGCTGACAGCCCCATCTGCTCCCATTACAGCCAGCTCGCCGCTTGGCCATGCAACATTGTAGTCCGAGCCCAGATGCTTGCAACTCATCGCCAGATAGGCGCCTCCGTAGGCCTTGCGCGTGACTACAGCGAGCTTGGGCACGGTAGCCTCGGCGTATGCGTACAGCAACTTGGCACCGTGCCGGATTATGCCTCCCCACTCTTGCACTGTTCCAGGCAGGAACCCGGGGACATCGACGAAGGTAACTACGGGTACGTTGAACGAGTCGCAGGTGCGGATGAAGCGGGCTGCCTTGACTGAGGCATCGATGTCGAGGCAGCCGGCAAGAACCGTGGGTTGGTTGGCTACGATTCCCACTGAATGGCCGTCGAGGCGGGCGAAACCAATGAGGATGTTCTCGGCATAGTCGCGGAACAACTCGACGAATCGGCCCTCGTCAACGACTTCTTCGATCACTTTGCGCATATCGTAAGGTCGGTTAGAGTCGTCTGGAACTATGTCGTCGAGAGTCTTGCACGCTCTGTCCCATGCATCATCTCCCGCGACTCTGTCGGGCTCGGCGAGAGTGTGGTCGGGCAGGAAGGAAAGGATCTCGGCTGCGATATCTATCGCATCGGATTCGTCATCGGCAATCAGACAGGCGATTCCGCTGCGACTGGCGTGCTGCTCGGCTCCTCCAAGACTAGCCTCGTCTATCTCGCCGGAGACGATTTCGGGAATCATGTACGGACTGCGCATGAACATCTGACCGTGCTCAGCACCTAGAATCACGAAGTCAGACAGGCCAGCGGCTAGGGCGCTGACACCCGAAACAGTTCCCAGAATCACCGAGACAATTGGGATGCGTCCCGAGCAGGCCACCATCACATCGAGCAGGTTGCCAGTAGCACCCAGTGAGGTAACTCCTTCCTCGACGCGCTGGCCGTCACCGTCCCAGATGCAAATCAAAGGCAGTTGGGACTTCTCGGCGAATTCAGCGACCTTGCAGATCTTCTTTGCATGCATCTCGCCGATTGACCCTGAGAACACAGAGTAGTCCTGTGCGAAGCACACCACCCTCCTGCCATCCAGCATGCCGTGGCCGGCCACGACTCCATCACCTAGAGGGCGGTGCAGGTGCATGTTGTGCTCGGTTCCTCGATGTTGCACGAAAGCGTCGACTTCGACGAAGGAATCCGCATCCAGCAAATCGTCGATACGTTCGCGCGCCGAGCGTCTGCCCTCCTGCCTCATGTCACGCAGGCTAGCGCGGTCACCGGGACTGTGTGCAGCGTCCCGCATGGCATCGAGTTCGTCGCTCGGCGAGCCCGGCATGGGTGAGCCAAGCGCGAGTCGGTTCATCAGCAAGACGCCTACTCGATGAAGCCTTTCCAGTTCCTCATGTATTCGATAAAAGGCTTACTGAGACCTTGTTCAGCGAGGTGCTCGGGCGTGAATGGAGGTCTGGCGGGGCGGTAGTCGGGGTTTCTGGCATGAGCTCCCCAGTCAGCGTGTCCGATGCCCGCCCTTGCCACTCCGATTAGGTCTGCACCCTGATCCATCACGGCTTGAGCCTCGGAGGAATCCCAGATAGCGCCAGTAGAGATGATTGGGATTTTTCCTGAGAGATGTTCGGTGAACCACTCGGTGATCATGCGATGGTCGTCCGGGTAGTCGGAAGGAGGGATGAAACAGTCCCAGCATGAGATATGAAGGAAGTCGATGCCTGATTCAACCAGCATTTCGGAAAGCGTCAGGCTGTCCTCGATTCGGACTCCTATCTTGCCGTACTCTGGAGAGATTCTGACTCCAACTAAGAAGTCATCCGAGACCCTCGATTTCACCTCCTCTATTATCCTCAGCAAGAACCGGGCTCTCGACTCGATGTCGCCTCCCCACTCGTCCTTTCTGCGATTGGTTCCCTCACCTAGGAACTGGCAGATAAGATAGCCGTGGGCGCCATGCAACTCTACTCCATCGAAGCCCGCTTCTGCACATCTGACAGCAGCATCCCCGAAGGCTGTAATCAGCCCTTCTATCTCTTCGTCTGAAAGTTCCCTAGAGTGTCCACAATGGGCCTCAGTACACGGGTTCTCGCTTGCAGATACGGGTTGCTCTCCGGTTAACTCCTCGGGAGCGCGCATGCCTCCGTGGAAGATTTGCGCGAGGCTTAGCGCACCCCTCTCTTGAATGCCCTCCGCGAGCTTTGTCAGCCCGGGAATCTGATGGTCGCCCCACACTCCCATCTCGCCGACCCATCCTTGTCCGCCGGGAGTCACGTGGGATGCTGCGGTAGTAACGATTGCAAAGCCTCCCTCGGCTCGGCGCAGCAGCCAGTTGATCTCGGCATCAGACAGTGTTCCGTCCGGATTGCTCTGCTTGTTGGTCATGGCAGCGAGGACTGTTCTGTTGCGTAGGGTTGCCCCGATACGCGAGAAGGTGAACTCGTCCCCGGGCGCTGCCATGCTCTCGCCTGAGGATACCTGACTTCAAGGCTCACGATAGCGAGTCCGGCGGATTCTCGCCGACCAAGTCATTGTCCCAGCCTTCAGCCACAGCATCCCTGCCCTCGTCTCGTGAAAGCAGGTGATGCAACTTGACCAGAGCAGAAGAAGGCGGGCACAGCGAGCCGTGGCCGATGATTCCCATCTCCTGCTGGTCACGGCCCTTGTCGTACACATCCATGTGGATGGGGCCGTGAATAGTCTGAGTCACCACCACCACCACACCACCCGCAGCGCAGTAGTCAACCAGCATGATACGCAGGCGGGTGTTCTCGGGACTGTCTTCTTGCGGGTCGGCGATTGGCAGGTGACCCAAGCCGGTTCCGTGGAACATCAGTGCATCGTACTCCGCATCGATAGCTGCCTGCACCATGTCTG
>CAYMRU010000090.1:0-3922 GCA_964392975.1 uncultured Candidatus Poseidoniales archaeon | reverse complement strand
CCCATCTCACCGAACATGGTTTTGATTACGAATCTAGGTAGGGGAATGAATGCGGATTTCGCAACTGGGATGACCGGTTTGATTCCTGACAAACTGAGGAAGAGATGGTCCGACAAGAAAATTGCAAAAAAGTCGTATTCCTGCTCTACTTTCATGATCTATTTGGGAATCGACCGCACTTACGACACTCCCCATCACCAGATTTACGCCTCGGCGGATTACGAGGGCAACCTCGAGGATATTAGTGAACACAGAATTACTTGGGACGACCCCTCGATATATGTTCAGAACGCTTGCGTTACTGACCCATCTCTAGCGCCGGAAGGATACTCCACTCTGTATGTTCTCGTACCCGTTACCAATGTGCACGATTCGGTCGATTGGGATAAGCAAAAGCAGCGATTCAGGGATGTAGTAATCTCGCAGATGGACAAGATGGGTTTCGAAGGAGTTTCCAATCATATTGTCTCTGAGACGATTGTGACGCCAGACGACTGGTCATCGAGTGACATCTACCGGGGAGCAGTGTTCAATCTTGCACATAGCCTTGATCAGATGCTCTGGAAGCGACCTCAGAACTACTTCGAGGAGACTGAGGGCCTGTATCTAGTAGGTGGGGGCACTCACCCCGGCAGTGGTCTTCCGACAATCTTCGAGAGTGGTAGGATAACTAGCAAGCTGATTTGCGCTCATCTTGGAATAGACCCGGAATGGAACGGCATGGACCCCTGGTTTGAAGAGTATCGGCGACCAAAGTTAAAGCCGACGTGACCGACGAATCACCATGTCTCGTAACGTTCTGACCGATTTGGAGCGCGGGCACGAGGACTGCGTCCTCAAATTCGCCGATGGAGCCGAGTTCAAGGTCAGTTACCCATCGATACGCTGCCGCTGCCAATGCGCCAAGTGCAAACCAAGGCAGGAGAACGAGCAGAGACTACTCGAGTTTGAAGAGGAGGTCTCGCGACTGAGAGTCGAGAAGCCTCGCGCAGAGCCTGTTGGACGCTACGGAGTCAGATTCGATTGGCCCACAGGATGCTCTAGCGGCATCCATTCTTTCACTCATCTGAGGGAAGTCGCAGAAGAGCTCGGACAGCCCCTTTGAGGCTGCGAATACAGCCCGAAGAAGTCAAAGGCAAGCCTCATCTCGCCCGCTTGTCGGAAGCATAGGTTCCCCCTGTGTCTTCGATGGTGATCCAATGACATGGGATAATCCAGAGGAGGAAGAGCCCGAACTGGGCGAGGATGACGAGTGGCAACTATTCGCCTCCGCTGGATACGCCTCGGCTGAGGCAGTTGTCGACTCCGAGGAAGAGCAATCAGAATCCGAGGAAGAGAAGTCTTGGTTCGATGGTGACGACATTGAGGCAAATGGAGTTTCATTGGACTGGGATGCACCTCCCTGCCCTACTCCTCTGGGAATCGCCCACATAATCAAACTCGGAGTCTGTGACCACTGCCTACACAGGGTGGGCGGACGTCGAACCAAGAACTCCGGCTCCGAGGGCGGAAAGGAGATTCGAGAGGACGCCCATGCCAGAGACCCAGACATCGCCAAGTTCGGAGCACCAGAATTGTGTCCTCTTTGTGAGGACCTGTTCGACGATGTCGGGAATATCGTCAGCAGGGTGGCCGAGTCTGTAGCAGGAGTTCAGCACTCGACCATGCAATTCGGAATCCACCTACCCAAGGATCTCATCCAGGAGGAGGACAGAATCAGGAGCCGACATGGATCGCCCGGTTCGAGACCTCTCAAGGCAGCATTCGTAGATGCAATTCAAGCCGATTTGTCAAATCATCTGGCCGATGTCAGTTTCGTCAAGGAGAACCCAGATCTGATGATTAGGGTCGATGGACTTACGCTGAGAGTAGACATCGACATCCGCCCTGTATTCCTCTACGGCAGATACAGGAAACTCAGTCGAGAGATTCCACAGACAAGATGGCCATGCAGAGCCTGCAGGGGCAGGGATGAGGGATGCGAATCCTGCCAAGGAACAGGCCTGCAATACCCTGATTCCGTACAGGATCTAATAGGCGAGCCAATCCGTGAGGCACTCAACGCAGAAGACACATCATTCCATGGAATGGGACGTGAGGACATTGATGTCAGATGCTTAGGCTCAGGCAGACCATTCGTCCTCGAAATCAAGAATCCACTAGTCAGAGAACATGAGCTCGAAGAACTAGTCTCTTTAGTGAACGCCAACGGCTCTGAAAAGATTGAGATCGAATCTCTCGAATGGACTCACAAGAAGAGAGTCGCTAAGGTCAAGCAGCACCGCTCTGAGAAGACCTACACAATCCGCTTCAAGGCCAACGGGACCTTCGATGAGGAAGAAGCGATAGCAGCCATCGAAGGCCTGTCCGGAACAGTCCTCGAGCAAGAGACTCCCAAGAGGGTGTCTCACCGCAGGGCGGCCAAGACCCGCAAGAGGAAGGTTGTGTCAGTCGACGGGGTCAGCGTTGAGGGCGATGAGATCGAGATCACGCTGAGATGCGAGGCTGGAACTTACATCAAGGAACTCGTACATTCCGATGAGGGAAGGACCGTGCCTTCCGTCAGCAGTGTTTTGGGCTGCGAGTGTGAGGTGCTGTGGCTCGATGTGGTGGGAATCCATGACTAGAGCTCCCGAATCCTCATCCGAGGCCTTAAGAAGAATCGGCAGGTCGAACGCTCCCGCGACCTACGGTCGGATGGTGATATAATGGCCAAGAGAGCACACGGTCCTCGTCAGGGTACACGCAGTATCCTGAAGAAGAGCAAGACCGAGCGCAGCAGGGTTTTCATCAACCGAGTAATGCATTCCTATTCAGAGGGCGACAGTGTTGCGATAGTGCTTGATGGAGCCCAGCAGAAGGGCATGCCTCACCGCCGCTTCCAAGGCAAGACTGGAGTCATCACAGGCACTCAGGGAAGGGCATACGTAGTCGCGGTTTCTGACGGCAATGCTAACAAGACCGTCGTAGCAAGACCAGAGCACCTCAGGCCTATGGAGTGAGAATCATGTCAGAGAAGGAGTACACCGACTTCGCTACGGTGAGGGACCTACTCATCCAGACCAACGAGCGCCGAGGTGAACTATCGTACGAGCAGACCATGGCTCTGCAGCACGCCGAGTGGGCTGCTAGCGAGAACCGCGGTGGCATCAAGACCAATCCCAAGATTTTCGCTGCTCTGAGGGATGAACTGAATCAGAACGAGAAACTCGCTGGGCACCCCGAGATCTGCGCCAAGTTGGCCGAACTCTGCCCGATGGAAGTTCCAGATGTTAGAGTGGTGATTGCCAGCAAGAGAATCGCCATGGACACACCAGAGATTGAGGAGATAATCACCCTCATTCGCCAACATGTCCTGTGAGGACATTTCTATCTGATTTAACAACGATTTCATTCAAGTGGGGAAACCGCTCTGGGAGTATGAGGAATATGCAGTCCGGTGGACCAAACGAGCCCGACGAGGAGCCGATTCCTCCGTTTCAGTCTGAGACTCATATCAGAGTCCTCGACTTGCAGGACAGACGCCCGATAGGGCATGAGATGACAGGATTGACTCGTCCTGGCCTGTTCCTCGTTCGAGCCAGAGTAAACGAGGTTGATGGCATCGATGTCGGCTCTACCCTAGATAAGGAGTCTGCCAGTATCGGCGCTCTAAGCGAGCTCAGATTGAAGGACATCCCTGAGGATGCCAACTCCGAAATATTGGATGCAATCTCAGAGGCGATTTCTGAGGATTCCCACATACACATTCAGTTCTACAACAGTGCTGGGCCGATGACCAGAAAGTTCCACTCATTCCAATTACTACCCGGAATTGGAAACGCGAAAGCAATCCAGATGGTAGGCCTCAGGGGTTCTGGATGGCACGAATTCTCCTCTGTCGATGAGGCCTGCACGATTGACTCGGTCAGACTCCTCGCTG
>CAYMRU010000089.1:0-4104 GCA_964392975.1 uncultured Candidatus Poseidoniales archaeon | reverse complement strand
AGTGCGACTGCCGCGCGGCGCATGCCGCGCGGATGTGCAGCCATACACAATAAGTCTGAATCCTACATGCATCGTCAGAGGAGCGATGCACGGGCAGGACCCTCATGGCCGACTACGTGAAAGCGTCGCCCAACTGATTCAACAAAAGGGAGCTGATTCGTCACTGTTGGATGCGCTTCCGAAGCGCTGGGAGAAGTTTGCTGATGTCGTTCTATTCCAACGCGATTCGTTCTCAGAGGAAGGATGGAGTTCGATTTTCGGGCCTGAACTTTGGACTGCGGTGGCAACGGCACTGAAGGTTGAGCGAATCGGGCGTGTTAACGAGATTGTGGGTGAGAGGAGAGAGCCTACTGTCGAGATACTACTCGGTGAGGAAGACTGGGTCGTTAGGCGCGAGAACGGAGTTGATTACGGCTACAACCTCACCGAGTGCATGTTCTCGGCCGGGAATGTCAACGAACGACGTAGGATGGGAGAGGTGGTCGAAGAAGGTGAGGTGGTGCTGGACCTGTATGCCGGGATTGGTTACTACACTCTGCCAATTCTATTGCACTCGCAGGCCGAGCATGTCCACTGCTGCGAGTGGAATCCCAATGCTGTCAAGGCGCTTGAGGCCAACCTCAAGGCAAATGGAGTCTCTAGTAGATGTTCAGTCCATTTCGGAGACAATCGGGTCACTACGGCTGATATGGGAGGTGTTGCCGACAGAGTAATTCTGGGTCTGCTGCCATCGTCACAGGATGGTTATGCAATCGCTATGCGGGCACTGGGTCAAGCAGGAGGAGTGTTGCACCTGCATGGAGTAGCGCCAGCCAAGGATCATTCCTCCTGGGCAGACGTAGTCATGGATCAATTGCGATTAACCGATGCAAATCGGAGTGTCGAGGCGGGGCTTCCGATTCGGGTTAAGAGCTATGCTCCGCACTGGGACCACGTGGTTCTCGATGTGTTGGTAAGATGATTCCGTCGAACTCAAGTCAAGCGGCCCCGACCCGTCCACATGGCAGGCGACTGGTTGACCGAGGCCGCAGCCGCATACAATGTGGATTCAATTGAGTCCAAGGATGCCTATCCGGCGCATGTGCTTATGCCTGTGGATGTTCTATCTACAATCCTCGAATGGACTTTCCAGTCGCTACCCGACGAGATACTAGTGGGATTGGATGCAGATACCTCACTGCCTCATCCTGACGAGGTTGAACAAACCTTGCGAGGGGTCGACTTCGAGGACGGGTTGTTCTCCGGACAGGGATATGTCCTAGGAGTTCCGCATCTTGTCAACCGAGGCGACTCCTTCTCTGTCCACCATGTCCCCGAGGAGTGGATGGATGGCTTGTTCGACGATTCACGAGGAGTTCGCGGGGGTCGCTTCTCGTTCTGGCTGCACACCCATCCCAACGCGCCAGCGATTCCGAGCGGGGCGGATGCTGAGTCGGCGCAGTGGACAGAGGGATGTGATATGATTCTGGGAATCCGCTACTCTCCCGAAGGTGTCCTGCCATGGTTGGACGGTGTAGAAGGGGAGCGTCGAGAACTCGCTCCTGCCGAGGATGGGCGTCCGGTCCTAGGACGGGCGGTGACAGGTCACCTGATCCATGGTCTCGAGCTGATTGCCTTCCACCGGACAGGTTTTGGAATCAACGTCCTTCTAACCGATTCCGCAGGAGTTCCGATAGTAAGATAGTCAATTGTCCCATTCACTCTTCGGGTACGAAGATGTGTTGTCGGTAGTACTCTAGTTCGGCTATGCTGCCCCTGATATCATTGAGAGCCCTATGACCGGCGGGTTTGGTGGCCCTTGGTAGATTAGGGTACCATCTGTCTGCAAGTTGCTTAATCGAAGTCACATCTACACTACGGTAGTGGAAGAATTCGTGCAGATCCGGCATGTAGCGTCGCAGGAAACGCCTATCTTGACCGATGGTGTTGCCACACAGAGGTGATTGACCTGCATCGCAGTGCATGCTTACGAAATCTAGTGTAATCTGCTCGGCCTCGACCATAGGGATTCCCTGATTCCTGACTCTATCTAGCAGACCATTCTCAGTATGATGAGTGAGATTCCAGTCATCCATCTTGGCAAGCTCCGACTCGGGCTGAGAGATTGCAATCGCAGGACCCTCGGCGACTATTTCCAGATCTCCTTCGGTAACAATCGTGGCAATCTCGATAATCGTGTTCTCATCCGGGTCGAGACCCGTCATCTCGAGATCTATCCAAACCAATCGCTCATCGACCACGTAGTCGGGTCCGGCAGGACGGTCTTATTGCTTCCCTTCCTTGGGCGACAATGATAGCGTACGTGTGTCAGCTTCGTCCTATGGCGAAGATGGGGTACATCCAACTGCTGCGTAGCAATCGTCCCTTCAGACGGCTGTTCGTAGCCAACGAGATTTCCTTCATCGGTGACTGGTTCACCGTAATCGCACTGTTCATCCTCGCTGGTGAGGCCACCGACAACTCCCCTCTGGCGATTGCCGGTGTTTTGGCAGCGAGGAGTTTCTCACTAGCTGCGGCTCAGACATTCACGGGTATGCTAGCTGACCGCTATTCGAGAAAGGGACTGATGATTGGGGCAAACTTAGCCTCACTAATCATATTGGTTTTTGTGCTATCTTTTGATTTACTTGGAAGCCTAACTTCAGTTTACATCTTGGCTGTAGTAATGGTTGCGGCGAGGGCAGTATTCGATCCAGCTGAATATGCGTACCTGCCCAACATATGTAGCGAAGAAGAACTTCTCACAGCAAATGCTCTGGCATCAGGAGGATGGTCTGTAGCACTGGGATTGGGTTCGGCAATCGGTGGACTGACCATCTCACTCTATGGAATTGAAACCGCACTTTGGATTGATTGCGCCACCTTCGCCCTCGCCGCTCTAGGTGTCATGACGCTGCCACCTGGTGGCCCGGACACTTCAGAGAGGAAGAGTGCCTCACCAAGAGTGGTATTCGGTGAGATTGTCGATGGTTGGAGATACATTAACTCAAATCCTTCGATTCGCAGGATAGTATTCGCCAAGGGGTTGTGGGCATCAGGAGGTGGTGCTCAGGTATTCCTGCTGATTCTCATTGGCATGGAAGCAGGATTCGGCGATGTCGCAGCGGGTGTTGGAATACTGTTCATGGTCCGAGGTTTTGGTAGCGGGTTCGGGCCTCTCGCTGGACGTCCACTGATGGAGAATGATTCTCTCAGACCATATCTGATAGGACTGGCGGTAGGGGTCTGTGGTGCTTTCTACATCGCCGTATCTGCAGTTGAATGGACTAAGTTCGTACTGTTGCTGGTGTTTCTCTCCCATGCCGCAAGCGGACTAAATTGGGTTCTCTCGACTACATTCCTACAAGAGAGATCTGATGATGAGTGGAGGGGCAGAGTTGCTGGAACAGATCATTTTGTTATCACGCTGATGATGGGTGTCTCAGCAATTTCTGCTGGATACATAATGGAGAATGGACTGCTAGATTTGCGGGAGGTGATTGCCGCAACTGGATTGGTCCAGATAGCATTGGGAATCATCTGGACATCGCTATATTCGAAGGAAGAAAAGGAGCTCCTAGACCAGTCTCTGCAGACCAGCTAGAACCACTAGCGGCGCTATCGAGAAGAGTGTATCACGGAACAGCGAGCGGGTCGAGGCCCTAGCGCGTGCGGTGATTCTCGACCGTATGTCTTCGTCTAACTTGCCCATCACGTCCCCGGCCGGCCCCCTGACTTGGTCCAATGCGCTCTCCAATGCGTCAGCCCCCTTGTCCAGTAGCCTCGAGACGAGGTCATCGATAGGTCCTCGCTTGGGGGCCGGGACATGTTCACCGTCCACGGTGTGCTCGACATCGATAACGTCCCTCCAAGGTCGCGGAATCTCAATGTCGCCTACTCCCTTGAGAATCTCGCGGCCAACTACAGCCGCCTCAACAGCAAATTTGGCCGTGCTGAGGTTGTACTTGGCCAGCAGCTGTATGTTTCGGCGCGAGCGAGTGACCTTGGTGAAGTCGGTGACGAGCCAGGCAGCACCGGCTATCAGCAGCAGTGCCACACCTACCTGAGGGGTCTGCTCCCAACTGGGCCAGCCGATGGGGCCGAACCAAATGCGGGCGGTGATGG
>CAYMRU010000088.1:0-4170 GCA_964392975.1 uncultured Candidatus Poseidoniales archaeon | reverse complement strand
GGTGACTTGCTCTCACTCATGGGATCCCATCCCCAAGTTGTCGCTGATTCCGGAGTATTTGAGAGAGAAGGGTCCGAATCGGCTGATAAACGCGGTTTGACGGGACTATCAGATGGCACCATGCTAGAAGGTGACGTTGAACTCCGACTCGCAGGCAGGGCACTTCAATTCGCGAGTTCCAGGCTTTGGCCTAATTCTGAGTTGCCTCTCACAGCCGGGACAGTCGATCTCAACTTTGAGAATCTTAGGAATGAGGGTGAACTTGCCTGTGCAGGCGCTGCAAGTCAACTCGGTTGGTCGCTCTTCGGTACCCGCTACTATGACAGTGTTGCAGTGCGGACAGGGGAGGGTCTCGTCGGTGAGATTGTCAATGGTGGGCTGGTGGCTGACGCGGCAGATTGCACCGCAGACCTTGCACTCCTTCTCACCCAATCCTTGGGGCAGCATGTGGCCGCAGTGAGCGCATTCTGCTAGTGGAGCGCCGTACCTAGATTCAATCTCGGACGAACCCGCCATGACCTTCGATTCAGGGCCGGGTTAATCAAGCGGTCGCAGACAAGTCTTCGTGGGATGTCCCTAAAGCCACCCTTAACGCTTGCACGAAATCATCCTTGAGGTCGCGTCCGAGTGTGACCAGTGTGGTGAGTCTCTCCGGACCGGTTCCTGTTACCCACATGCCATTCAGGATGACTAGTAGTGCGCTCGCCTCGTGCAGTGCCACACCCGCAGCTAGTTTAATCTCCCAGCCGCCCAGAACTATGGCAACCAGCAGCAATGTGATTCCAACCGAGATGATAATGTTCGTTGAAACAGCCCTTCTCGTCCTCTTCGAGAGCTCAATGAATCGCGATAGGGCCCGGGGGTCTTCTCCAGGAATAAGGACATCTGCTGCATCCAGATTGACCTGTTCGCCGCTCCCGACTGCGATTCCGACGTCTGCAGCAGCGAGCGCTCCCGCATCGTTGAATCCATCTCCTGCCATCAGGGTCCTGCGCGCCTTGGAGCGCTCTGACACCCATTGGGCCTTGCCCTCAGGGTCGACCCCGCCTCTGCAGGAGCCCGAGGGGATTCCTAAGCGAGCGCCGAAGGCTTCGACACTTGCCTGCTCATCTCCACTGAGGATTTCGACCCTAACCTCGTTGTCCCTCAGAGCTGCAATCATCTCATCAACGCCTTCTCTAGCGTCGTCGTGTGCGAAGCCGAATGCTGCTATCGCACGGCCATCCACTGCCAAAACGCTAGCTCCGTGACCGGCCTGTCTGGATTCTGCTAGAGCCGCATCGATGTCCAATGGAATCTCCACTCCGCGCTCAAGTAGCCAGTCGGCTCTCCCGAGCATGACCTCTTGGCCACGCAACTTGCCGCTGACTCCAGCATCTCCGTCAGTCAGTGCTGTGACATTGCTGGCAGTCAGCGAACGTTCGTTAGCGAGCGCGATGATGCTTCTAGCATAAGGATGGTTCGAGCGCTGCTCAAGGCCCGCAGCAATCTGCAGCGCTCGGAATTCATTCTCACCCTCACCAACGGTGATTCCGGTCATTCGGGGACTGCCACTAGTCAGCGTCCCCGTCTTATCGAGCATTGCCAGTTGGATTCCAGCAGCCGCCTCCAGAACATCTCCACCTCTGGCGACCAAGCCGGACGCAGAGGCCGCGGACAGTGCCGCCGCATGCGGAACGGGCGCGGCTAGAAGAAGCGAGCAAGGGCACGATACAACCCAGAGCAGCAGCGTAGTGAGAACTGCTTGCGAGGTGGCTCCGTAGACAAGATACCCGATTAATGGTGATCCAATCATCACTAGTGGGACCCAAATCGCGGTGAATCTCTCAATGGCACTCTGAGTCCTAGTAGGTTGGTCACGGTAGTCCCTCACCAAGTCGATTAGGCTGGATAGTCTGGTGTCATCCCCACCAGCAACCGCCTTGACCACTAATGGTCCGCGGACCAGAACTAACCCGGCCTCCACGGTGTCTCCCTGATTGACCGGGATTGGAATTGGCTCACCTGTCAGTGGGGCGCGGTCTATGGCCCCTGTTCCCTCGATTATCACTCCATCGACTGGCATTACCTCTCCTGAGCGGACCTCAACTAGGTCACCCAACTCAAGTGCCTCGACGGGTATTAAGTCCTCATTCTGACAGTCTGCAGTTGAGATGGATGGATTCGATGTGACTTGGAAGACAGTGAGAGATCTCCCCTTGCTTTGCTCTGGAGTTTTTTGGCTAACAAGGCGGGCCCTCCTTGGCAGTCTGTCCAGGCCTCCTTGCATCGACTCCCGGGCTCTAATCAGGGCTCTCTCCTCAAGATGCGAGGAGAACCCAACCAGTCCGACAACCATCAGCGCCTCAGCCCACTCCTGAAGGAATAGTGCACCCAAGACCGCCAGAGAAGTTAGTATCTGGAAGCCCATTACCCTGTTCTGAATGCTTCCAATTGCGTCTTGGAACATCTGATTGCCAGCGAATAAGACTCCAAAAATGGCGAATAGTGCTGCCAATTGGTTTGGAATTGCTGAAATCTGCTCGATTGCCACAACTCCCAGAAAGAGCGGAACCGTCATCGCGGCTCCCAGCAGTCTGACCTGGTCGGATCTCAGCTTGGATGTACGTGAAGGCGCGAGTAGGAATCCTTCACCGAGTATCCTTGTAAGGTGCTGGTCGGAAATCTGTCTGAGGTCAGGATCTGAAATCCACATCTTCTGAATCTCGATTCTCCCCTCGCTGAGGCGTACATCCAGAATTCCGGGTACATTCATCAGAGCATTGCGAAGTTTGCGCTTATCGGCGCCGATTCTGGCAGCTGCCATCTTCGGCGTAATGCCGTTGACGCTGAGCCACTCCGTCTCAGGGCTGTGACCTAGGTTTTCCAACACTGACGAGGCTCGGGAGATTCTCCCTCTGCTGACATCCACTTGAAGCCTCACTGTTCCTTGAGTCACCGAGATTCTGCATTCCTCTATTCCAGGAAGACGGCTGACTGCTCTAGTCGCCTTCATCGCGCAGTCAGGGCAATCCATACCACTGATGCTCCATTCGAACTCATGCACACCGTCGGCTGATAGATCCAAATCGATTGAGTCACCAGCCGAGGTGGCAACAGCCTCGATGGCTGGTGCTGACTTGTTAGTCGGCTTGGATTTGGACTTGGGAAGGCTCGGGAGTTTAATGGATGAGAACATCGATTTGAGAGAGAACGGCTCTTTTACCGGTTTCTCTGAAACCGGAGTCTCCTCCTCTTCATCAAGCAGGAGGAATTCCTCGGCTTCCTCTCCCATGGGACATGCCATCTCGTCGTGTCGCTTGAATATGATGTGTGGTTTATGAGGGATTAAATCATCAGCATAGAGCCGTCCGGAGGCACATGGTAGGCCTACCAGAGGAGTTTGACATCGACATGGTGGTCTTCGATGTCGATGGCACTCTGATGGACTCAAGCGGGTTCCATCCTGACCTGATTCCATTGATTCGCCAACTCGAGGAACATCTTACTGTTTCACTGGCTTCCGGCAGGTCGCTTCCCAACGTCACTCCAATCAGGCAGGCGCTCGGACTGTCAGGATTCATAGTGGCCGAGAACGGAGGAGTGGTCTGGGACAGTTCTGAGGGTCATGAGATACGCGTACTCGCAGACGGCGCTAGGCCCAAGCAGGCCGCGCAGTGGCTAGCGACTCAGATTGAGGGATTCGATGTCAGGGGAATCGAGTCGAATCGTTGGAGGGAGACTGAGTGGTGCATGCTAGAGAGTGGGCAGGAGCACCTGATGAGAGAGTTGCTCTCGGGAACGGAGTGGTCAGACCTGCTAGTCGTCTCCACGGGATTCGCAATCCATATCACCTGTCCGGGAATTGACAAGGAAGCCGGCCTGAGGGTTGCTCTGGAGCAGCGCGGAGTGGATCCCAGTAGGGTGCTTTCCTGCGGGGATGCTCTCAACGATGTGCCGATGTTCGAATACTGTGGCTATTCGGTTGCTGTTAACAGCAGTCTCAGTGAGGTCGTGGAAGCAGTTGACTGCCTGACGGAGAGCCATGGATTAGCGGGCACTGTAGAGTTGATTGAGGCTCTGCTCGAAATTCTATGAAATCAGATGGTGCAGGCGGCAGGATTCGAACCTGCGAAGCTCTACGCAGAGGATCTTGAGCCCTCCCCCTTTGACCACTCGGGTACACCTGCG
>CAYMRU010000087.1:0-4295 GCA_964392975.1 uncultured Candidatus Poseidoniales archaeon | reverse complement strand
TGTCCGCCCTCATAGAGGGCGGACCATGGTCAATTACGGCTTCGTGATAGACAACCGCAAGTGCATCGGATGCCATGCCTGCACCGTCGCCTGTAAATCGGAGCACGATGTGCCAATAGGTGTCAATCGCACTCATGTGAAGTACATCGAGAAGGGGACTTACCCGGACGTCACTCGCGAGTTCAGCGTCCACCGCTGCAATCACTGCGAGGACTCTCCGTGCACGACCATCTGTCCCACAACAGCTCTGTTCACCCGCTCAGATGGAATCGTAGACTTCGATGACGACCGCTGCATCGGATGCAAGTCGTGCATGCAGGCCTGCCCATATGATGCGCTGTACATCGACCCCAACAAGGGAACGGCGGCGAAGTGCAACTACTGCGCTCATAGGATTGAGCACTCATACGAGCCGTCCTGTGTCATCGTCTGCCCGGTCGAGGCGATTATCTCGGGAGATCTCGATGACCCTAATTCCTCAATCTCGGACTATCTCTCGGAGCACGAGACGACTGTTCGCAAGCCCGAGTCCGGTGCCAAGCCGAACGTATTCTATGTCGAGACCAGCGAAGAGAGTCTAGACCCTCATGCCACCGAGCGTTCCGGAGAATACCTGTGGACTGACCAAGCAGCCGGAGTAGGGCACTTCGCCAAGTACGCGGAGCGCCGGGCAGGTGCCGCCGACACTCAGTCGATGATTATCCAGTTGGCGCTGGAGAAGAAGGCACGGGCAGCGGCTCCGAGGGACCGTGCTATAATCCGTGATGTGATGGAGAAGCTCGATGATGAGGAGAATGTCAAGCGCAGCTACGATCAGCCTTCGAAGGGCGTGCTGTGGGGCTGGGAGGTCTCTGCATACGTCTTCACCAAAGCGGTTGCCTGCGGTGCCTATCTCGTTGCCATGCTGATGATGCTCGCAGGCTACCTTGAGATGACCGACGGGCTATGGTGGAGGCTGCTTGCGCTGAGCATCTCCTTCCTCGGCATCACAGGGATTCTGTTGGTAATTGACCTAGATCGGCCAATGAGATTCCTGTATGTGATGCTGCGTCCGAATTGGGACTCTTGGCTCGTCAAAGGAGCCTATTTGCTAGGTGGATTTGGAGGTGTTCTTGGCTGCAGTTTCCTAGTTCTTCTTCTGGACTTAGATCGCGAATATCTCGAGTACCTCGCCTATGCTGGAATCCCGCTCGCCCTACTGACTGGCATTTACACCGCCTGGCTGTTGCAACAGGCTAAGGGCAGGTCATGGTCGAGTGACCGTACCCTGACAGCCAAGATGACGGTAGAGGTACTGATTGCCGGCGCAGCCTGCGTAGCCCTCCTCTCTCCGACCAACCTTCTCGTATCCGCTCTGGCCATCCCGTGTCTAATCATAGTCGCTTGGCATGGCCACAGGACTGTGATTGACCCGCAACTGGAGACTCTGCACTGAGGTGGATTATGGCTAGGACATTTATTGAGAAGATTGCTCAGAAGATGAGAATTATTCCTGACCTTGACCGTGAGCACTCTTCTGGCAGTTCCGAGGAGTTGCGGAAGTATCCGAGCCCGGAGAACTGGCACGACCATGTCGAGTTGGATGCACAAGAGTGGCCGAAGATGGTAGAGAAGAGATACTCATTGGTTCCGACGACCTGTTTCAACTGCGAGTCGGCCTGTGGGATGCTGGCATATGTCGACAAGGAAAGCGGAGAGGTGACGAAGTTCGAAGGCAACCCGCATCACCCAGGAAGCCGTGGCAGGAACTGCGCCAAAGGTCCTGCCACGATTAACCAGATTAACGACACCGAGCGCATCCTATACCCACTCAAACGGGTCGGCAAGCGCGGCGAGGGCAAGTGGCAGAGAATCTACTGGGACCAGGCTCTAGAGGAGATCTCGGCCAAAATCAGGGCCTCACTCAAGACAGGGGCGAAGGATAGGGTGGTGTATCATGTCGGCAGGCCGGGTAACGAAGGGTATGTCGAGAGGGTGCTGAAGGCTTGGGGGGTAGACGGCCATAACAGCCACACCAACATCTGTTCATCGGGAGCAAGAACGGGGTACAGTCTGTGGCACAAGCACGACCGCCCCTCGCCTGACCACTCCAATGCTAAGGTCATTCTTCTGACCTCCTCGCACTTGGAAACTGGGCACTACTTCAATCCGCACGCTCAGAGAATACTAGAGGGGATGATTGACGGTGCCAAGCTGATTGTCATCGATCCCAGATTATCCAACACCGCATCGATGGCTGACCACTGGCTCCCTACTTGGCCGGGCTCCGAGTCGGCTCTATTTCTCGCTTGGGCGAAGATGATACTGGAGCGGGGCCTGTACGACCGCGACTTCCTAGAGAACTGGGTAAACTGGCAGGATTGGCTCGCTGCCGACCACCCGGATGAACCTTGCACCTTCGAGCGGTTCATTGAGCTGTTATTGGAAGAGTACGCCGAGTACACCCCTGAGTTCGCAGCCTCCGAGTGTCGCATCCCTGTAGAACAGGTCATTGAGGCTGGAGAGGCTGTGGCAAATGCTGGAAGTCGCCTGAGCACGCACGTCTGGCGCTCCGCTGCGATTGGGAATCTCGGAGGCTGGCAGGTCGCTCGTACCCTGCATCTGCTGAATGTACTGACAGGAAGTGTAGGGACAGAAGGAGGTACATCACCGAACTCTTGGTCAAAATTCAGCCCCGAGTTGTTCGATGAGCCAGGCGACCCCGATGGCTGGAATGAGTTGCACTTCCCTCCTGAGTACACGCTGGCCCACTACGAGATGAGTCATATCCTGCCGCATCTAATCAGGGACGGCAGGGGTGAGATCGATGTCTACTTCACACGGGTCTTCAATCCAGTCTGGACCTATCCAGACGGGTTCTCATGGATGCGGATGCTCGAGGACGAGGATAGCATCGGTTGCCACATCGCTCTGACTCCTACTTGGAACGAGACTGCCTTCTTCGCAGACTACATCTTGCCGATGGGCCACGCATCGGAACGCCACGACATCAACTCGTACGCCACATCAGCAGGGAAGTGGGTGGCGTTCCGCCAACCTGTACTGCGAGAGTTCGCACGTAGAGAAGGAAAGGATGTCAAGTTCACGAGTGAGGTCAATCCCGGAGAGGTTTGGGAGGAAGATGAGTTCTGGAACGAGTTGTCATGGCGCATCGACGACGGCACGATGGGCATTCGCGAGCATTTCATGAGCCCATACAGAGAAGGTGAGAAGATTACCATCGATGAGTACTACCAGTACACCTTCGAGCGCGTCCCGGGACTTCCGGAGGCAGCAGCGGAGGAAGGCCTCGATGCTCTGGGATACATGCGCAAGCACGGTGCCTTCCTAATCGAGGAATCGACTTACTCCAAACATGAGCAGGAAGGCTGGCCTACACCCAGCGGCAAGCAGGAGTTGTACTCGCACACCATGGTCGAGTTCGGTTATCCAGAACATGCGATTCCTCACTATCGCATCCACAGCCACGTCCACCCGGACAACCTTCAGGGAGAGGACGAGTACTGCCTGCTTCCCAACTTCCGCCTACCGCAGCACATCCACTCAAGGTCAGCCAATGCAAAGTGGCTGGTCGAGATTGGTCACCGTAATCCAATCTGGATTCACCCCAAGGATGCTGCCAAACTGGGAGTCTCGGAAGGAGACTTGCTCAAGATTGAGACTGAGATTGGCTGGTTTGTAGACAAGGTCTGGGTAACTGAAGGCATCAAGCCAGGAGTAGTCGGGTGCTCTCACCATATCGGGCGCTGGAGGCGTTCACAAGACCAAGGTAACAGATTCCTGAGCAATGAAGTTCAAATCGAAGACATCGGAGATGGCAAGCAGAGAATGAGAACCGTTTCTGGAGTCTCACCATGGGAGTCCGAGGACCCTGACACCAACAGGATTTGGTGGAGAGACGGGGGGGTGCATCAGAACATCACTCACGCAGTGCAGCCCGACCCTATCAGTGGGGCGCACTGTTGGCTGCAGAAGGTCACACTGAGTCGCCCTACAAAGGACGAGAAATACGGCGATGTAGAGGTCGACACTGAGAAGTCATTCGAGTACTATAAGCGCTGGAACGAGATGGCTAAGGAGCGCGAGACTCATCCGCGTGGGGAGCGACGGCCATTGTGGATGAAGAGGCCGCTCTCACCGAAGAAAGATCATTGGTTCCTACCCGAGTGAGAGTTTTGATTCATGGGCTGCGTAATCTCGGTGCAAAAGTTCCTCTAGGCATACCTGAAGAGCCTGATGATACATCCTTAACTGTAAGTTCTGAGGGAATATCTGGGACCTTGCCCCATTCAACC
>CAYMRU010000086.1:0-4346 GCA_964392975.1 uncultured Candidatus Poseidoniales archaeon | reverse complement strand
GAACTCCCCGTTACATCGGCTAACTCGGTCACCTACATCTTCACTCACGATGAGATGGTCTGGAGCGATGAGGAATACCAACAGGCTGTAACAGCAGCCCTCACGGTTCTTTCTGAACTCGATGTTGAGATTCTGAGCATCAGCACAGCATATGATGCAGCCGATGACCAAGTACACCTCGCTTCACATGTCTCTAGAGACGGCCACACGACTGCAGTATACGTCAGAATCGGAGGCACAGATGACGAGATTTCCAAATCCTATGAGGATATCATAACAGCTGCGGACAACGATATCCTCGATGTTTTGGTGACAGGAAGCTTGGCCATCAACACCGACTTCGACACCGCGCTCAAGAATGACTCCATCAGGGCCGAGATTATTGGTATCCCCCTATCTCTGCTAATCTTGCTTTTTGTCTTCGGCACTTTCACCGCAGCGATGCTACCAATGGCAATTGCCTTGCTAATGATCACACTCGCCACAGCGATTTCGTTTTGGATGTCAGACTGGTGGTTCTTCGGGCTAACCCAGTACTCAGTCAACATGATTTCTTTGATTGGTATTGCTGTATCAATAGACTACAGTCTGTTCATGATTAGCAGATTTAGAGAAGAGTTGGATGCGGGGGCAGAGGTAGAGGATGCAATTGCCAAGATGATGGACACCGCTGGCAAGGCAGTCCTGTTCTCAGGAGCCACCGTAGCAATCAGCCTGTGCAGTATGTTCTACTTCACTGCCACACACATTCCCTCGATGGCTATGGGCGGCTCACTCGCTGTCGCAGCCTCGCTAATCTACTGTCTGACTGTACTCCCTGCAATGCTCTCGTACATCGGGCCGAAGATAGACTCCCTAAGAGTGCCCTTACCAGGAGCGAATAGAAAATCACAGTTCTGGGAGAAGTTCTCTACCACTGTGATGAAGCGGCCAATCAGCTGGCTTGTACCGGCAATGATACTACTCCTCCTTCTCGGGTCTCCTTTCCTCAGGGCCGAGTTGAATGCCGGAGGGATTGAGGCACTGCCTCCTGATTACGAATCCAGAATAGGATACGAAGTACTGGTCGATGAGTTCCCAGCCTACACGGCATCCACAATCCCACTGGTGGTTGTGTTTGATGATGAGCAGCCCAATTGGAAGGCGATTGCCGAAGAACTCGCCCCTGTGTGTGAAGGCATCAGAGCGACGACCGGAGTGATTTCTATTGAGCATCCACTATGCTATCCCGGCCTGTTTGATACAGTGATTGAAGAATGGCCCGAAGACACCCAGAGCACTTGGTACACCACAGTCTCACAGACAGTTGCAATGATCAACGTGGCTACTGAGTACAGCAGCGGCACCGATGATGCCGAACAACTGATTGTAGACATGAGGGTCCACACCACAGCATCTTCTGAGGAGATTCTGGTTGGCGGCTGGACTTCCTACGAGGTCGACATCAAGCAACACCTCACAGAGAGGATTCCTGCTGTTCTCGCCTTTGTCATCATCGTCACTATGATTCTGATTTGGATGCAGGTTCACTCAGTACTCGTACCAATCAAAGCGGTTTTGATGAACGTCCTTTCGGTTTCTGCGTCTTTCGGCCTAGTGGTCCTAGTGTTCCAGGACGGCCTGCTGGCCGAGACACTGAACTTCACACCCCAACCACTCGACCTGATTGTGCCTCCACTTGTCTTTGGGATAGCCTTCGGTCTGTCAATGGACTACGAGGTTCTAATGCTATCAAGGATTCACGAGACATGGTTGGAAACCGAAGACAACACCAGAGCTGTCGCAGAGGGTCTGCAAGCTTCTGGTAGCCTGATTACAGGTGCTGCCGCCATCATGATCGCAGTATTCTCCGGCTTCATCTTCGCCGACGTTCTGATTATCAAATCCATGGGTCTGGCACTAGCGGCGGCGGTATTCATCGATGCAACAATTGTCAGAGCAGTCGTCGTACCTTCGGCGATGCGACTGATGGGGCGAGCCAACTGGTGGGCACCATCATTCTTGAGTGGCTCGAAAGAGTAGGCCTATTCTTCCTCAGAATGTATCACTCTCTTTGGCATATACATTTTGACGAGCACTGCATTGGTGAATGCAATGACCCCGGCGACGGCTGCCGAAGCGACCATTCCATCCATGAATGCCAATCGCGCGGTCTCAATCAACTGAGCACCTAGCATGTTGCCCTGAGCTACTAACTCACCACCAATCTGCATGGCTGCAGGAAACGACTCTACAGGTGCGGACCCCAGATGCTCGAGTCCCTCGGGTAGAGACATGCCCCTCTGGTAGTACTCGTTTAGCACACTACCTCCGATGGCTATCCCTAACGCCCCACCAATCTCTCGGCTGGCATCGTTGGTCGCACTACCTACACCAGCCTTGTCACTAGGAACAGAATCCATCACCAGCGTGGTTGAGGGAGCCATAGTCAGACCCATTCCTAACCCAAGTAGCACGAATATGAGGGCGAGGACGTAGTAGTCAGTGTCCACCTCGACGGTAGTGAAGATGAGCATTCCCAAGGTAATGAGAGTCAGCCCTGCTGCCACCACATTGTTACTACCGAACTTGGCTGCCAGACGGTCGCTATTGGCTGCAGCAGGCATCAGTCCTAGTGGCAGCCACAGGAATCGCAGCGCAGCTTCGAGTGCGGTATGTCCTCTGACAAGTTGGAAGTGTAACATCTGTGTGAACATGAATGAAAACATGACGAAGAATGCTAGCATTATCGCGACGAGACCCATCGAGAACCCCTTGTCCCTGAACAGAACCATTGGTAGAAGTGGATGCTCTCTTCCTCTCTCCCAGACCACGAAGAAGTACGCTAGCAGCACTCCAAGAACGCCCACACCGATTGTCTCTACACTCGACCAACCAGCGTTCGGGGCCTCGATTATGGCATAGAGGATGGAGCCGAGCGCGCCCACGGATAGAACCGCACCGAGAAGATCCATCGGCCGCCGTTGCTCGTCCCTCGAATTGGGTACGAGCACCAGTCCCAGCAAGAGCGCAAGCAGAATAATCGGGACGTTAATCCAGAATACCATCTGCCAGTCGTAGTTCTCTACCGCCCATCCTCCGACGAGTAACCCGAGAGGGGCACCAATACCCGCCATAGCCGCCCAGATTCCGACAGCCTTGCCACGCTCTTCTATCGGGAACACTACCACCACGACAGATAGTGTGGCCGGCATCACCAATGCCGCCCCCAGACCCATCGTAGCTCGTGCGAGAATCACATGCTCGGAAGTCTCCGCATACATCGCGGTAACAGCGGAAGCCACTGCTACTAGGATCAGACCAGCCTGTAGCGCGGGTTTACGACCGTATCGGTCACCAATCGCTCCCATCACTAACAAGGTTCCACCGAAGACGAGGGCGTAGGCGTCCATGACCCACTGCATCTCGGAATTGCTTGTTCCGAGATCCTTGGTCAACTCAGGTAGAGCAACATTGAGAGTAACATTGTTGAGCATCACAATGACGAGACTAAGACTCATCACAGCGAGAATCTTCCACCTCCTCTCGTACACCTTCTGCTCATCCATACCGGACGCAAACGAAGTCCGCTCATGAATGCACAGGGCGTGAGTAGGGTTGATGGCGCATGGAGAGCAGCGCAGCGTGTGAGCCTACCCCGATCAGCGATGAACATGATGGGTTTCGCCGTCTGCTGCCTGTGCTGCGACGAGCCCGACGTATCAGGCTCGGAGAGATGCAAATCTTGCATTAAATCGCATTCGAGGACCAGAGATAGATTGTCCAAGCAGGCTGTATCGAAGGCGGACAGACTGTCCAGAGAGCTGGTAACAATGTTGTCCGACCCAGCATCCCATATCGACGACTCTACACATGGCAAGATGATGATCCACTATGCCACCCTAATCGACAAGCATCAGGGAACCGCGCCTGCTAGCACAGCAGAGGAGATGTTCAAGGTCTACGAGAAACTGAAGTCCAAGAGCGAAAAGTCACTGATACGCGACGTGGCTAACCAGAATCCATGGCAGAACGTCGAGTTAGATGCCGAGCAGAGGGAGGAGATGCTGTCCAGGCTCTCAAGCGATGCTCCTGATGATGTCACTTCCTGGGATGAGCTTCTGGCTCAGGTCGAGGAATTCCTCGAGGAGGGCGAGGGATGACAGGGGAGAGAGACCCCAGAGCGCACTGGCTGGATGACGATCCCTTCGACAAGCAAGCATCCTCGAGCAGCCACACCAGAGCGCGCGACGACGGAAATTGGCGTCAGCCGCACATCAGGGTCGTTCACGCCACATCAGGCTCGGGTGCACCCTTCGTCCGCATCTTCGGATTTGAGGAGCAGGCGAGCCCCATCCCTATTCACA
>CAYMRU010000085.1:0-4378 GCA_964392975.1 uncultured Candidatus Poseidoniales archaeon | reverse complement strand
GCGAGCCTGTTCGAGCCTGTCCTTGGTGACTATCTGGATGTCGCCCTCTGCTGCTGCCACAGCGTTCTCAGCATCACTCAGAGACTTGATCGCGGCCTCGTCGGTCGAGCCCATACTCTCGATGTGAGCGGGAATCGAGGAAGCGATGTGGAGTGCTTCCACTGGGTCCTCGGCCTCCATAGCCTGCTTGGCCGACTTGAGAATCTCCTTCACTCCCTCGGCCTGATGGCCGGAGTGGCCTGAGATGGCGGACTCGGCTGCCACGATCGCATCGTGTGCCACCTGCCAATGCTCCTCAATAGTCTCAGACTTGGCCTTCGCCCGTCGGTAGAGCAACTCAGCATCCCTGAAAGACCCCAGATCAGCCTCCCTGTCTCCCATATCGAAGGCCTTTCTGGGTCCTGTTGCCTCTACAGTGATGCTCTCAGCCCTCTCTACCGCATCGAGAGCATCCGCGCGTATCGCATCGAGGTCGCCTGAGAATGCAGTTATCCTCTCAATCTCGTTCTCGGCTTGGACAATCATTTTCATTCCTCTCTCGGGATCGCTCCAACCTTCCTCTCTAGCGATTTTGAGCAGAGAGGCCACCTGCTCCATCCCGGAGGTCTGCTCTCTCAATGCCAGTACTCTGGACTCGGTTTGCTCCAGCAGCCTTCCAAATTCTGTTCGTGCTTCGTGGTCATCGTCCTTGGCTAGCAAGTCTGGAATCATGGTGAAGCAGGAAGCGGCTACCACCACCGCCCATAGAACCAGATCATCACTGAGCGAGACCAGAACGGCCATCGCCAAAGCTAGGCCGGCTATACTGGTCATCCCTCTCCATCTCCTAGTGGAGATGCTGCCAACCAACTGCGCATTGGTGAACAACCACAGGAAACCTGCAATCAGTGCCAGCATTAGAGTTGCAATCGCTTTGTCCTCGGGTCCGTAGGTGATTCCAGCAAAGGCTAGGATGCTAGGCCACGAGATGTTGGCTGCAGCACTCAGTCTGGACCTTTCTTTGGGTCCAAAGTTCACTAGGTCATTGAGCAGTAGGGCGGACGCGAATATGGCCACCACGGTACCGTATGTCGTCACAGCATTGGAATCATCTAGGACCTGGCGAGTGAGCCACCAGCCGCCAGAAAGCACGAGAATGAGCATGCATGCTAGAGCCAGTCTAGCGACCCTAGAGTTGTGCTCTTGGACGACCTTCTGTGGGTATCCCGGGAGCAGAACCATGAGACTGACCGGGAGTCATCGGTCAAGAGGTGTGCGGAAGGCTGTGTGACTAGGGCCTCAATGACTCGGGACCCCATGCGCGATGGGCTAGCCAAGCCAGTAGCATCAGTAATACCAGTACCGCCATAACCACTTGCAACGGCATCTGCCAAGACGGTTGAATCACGAAGTCGTGTTCTATCTCCATGCTGCCGTTGCTAGAAGAGCTTTCACTCGTCCAGTCTAATCTGAGGTCGAAGTCGCTTGAACTGAGTTCAAGATACATTTCGATATCGAAGACACCTGGTCCAGAGGACTCGGCGGCTCTAACGATGTGATCATCTGAGCAAGAATCTCCCGAGCACAACTGCGCGGTGCCGGTGTCAGCTCCTGTGTTCTCAAATGTCACAACGACATTGACTATCTCCTCCTCTACCAAGTCCCCGATTACTGTGACGTCGAGGACCGAGATGTAGACGCCCGATGTAGGAGAAACCACGAGCCCCCAGGAAAGTTCTTCCTTATTTCCAGCCGAATCCCATGCCACGACTTGAATAACGTAAGTCCCAGCCTCAGAAATAGGCAGTGTGGTCTGCTCTGCTTGTGACCAATCAGCCTGCGCGACGATTACCTCGCCATCGATGCTGATTTCCCAAGTGGTGTCCTCAATCGCGTCCAGATCATCGTACGACTGAGTCAGAGAAAGCACGATACTGTCACCTGCTCGGGCAGGCGAAGAGGGAGAGATAGGAGTCTCATTGGATAGAATCTCTGGAATGATTCCTGGACCAGTCATATCGGTCACCCTGATAGTCCAAGACTTGGTCACTGAGTTCCACGCATCGTCGGTAATCTCCAAGATTAGTTCGTACTCGCTTGGTTGCTTTGCCATATGACGCTCGCTGACATTCAAATGCATCCCATTGACTTCCTGAGATTGGAAAAACCGATCCATGAACTCAAGATTGTCGACCCCCGAGTGTTGCCAGTTCTCTGTTTTGTTCGTAAAGACCTGAATCGCCACGGGAAGAGAGTTTGAATCTGAGGCGGAGAAGTCGAAGTAAAGTTCGCTTCCCGAGGGGACCTCGAGTACTTCTGCACTGCTGTCAAGCAACAGCAAATCTCCATTGACCACATTGGTGAAGGATGCATCCCAAGTAGGTGATTCTCCGTCAATCACGATATTCTCGTACCAATTACTGGAAGCGGACGCGTGATCCATGCAGTGCATCACAACGCTAGCCACCTCTCCATGAGAGAAATTCATCTCGGAAGCTATGAATTTGAAGTCACTTCCGTCTGATTGTAATATCATAGTGCCGTTATTGTGTAGAGTCCACCACTGAGTGGTGTCATCGAGAGCGCTGTCCACGCACTCACCTGAGTACTCGGTGAGGGCATCCAATGGAATCATCGAGTTACCTGTCAATCTCGATGCAATCGAACTGGGAGGTGCGTTCTCACCCAACGTGATGCGGATATCGGAGGTCACCGGAGCCTCCTCTCTGTAGACGGTGAAGTCATTCGGACTGCCTTCGATGATACTCTGCATAGCACTGTATCTGAACTCCCATGGGCTTGGGAGAATCACATTGAGAGGGATTTCCTCAATCACTCCGCCGACTCTTGGAATGTCAATTATCCTGATTAATCGGGAATCGGTGTTTCCGGTTAGCGTGACTTCCTCCTGCCAGCCCCAACTGCCGTTTTCATCAACCGAGCCTACATTCGGAGGAGTGACTATGATCTCCATGCCACGACCGGAAGGAATCATCTCGGCATAGTCGACTAAGCAGCACCCAAGCAGTTCAGAGTCAGTAAGATTTCGAGCGTTCTCGACCAGTTCCACGAATTGAGATAATTCTGCGATGTTGAGCTCGCCATCCGCATCCCCTAGGTACTGGTCTATCTGGACTCTTACTCCTAGATCTCTGTCAGGGAGCAGGTCGGTGCCGTAGTCGTCTCTGATTGAGACATTGGCGTACCACGAAGCTGAGAATTCAGATGAATCGGCGAAAGGCCCGATGATTTCGAATCGCGAATCCCCCATTATCGGCTCGGTTTGGTTTGGTAGTGGGTCTAGCCACTCCCATTCGGGCTCATCTGCATAGGAAGGAATGACTGTGGACAATACCATGATGGCAGAGAGCAGGATTGCGCGTAGACGCTTTGTCATGCTATCACCCGTTGTGGATTATCTCCGAGCCGACCCAATCGATATCTAGAGGAATCAGACGGTGCGGCTCACCCAGTGAGGCTAGTTTCTCACGCAGAGCCGAACCGCCGTGAACTAGGAAGAATCCTCCTCCACCAGCGCCCAGAAGTTTGGCTCCGCTGGCTCCCATCGCCATTATCTTCTCATGCAAGGCATCCAACTCATCCCCGGATACGCTTGCAGAGATTCCCCTCTTGGAATCCCATGCCTCTCCAATCAATGAACCCAATCCAGAGATATCGCCAGTGGCCACTAGGTCGTGAGCCTGGTCTGCATGTTCTCGGATCGCTCGCAGGCGAGACATCTTGTCAGACTCGTCTTCGGGAGCCTCGCTGAGGACTTCCGAAGCGCTTCGAGACATCCCTGTGAATACTAGTGTGAATTCCTCAGAAATTCGCCCTATTACATCATCGGAAGCATCGATTCTGTTCAATGAGATACCTCCAGCGCCGAATCGAATCGAGTTGATTCCGCCATATGCGGCAGCATACTGATCCTGTCTGCCAATTGGCTGGCCCAGAATGTCAATCTCAATCTCGCAGGCCTCGTTTGCAAGTTGCTCGGCCGAGGCCTCGTGCCCCGCATACGCGTGCAATGCGTTAAGCAGACCCACTGTGACCGCGGATGAAGAGCCCAGGCCGGTTCCTCTAGAGGGTATGTCAGCGATGGTTGTAATCTCGACGCCCGAAGTTACTCCGGTCATCCTCATCGCCTCTCTGGCGAGCTCGTGCTCAAGGTCCTCGAAGTCGTCTACCAACTCCATCTTGGAGTAGGACAGTCTGACCCTGTCATCGAAGCGACGGTTGACCGTGACATGGATGTGTCTGTCTAGGGCTAGAGATACGACTCTGCCTCCCTCGGGCTCGGACATAGAGAACGAATCGATGTCGGTTCCTCCACCGCAGAAAGAGACTCGGACCGGGGTCCGGCTGATTATCATCAGTCGCGCGGGATAATTACCCC
>CAYMRU010000084.1:0-4652 GCA_964392975.1 uncultured Candidatus Poseidoniales archaeon | reverse complement strand
GCTTGGAGCGTTTACCACGACATCCCAATCGGCTCATCCACTCACTTTTGTGACAATGGAATAGATACCGGTGAGCTGCTTTTGAGGCGTGAGGTTTCCGTCAAGAGAGGTATGACATACGAGGACTTGTGCTACGAGACACTCGTTCTGGCGGGCGTCTTGATGAAAGAGGCATTAATGGCATACGATGCTGGAAAGTGGGATGAGATGCGCAGACCACAAGGTGAAAGCGAGCACCCTACCTTCCGCAACGCGCCGGAGGAGGTTCTCGAGGTAGTGGCCCAGAAACTAAGAGACCAAACTTACGCGCACTACGTTGATTAGGTGATTAGATGGAAGAATTGTTGAATGAAGGATTTCCGTTCGCTGAAAACTCGCTTGCAGGTCAAACCGCTCTTGTCTGTGGTGCCTCGAAAGGTATCGGACGCGCTTGCGCTCTGATGCTCGCTCGCGCAGGGGCTCGCGTAATCGCGTGCGCTCGCTCACAGAGTGATTTGGACTCACTGGTTGGCCAAATGCACGGTGAAGGACATGAGACCGTGGCTCTGGATCTCGAGGACATCGATGCTGTTCGAGATGCGGTTTCCTCGATGGGCGTAGTACATATTCTCGTGAACAACTCTGGGGGACCTCCGGGTGGAGCCCTGTTGGAGAACTCGCTCGAAGACTTCGATGGACCGTTTCGCAGGCACCTGCACGCTGCTCACAGCATCGTTCAGATGCTCGCTCCGGGAATGGAGCAAGTCGGTAGCGGCAGGATAGTCAACATCATCTCAACTTCTGTTCGTGAGCCGATTGACAACATCGGACTGTCGAACACCCTCAGGGGTGCTATGGCATCCTGGTCCAAGTCGTTGTCTCGCGAACTCGCGCCTTGCATCACAATCAACAACATACTCCCCGGATTCACTGACACCGACCGACTCGGCTCTCTGGCATCATCGATTTCCGAGAAGACTGGTACTTCAGTCGGCGACATTACCGAGGGCTGGCTTGGCGGAGTCCCAATCCAGCGATTGGTCGACCCGCTAGAGACTGCTGTCGCCGTAACTTTCCTCTGTCTGCCCTCAAGCGGGGCGATTCGCGGAGTTAGTCTGGCTGTGGATGGCGGCAGGATGAGGTCAATCTGATTGGTGATGCGCTTGCGCTTCGATGTCTTCTTCTCGATTTCGCAGACCCCTGACACCAGTGGTTACACACCAAGTGAGAGTGAGATGTTTGCCAACTTCTTCGACCAAGTCGAGTTGGCTGACGAGTTGGGTTTCGGAGTGGGCTGGGTGGCTCAGGCACACCTCTCTACAGAGGTACAGAAGCGCAATTCCAAACCCGTAGTGCCTCACTATCCGGGTGAAGTCGGGCTTTGCACAGACTTCTTCCAAGTCGCGAGAGAGATGTTTGCTCGGACCAATCGAATGGACGTGGGCAGTGCAGTGATGTCGATTCTGGCATCCGGAGGTCCGATTGCACAGGCTGAGAGAGTAGGCTCGTTCCTCGCCCTACATGGGCTGAATCCAGAGGAGACACGCAGACTGCACATCGGATTCTCAGCCGGGCGTTTCGAATTCATGGCGCGCCCGTACGGCATAGTCCCACGAGATGCTGTAGAAGAGGCGGCTTGGCCTGCCCTGAGAGGTCAGATCTTCGCTGAGGCTTCCGAGATATTTCTCCGGCTGCTCAAAGGCGAGGTGATATCCAGTGAAATGATTCGGCCCACCGTTCTGACTCGAGACAATTTCCGCTCCGACGAAGACTGGGAAAGGGTTCAGCAGGCTGCGGCCTCTGAGAGGGGATTGGATTCGAATCCCGACTCAATAGAGATTGACAGGAGGTACAATTTCGAGGAAATCAAGACGATTCCACAGGATTGGCGCAGAGAACTGCTCAACCTAGTCTTGGGAAGTCACGACCCGTCCCTGCAAATCGAAGTCAACAAACAACTGCCTGTGCAGGTCTTCAATCTCAGCATCACCCCTCCGCATGTAATTGAACAGACTCATGACAGGATGGCTGAGAGTTACCATCCAGACGGTGGGACTTGGAATCGTAGTATGATGCCAAGAACCGTCATGGTGTTCGTAAACGACGAGGAGGGGCTCACCTCGGAAGAGCAGAATGAGGCGGCGATGCAGGAGGCGAAGGCTGCTCTGGGGACCTACTGGAGTGCTCTCGAGGGGACGATTGATCCCTCCAAGATTGAGAAAGCGACAGATAACGCTGTGATTGGCAATGTCGAGACTGTGGGTCAGCAGATTATCGAGAGATTCCATCCCGAAGACCGTCTGATGTGCTGGTTCGACTTCTTCAACCACGACAGTGAGAGAGTGATGAGGAACATGACGGCATTCATGACCAAGGTCGTACCGCGAGTGAACGGGGGCGAGTGAGATGAGTGACGATGCCGGTGAACAGCCATCCAGTGTAGCCCCTGGTCGGCCTGGCTCAGCAATCTACCCGACCAATCCGCTCGGAGAGAAGTACGAGGGTATAGCGACGGGGCGAGACGTGGCTTGGGAGCCTCTCGTCGACTTCCGACGCATGGATGTCAGTGAGAACACCATCCACGGTGCTATCGCTTGGGCTCACGGCACCGAGATCATACATTCATTCGGTGGTGACGTACTCGTCTACGGTAGGTCGATGATGAAACCGCTGATGATGAAGACATTCAAGGACGCACTATCCAAAGAAGGGCTGAGCAGTGAGCAACTGGCTATCTCATGCTCATCTCACAATGGTGACACCGAGCATGTGGCAGCGGCACAGTCACTTCTTTCTGAATCTGAATGGGGATTGATGCAATGTCCTCTGGATGTGCCGCTGATTCAATTCGGCAGACAGGTCAGACGCCCTCGCAGGTGGTTCCACACTTGCTCGGGTGAACACGCAGCGATGCTCAAGGCGCTGCGCAGAATGGGAATAAACCGGGCTGGCTACACCTTGCCGAGCTCACCTTGGTTCCCGATGTATCTAGATATCCTGAGAGGTATGCTAGGGAATCCTGACTGGGAGCCGCAGAGAGTCGCTAAGGACGGTTGTGGTCTGCCCACCGTCTCCAACACAGTCGATGAGTTGGCGGTTCTATTCGCGGGCCTTGCCCGTGAGAAGGATGATGACTGGATTTGGGATTCGATGAATGAACACCCGGATTTGATTGGAGGATTCAACCGCTTGGACTCAACCTGTCTAAAGGCAGGCGAGGGTAGGTTGCTAGCCAAGGAGGGGGCCGATGGTCTGCTCGGACTCTCAATCATCCATCCTGACTGGCCAGAAGGTCTTGGAATCGTAATCAAGATTGCTCATGGATGGAATAGTCAAGCGACTTGGTATGTCGCCAGAGCGGTACTTGGAGTTCTAGGTATTCACCTCAGGAATCCATATCCCCTGCACCGTCAGAAGGCCTTTATTGTCCCCAGAATCGTCCCTCCTCAGTATCTCGACGAGTTGGAGAGCGTGGTGACTTGGGACGAGTGGGATCCCGACCGAGACAGGTTCACAATGGACTGGAAGGAATATACTGAGGCGATGACTCGTTCAGATCCATTTTCCAATGAGGGTTTGGAGGGTTCGTGATGGAACCCGAGAAGTGTTGTGATTCGGGCTGCACTCCATGTGAGCGTGACCCCGATGGTAAGGAGCCATTCGATCTGTGCAACTACATTGGAGGCGAGTTTGTCTGCCACTCGGGAGGCGAGTGGATGAATGTGCTTGAGCCTGCTACAGGGCATCGCTTCGGGAGAGTTCCTCTATCTACTGCTGAAGATGTGGATGCTGCGGTCACCGCAGCGCGCGCGGCGCAGCCCGCTTGGGGGGCATTGAGTGTGGCTGAGAGAGCGGACTGGCTAGACCGAATCGCGGATGCGCTAGAGGCTCGCTACGAGGATATCGCATCCTTGGAGAGTCGAGACACCGGCAAGCCAATCTCGCTTGCCAGAGCGGTCGATGCGTACCGCTCTGTAGCCAACTTCCGCTTCTTTGCCGGCCTCCTGCGCGAGGATGAGCAGGAGGTCTTCGAGATGAACGATGCCACCAACTACGTCGTTCACAAACCAGTGGGAGTTGGTGCGCTAATCACTCCCTGGAATCTGCCACTCTACCTGCTTTCTTGGAAGGTCGCACCAGCTATTGGCATGGGCAACTGCGTGGTCTGCAAGCCCAGTGAGCTCACCCCAATGACTGCCGACCTACTGATGGGGGTGATTCACGATGTGGGGCTGCCCGCAGGCGTGGTCAATCTGGTCCACGGAGACGGGGCGGGCGCTGGTGCCCCTCTGGTCGCCCACGATGATGTGGATCTAGTCTCATTCACCGGTGGAACCGAAACAGGACAGAAGGTGGCTGCATCAGCAGCGCCGTCGTTCAAGAAACTCAGTCTGGAACTGGGCGGGAAGAACGCTAGTATCGTGTTTGCAGACTGCGACATGGAGACAACCGTGTCGGGCGTGGTCAGAGCTGGCTTCCTCAATCAGGGACAAGTCTGTCTTTGCGGCTCGCGAGTCCTAGTTGAGGACTCTATTTACGATGAGTTCCGTGATCGTTTTGTCGATGCAGTCGAAGCCATGCGAGTGGGTGATCCTTCAGATGAGTCGACTGATCTCGGGGCCCTGATTTCGAGCGAGCATCTAGAGAAGGTCAGCGGATACGTCGAACTGGCC
>CAYMRU010000083.1:0-4674 GCA_964392975.1 uncultured Candidatus Poseidoniales archaeon | reverse complement strand
CCAAACCCTCGAGGGCGGCGTATGTACCAATTAGGAAGGGATTCATCGATCCTGAGAATATAATCACCAGAGCGATGACGAATCCACCTATGGCACCAAGGAAAATCAACGGAGTAGAGTTCGGCATAGAGAAAGCCGTCAATACCGCGGTTGTGGCGGTGATTAGAAGAAGAAGTCCGGTCTTCTCCGCGACTCCTTCTATGCTCATTAGATTGGTCTCTTCACCTTCCCACCAATTCGCATCCGAATAGTTGCTTTTATCGAAAGTCGAGTCTGAGAGTGCTGGGTTTCCTGAACGGTACATCTGCACCACTGACGAGGTGGTCCTTCTCAAGGCTTAGCCCGGAAATCGCTCACACGAGGTCTTTGAGATGTTGGCCCGTGTAGCTCAAGGGATTCTCTGCGACCAAAGAAGGCGGTCCTTCTGCGACGACCAGTCCTCCTCTCTCCCCGCCCTCCGGGCCAAGATCGAGAACCCAATCGGCGCACTTAATCACGTCTAGATGGTGCTCAATGACTACCACGGTGTGGCCGTTCCTGCGCAGCCTCAGTAATACCTCGATGAGTTGGTCGACGTCCGCGAGTGAGAGTCCTGTGGTTGGCTCGTCTAGGATGTACACGGTGTGCCTTCTCGCTGGTTTGTGCAACTCGGTCGCGAGTTTGACTCTCTGAGCCTCACCACCGGAAAGAGTGGTGGCGGGTTGGCCGAGACGAATGTAGCCCAGACCGACATCTTGGATGGTGGAAAGTATGCGGTGAATCGTGCGTTGGTTGGTGAAGAACTCGCACGCCTCGTCGATGTTCATCTCTAGGATATCGTGGATGGTCTTGCCGCGCCACTCGACCTCGAGTGTCTCGCGGGTGTAGCGCTTGCTCTTGCATACATCACAGACCACCCAGACATCAGGTAGGAAGTTCATCTCCAGTTTTGTCGAGCCGGCCCCCTTGCAGGCCTCGCATCGACCTCCTCTGACATTGAATGAGAATTGGCCGGGCTCGTATCCTCTCTCCTTGGAGAGGGGGGTGCTTGCGAATAGTTCCCTGATTGGAGTGAAGGCTCCGGTGTATGTCGCTGGGTTGGAGCGAGGTGTTCTCCCGATTGGTGACTGGTCGATGACGATGGTTTTGTGGATGTGTTCGAAGCCGTCAATTCTGTCATGTGATCCGGGTGTGGTGTCAGCGCCGTGGAGCTCCCTGAGAAGGGATGGCGCTATCGTGGAGGTGACGAGGGATGACTTGCCCGAGCCGGATACGCCCGTTACTGCGACCATGCAACCCAATGGAATGCGGACATCGATATCCTGCAGGTTGTTCTGCCGGGCCCCGGTGATGGTTAGCCAGCGCTCGGGGTCGGGCTCTGCGCGGTCCTCTGGAAGAGATACCTCCTCTCTTCCTGAAAGGTAAGCGCCCGTGACGCTGCTCTTGCTGGCCAACAACTTATCCAAGCTGCCGTTGACGACTATCCTACCTCCCTCTTTCCCAGCACCCGGACCGAGATCTACCAACCAATCGGCTTGTCGCAGAGTCGCCTCGTCATGCTCGACCACGAGCAGTGTGTTGCCGAGAGAAGTTAGCTCCCTGAGGGTCTCGAGCAATCTGCCGTTGTCTCTGGGATGTAGTCCAATGCTGGGCTCGTCCAGTACGTACATCACACCTGTCAGACGAGTGCCTATCTGAGTAGCGAGGCGAATCCTCTGGGATTCGCCACCCGAAAGCGTGTTGGCTCTGCGGTCCAATGTGAGGTAGTCGAGACCGACCAAGGCTAGGAAGCGGAGTCTAGATTCAATTTCTTTGATTATCTCTCGAGCGATGTAGAGGGACCTTTCGTCCAACTCGTGTGCCTTCAGGACGGTATCGCTGTCAGGCTCTTCCCTGTCTAGCCTGTCCCAAGTGTCATCCAAGGCACCCAAGCGCCAGTGCTGGACCGCCGCGAGGGCTTCCAAAACACTGCAGAATGAGAGTTCAGGGAGTGAAATGCCGCCGACGGTGACCATGCTCACCGCCCGGTTAAGTTTCCTCCCAGCACAATCAGTACATGGTTCATCGGTCATGTAGGAAGTTAGGCGTGACCTAGTACGATTGGAACTAGTGTCGGTATATGTCCTCCTCAGGCGGGCGAAGACGCCTTCCCATGGCCTGACCATCCTGTAGGAGGAGCCTTTCTGTGATACGAAATTGAAGTTGATTTCAGTGCTACCAGAACCATGCAGGAGGATATCCTGTGCATCCTCGTCGAGCTCTCCAAACGGAATGTCGACTGCAATTCCGTAGTGCTCACAGGTCTGAGTCATCTGGGTGCGGTACCAGCCTGACATCATCGAACGGCGGAAAGGCTGGATACACCCATCCTCTACCGTGGCTAGCCTATCGATAACCAGATCTGGTGAGAAGTTTCTCTGAACACCCAACCCCTGGCAAGATGGACAGGCGCCGAGGGGGTTGTTGAATGAGAAAACTCGGGGGCTCATCTCAGGGAGGAATGCGCCGTGCTCGGGACACGCGAACTCCTCAGAGTAGGCTATGGTGTCGCCTTCCTCGGTCTGGAATCTCATTTCTTCCGAATCGTCCGATTTTTTTGGTTTGGGTGCCTTGAGGCTCTCAATAGCCACAGCACCTGCACCTAGACGAAGTCCTGCTTCTACCGCTTCAGTCAGACGTTGTCTGTTGGCCCTGTCTAGGCGCATTCGGTCGACTCTGACATCGATATCGTGTCGGAGGTTCTTTTCGAGTTCAGGGGGATCTTCGAAATCCTCCTCCCTGCCATTGACTTTACCCTGAAGATAGCCTTGCTCCACGAGTGCTCTGAACAGGTCTGCGTGGGTACCCTTTCGGTTTCTGACCGCAGGACTCCAGATTGCAATGCCATGGCCCTCGAATCTCCATAGCACATCGTCGACTATCTCCTGCACGGTTCGGCGGGCCACTTCCTTACCGCAATCAGGGCAATGTGGTAGGCCAACTCTAGCCCAGAGGAGCCTTAGATAATCCATGATTTCGGTGACCGTTGCTACCGTTGATCTTGGATTGTGACTGCCTTGCTTCTGGTCGATGCTGATGGCAGGAGATAGGCCTTCGATGCTATCGCAGTCAGGTTTCTTCATCTGACCGAGAAACTGTCTTGCGTACGAGCTCAGACTCTCGATGTAACGGCGTTGTCCTTCTGCATACAATGTGTCGAATGCTAGGCTCGACTTGCCTGAGCCGGAGACGCCGGAGAGCACGACGAATTTTCCGCGAGGAATTTTGACATCGATGTTTTGGAGGTTGTGGGTGCGCGCACCCTTGACCTCAATCCAGCCGTCTCTGACGGCGCCGTTCTTTGAGCCTCTAGCCATGACAATTCACCGTGCGCGTGGGTATGCGTGCGCGAGATTGTCTTTGAATACATGTACTCGATAATGTGAGTGTTTACCTTAGCCACAGGGCGTCAATTGTTTCTCCTTCCTTGCCATTGGTATCTGGTGGAAGTAAAGTGAGGCCGTTATGCGCAACCATACTGTGGATATTCCCGCTGCCCTGATGAGTGTGCACGCTAGCTGTCATTCCGTCCTCGCCGGCCTCTATCCTAATTCTCCTCATGCAGAGTTTCTTCGGTGCTCCTTTGATGTCCTCGGTCAATCTTACTCGGACTCGGTCGGCCAGACATGGTCCTAATTCGTGATCTGATCCCATACAACCAGCAAGCCAGGGGGCGACGAGTGAGATGAATACCACATGACTGCTGACTGGATTTCCTGGTAGGCCGAATAATGGCGTGTCTTTCCAAGAACCGCAAAGTGGTGGGCCACCGGGGCGGATTAGAACTTTCCAGAACAGGGGTTCTCCTTCCTCCTCCATCAGGCGGCGGACAAGGTCCCATTCTCCCATACTGACTCCTCCACTCGTAAGAATTGCGTCGCAAGAATTGGCGGCCTCATCGAGTGTTAATCTCAGTCCCTCGATGTTGTCGTGAACAACGTCAAACCTCTTCGCTGTGGCACCCATCTTCTCGACTAGTGAGGCGATGCCGTAGGAGTTTGACTCGTATATCTGACCGGGTGATAGTTCGGTGCCAGGTTGCACCAATTCATCTCCGGTGCTGATTACCGCAATTACTGGCCGCGAAACTGTCTCTGCCTCATGGTGACCCATGGTAGCGACGAGTGATGCTTCTGCGGGTCCAATCAGTGTGCCAGCAGGGAGGATTTCCTGTCCCTTTTGCAGGTTCTCTGCCTGTTTGCGGATATATCCCGGTCTTGCGGGCCCGAGGATTCTGACTTGATTACCCTCTTCTGCTGAGTCTTCGACCATTACTATCGCATCGGCGCCCGGAGGAAGTGGTGCACCCGTCATTATCCTGCTAGCCTGACCCGTTGAAACCTCTGGTAACTGATCGTTGCCGGCACGGCTAGTACCGACTATCTCCAGAGTGGTGCCCTCCGTAGTACAGTCTTCAGCCCGAACCGCCCAACCATCCATCGCCGAGTTGTCGAAAGCCGGGTCATCGACTTTCGAAGATAGAGGGGTAGCAAGTATCCTCCCATTGAGTAGTGAGAGTGGAGTGGTTTCGGTACTTCTGGAGAAGCTTAGGGAGTTGGCCAAGGCCAGTGCACGCTCAAGACTAACGCTGGTCTCCACGGCCCTTCGATTGCGGTTGAGTTGAAGTGTTCTTCCTATGTGGGCGTCCTGTGCTCT
>CAYMRU010000082.1:0-4719 GCA_964392975.1 uncultured Candidatus Poseidoniales archaeon | reverse complement strand
AAGGAATCTATCTGGAACCCGAGAACATTGCACACACGAAATACTGGGATATCGTTCATGGCACTAACGATGCCATCGATGCCATGCTCGATTCAGGAGCTTACACTGCTATCGCTTCGCACGACAATCCGGTTATTGCCCATTCTCTAGCCGCCTTGAAGAGCCGAGACATGGGTCCGGGCAAGCCCGACCCGAGACATACAGAGCATCCGGAAATGAGTGCGGGCAAGGGTCCGGGATACGAGTTCCAATTTCTACTTGGAGTCAGAGGAGATGTCAGACGCAAACTCTCCGAGCAAGGACACACGACAAGGGTCTACGTTCCATACGGGACTAAGTGGTATGAGTACAGCATGCGCCGCCTCAGGGAGAATCCCGAAATTGCCTTCCATGTCACCAAGGCGCTGCTGATGCCGTGGACTAACAAGCGCTAGTCCAAATCAATCGGATGCAGGTAAATTCGGCGCAGGTCGGAAGCAGATCGAGCTCCTCTCAGAGTTCTGCCTTTGCCGGTGTGCAGAGCCCTGATGCGCCATGGCCTCCCTTCTACTTCAATCACAGTGCCGCAAGAGAACTGTTGCCCAGGATCGCACTCCAATGCTCCAGACGAACTCTCTTCTCCCTCTGTCATAGTGATTCTGACCGTGACTCTATCTTGGCGCACAGCCCAAGCGGCCAAGATTTCCGTGGCAGGCAGAGTCTTGCGAGGCCTAGAGCCGGCCCCGTCGATTCTAGTAATCTCCCAGTGAGCAGAGTCCCACTCAAAGACCTCTCCAACAGCGAGGATTTCGTCCTCATCGACCTCGATATCCTCTGCTCTGCTTGAAGCACCCTCTGAAAGAGTGAAAACCACTCTCACAGCTTTGGGCGGGCGGATGACGACTGTCTGGACCTTGCTACAATCTAAACATCTAGCTAGAACATCGACCCCGCTTCCACGTGGAGTCCTGCGAAGCACCTCATGCTCTGTGGCCCGAGCGCAATTCATGCACTCCGCAATCTGTGGTCCTGAATCCTCATCAAGACCGTCTGTCATGTGCGTTCGGCAGTCATCGCCCACTTGAAGCCATCCAATGCGATGATTGAATAGAAGTCGCCTAGAGCAGATCGCATGTCAACTGGAGATGGAGGATTCGGCCTGCCTCAGATGTCAGAGGAGGAGATGTTCTCCCTACTGCTCTCAGAGGATACCGAGAGGGGCGATTCAGAGCCGGCGATCGCCGCTGGAATCGGCGAGCAGATGCTGCACATGAGCCTGCGCCCGCTTCCTCGCTCGATGCGAGCCCGCATCAGAGACATCTCAGGCAGGGTTCCTGTGAAAAATGCAGTTTTGATTGGAGGCGGAATCGGACATCTGTCGGCATGGCTGCTCGATTTGTGGTGTGGCGACCCCGCTAATCCACCTCAGATTCCGCCACCCAAGCCGGACAGTTTCCGAATCATCGAACCGGGAGGAAAGTTCGGAGTGATAATTGACAGACTGATCAGAAGACACGGAGCGGAGGATTGGACACAGGTCATCCAAATGCCTTGGAGCGAGTTGGCCGCAGAGGCAGCATCATGGTCTGCAGCTACTGCAGCCCTGCCGCAGAACGCCCAACCTTCTCCTCTGCCCCTCCCTATCGATCTCACTGTCGTCGATGTTCCTGAGGCAGAGAGAACCTCTACTGCTACATCGGCGTTTGAACTGCTCTCACCTGGTGGCGTGCTTCTAGTGCAGGAGCCCGAAGTCCCAACCGGAGATGTTGGTGTGGCCGACTCGCCTTCTGAGATGACGCCCGCCCAGAAGAAGGTAGAATCATTCAACCATTGGATATCGTTTGTCAAGGAAGTCAGCGAGAATCATTCTCTTGGATTTGTCGAACTGTCTGGAGGAACCCTCGCTGTACTGCGCCGGACTTGAATCTTCTCGCTTACATTCTCTTCCACAGCGGGCTGAACCAGATTCGAAACGTCCAATGTTGAGGCAGACGAATTCCCCATTGCATCGAGTAGCAAATCGACCCTCAGGATGCCATATCCATAGTGGTCATCATGGTCACTTTGTCCTTCTTTCATCTGCGAATTCTGCATGATGAGATCTTTCATCTGAGAAACCGCTCCGGGCCCACCCGACTCCCCCTCACGTTGCATCTCGGGATACTTCTCCAACACAATCGCCAGAGCACCTGAGACCCAAGCGGTCGAAGCGGAAGTCCCGCTCGACCAGCCCCACCAAGAGCCAGAACTCAAACCTCCTGCCATCAGAATCGGGACTTCGTGCCCGGGAGCGACCACTTCCGGCTTCTTGTCCGGGTCACTCCTCGGGAATATTGGATTGGGCCAGATTCTGCCGTCATTATCTCCTTGAGAACTTCCTGTCCATATTGCACCTGTGCGAGTGACACCGCCAACGCAGATTACATCCTCTACCGATCCGGGAGACTCGACATCGCCGTCATCGTCCTCTCCATCGTTGCCTGCAGAAGCTACCACATACACTCCCTGAGCGATAGCATCCTCGACTGACTCCTCTAGAGCATCCGTGGAAAAGAAACCCGACCCGAATCCCTGCGCACCCCCAAGACTCAGTGAGATGACATCCGCCTGACTGGCCACACACCAATCCACAGACTCCGCAATCTGATCATCGCTGCCGACCCCCTGTTCATCAATCGCTTTGGCTACAAGCAGGCTGACTCCAGGTGCACTCCCAGTCAACCCATCTTGAGCTACGATGATTCCTGCCATCGCTGTGCCATGCCCCTCGTCATCATAGGGAGACTCAGAATCGCCGATAGCATCGTGCCACCCCGCAAGTTCCATCTTCTGTAAATCGGGGTGTCCGGGGTCGATACCTGAATCGACCATACACAAAACCACTCCTGTCCCATCGCCAGAGACAGCATCAATCCCAGTCATGTCTCTGTACTCGTCCTCCCAAGTCAGCAAAGCGGAAGACGGACCTCCGATTTGTATGTCTGCAGCCCGAGAGATAATCCAAAGAACTGCAATGGCGATGCTGAGCAGAACAATCAAGGCGGCAGAAATTCCAATTACCAATTTCAGGGCCCCGTCTTGTCTATTCTCCGATTCTGGATGGCCAATCAACTCATTTTCATACTCTATATCTTCACTCTCGTTATCAAGAGAAGCATTTTTTCCGATTGAAGTATCTTCAGTGTAATCTAGCAGCAGTACTAATCCTAAATAGACGGAAAATACACTACACAAAATAGCAACTATTTCCAAACCAGTCCACTCATCACCAATCCAGAGTGGCGCCGAGAAAGTTACTAAAACACCGAAACATAGGAGAAGCCAACCTGCATTTTCCCGAACTCTTTCTGGGATTAAATCGAGAATTCGATAAATAATCAACCATTTTATCGTCAACCTAATCGTCAACCAAAATGGATTCCTCATCCTCATTCCACCGAACAAACGACTCCAAAATGCATCAATTTACGTTTCACCATGCTTCAGGTCTGCTGAAGTGACTGACTACAGTGGTGTTCGACCTGCAACTTGGACATTCAATCCTGATGGGCAGAGTCGTGTCACACTCGGGGCATTTCGTACCCGGCTTACCCGAGCCCGAACAACTCTCCAAACAAGGCACCTCGATGCGTCCGCCTTCGTGCCTAGCTGCCGGAGTGCTGCCCGAGCATATAGGGCACTTGCCTTGTTCTGCCTCTTGTACTGGCTCAGAAACCTCCCCTGATACTTCTCTGGCCCTGACCGACTGGATCCTATCCTCTGCCTCACCTAACATGAACTGAGGATACCAGATGACGTGCACCAGCAACACTGATGCAGCGAATCCTGTTATCACGAACATCGCTACCAGCAGGTTGCTGTACTCCTCGATTGGGGGGCGCTGTGCAACGGCGTGGGCACCCGACCATGCCATCAGGTTGACCAAAATCATCCATGCTCCCAGACTGAGACTCCAAGCCCTCAGACTGTGATCCCTCCAAGCCTTTTGCACGACACGTGGGTCCGGGTGAGCATGCCTCTCTTGGACATGGATGTCTCTAGTCTCGATAACTGCGCGATGCACAACGATGATGGCCAAGAAGAAGAGAATCAGATTCGACATTCCCAACATTACCCAGCCCATACCGTGTGAATCGCTCGGGAAGTTCGGCGAATCAGAGTGAGCGCTAATCATCCCGAGCTGAACCACCAGCATTGCGAGCCAGAGATATACAAGATTCTCACGCATTATGGGATAAGTTGTCCACATCGTGATGAATACGCCAGCCCAGGCTATCAACGAGAGCAGCGCCATCATCAGCGAGATGTCGGAGAGATTCCTGAATCCTGCTAGACCCACTCGGTTGTAGTCACCTCCGGTGGCCAACTCTCCAATTCCTAGGTCCCAAGAGCCAAGTACCAATGCGGCGAAGGCCAACCCCACACAGGTTAACTCACTGTAACTCCAACGACTCCTCATCATTGCGAGGTGAAAAATCATGTCCTCGCGGAAAATATCCAACAGGGCGAATCTCTCATTCCTGTCAGCCAGCCTGAAACTCAGTTCAACATCGGTCAGGCGAAGTGAATGATACTCATATCCGGTGTCATCCGAACCCTCGCTATCGCCTTCGCCCACGACACCCCCGAATCGAGGCACCGAATAAGGGACGCGCTAGTTGGACACTGCCCACACCCGAAGATGAGAGGTGGCGCCGAGAGGGAGATTTGAACTCCCGAGGGAAAATCCCACATGATTTC
>CAYMRU010000081.1:0-4785 GCA_964392975.1 uncultured Candidatus Poseidoniales archaeon | reverse complement strand
CGCATTTTCAATGCGGAGCAAGCTGGCCACTACGAGGTGACCGTCTACCCGGCCAGCAAGATGCTAGGCAACATGCTCGACATCATGCAGGCCTCGAATTACATCGGCGAGTATCAGAGGCTCGAGAACGGACGAGGCGGCTCGTTCAGGATCGAGTTGATTGGTGCAATCAACCGCTGCGGAGTCATCAAACCGAGACACTCCGTCAAGCGCTCCGACTATGAGAAGTGGGAGTCTAGATACCTGCCAGCCAGAGACCTTGGTCTGCTGATACTAACAACCAATCAAGGCGTCATGAATCACTACGACGCGAAGAAGGAGAGAGTCGGGGGGCGGCTTCTCGCATACATATTCTAGGAGGAGAGAGAATGCCAAAGCTTGCCCAAATCTCGCATCTAATCGACCTACCTAATGGCGTAGGCGCGAGCATGAATGGAAATACTGTGACCCTAGTCAAGGACGGCCAGTCTCTCTCTAGGGAATTCCGCCACCAAAGCGTCGAGATTAGACAAGCTGACTCTAAGATCGAGGTGTTCTGCAATCTGCCTCGTCGCGCTGACAAGGCGATTGCAGGCACATGGGCGGCTCATCTGCGAAACATGGTGAGAGGCGTGGATGAGGGCTTCGAATACAGACTCAAGGCGGTGTTCAGCCACTTCCCAATGAGTCTCAAGGTTGAGGGCCAGAGTTTCACCATCACCAATCTATTCGGAGAGAAGGTCCCGAGGGTCGCCAAACTGCCTTGGACACCCGGAGAGGTCGAAGTCAGAGTCGAGAACAAGACAGATGTCCTAGTCAAGGGTGCTGACAGGGAGAAGGTCGGTCAGACCGCAGCCAACATTGAGAGGGCATGCAGAATCAAGAAGCGAGACAGAAGAGTGTTCCAGGACGGGATATACATCGTATCTAAGGGAGCGTGAAGACATGGCTGAGGAATACGAATCTCTTACCGTCGCCGAGTTGAAGGATTTGCTTCGCGAGCGTGAATTGCCCGTCTCGGGGAATAAGGCCGAACTCATCGCAAGGCTAGTCGAGAGCGACTCGCCTACCGAAGAGTTCGCCGAGGAAGCCGAGGACGACTTCGAGGATGATTTCGAGGACGACTCGGATGACGACTTCTTCGATGATGAGTGGGATGACTTCCACGTCGCTCGCCAGAAACCCGTACTTGACGACTCCACAACAGCCGATATCGCTGTTCTGAACTCGCAGAAGAAGAAGCAGCCGGCCTTCAGAAGGCAGGAGTGGTTCAGGTATAAGCGCCTGTCCAAGACAGGTTGGAGGAAGCCAAAGGGAATGCAATCTAGCCAGAGAGTGAACCGAAAGTACAGGTCACCGATGGCGAGGATAGGATACCGCAAGATCGCATCCGTCAGGGGACTCCACCCATCCGGATTTGAGGAAGTCATGGTTCACAAGCCGGCTGACCTAGATGGCATCGATCCCGAGCGACAGGCAGTCCGAATAGGTGCTAGAGTGGGCAACAGGAAGAGAGCCCAGATTCATGACAGGGCTGATGACCTCGGACTGAGAGTACTCAACAGAAGGCGCTTTGAGCGCAGGGGGGACATGCAATGATGATTACCAACCAGCGCAGGATGGCTGCCCAGATTCTCTCTCAGAAAGAGGGCAGGACAGTCGGAGCCCACAGAGTCTGGATCCATCCTGATTACCTCGATGAGATTTCCAGTGCCGTTCAGAAGGACGACATCCGCGAGTTGATAGAAGAGGGCCTAATCAAGGCCAAGCCAATCAAGGGCACTAGCCGCGCGAGAGCGAGGAAGGCAGACGCCCAGAGAGCCAAGGGTCGCCGCAAGGGCCAAGGCTCGCGCAAGGGTAGTGCCAACTCAAGGAACCCAAAGAAGCGGCGCTGGATGAGCCTGATTAGGGCTCAGAGGAGGGAACTCAAGGACCTCCGCTCCAGCGAACAACTCACTCCTTCTCAGTACCGTCATTACTACCGCAAGGCGAAGGGCGGATCATACCGTTCGGTTGCGCACATGCGCTCGAACATTGAACTCGATGGAATCAACCTAGGAGGCGATGAGTGATGGCACACGGCAAGAGTCAGAGGCTCCGATTCAAGCGGAGACGCAACGGCAAGACAGACTACAGGAGACGACTCAGGATGCTCAGGGGCGGAGCCCCAAGGGCAATCGTCAGAGTCTCAAACACCCAAGTGCAATGCCAACTGGCCGAATTCAATCCCGAAGGTGACAGAATCATCGCTTCTGTCAGCGGCAGCAACCTAGCTGCATACGGCTGGCCCGCGGGCGCATCGACCAAGTCTGTCCCTGCCTGCTATGTGGCCGGCTACGCACTGGGCAAGTCGGCCCTGTCTGCCGGTCACGACAGCGCAGTCCTCGACATCGGACTGGCCGCATCATCGCCAGGAAACCGAATTTTCGCCGCGCTCAAGGGTATGGTGGATTCAGGGCTTGATGTCCCTCATGGCGAGGGCGTTCTACCTTCCGATGACAGAGTCAACGGAGCACACATCGACGACTCGCTCGCTGCAGCAGTACAGGCAGCGAAGAATGCGATAGAGGAGGCATCAGGATGAGCGAAGAGCAAGCAGAGCAGACCGAAGAGACTCCGGATGTCCCAGAAGTCCTAGCCCCCGGTCTGGCCATGGCATTCGCTCCGCCAGAAGAGCAGCAAGAGACACGCCGCCGCGGCCCCGATCCGCTAGCAGGACTCAGAGCATGGCAGCCTAGGACCAGACTGGGTCGCATGGTCATGAATGGCCAGATTCACACCTACGAGCAGGCAATCGCATCTGGCCTTCCAATCAGAGAGGTCGAGATAGTCGATGCCCTACTGCCGGACTTGACTGATGATGTACTCTCGGTCAATATGATTCAGAGGATGACCGACTCGGGCCGAAGAGTCCGATTCAACGTTTTGTGTGTAGTCGGGAACTCGGATGGCTACGTCGGACTCTCGGTGTGCAAGGGCAAGGAAGTCGCAAGCACAATCCGCAAGGCCATCGACAAGGCCAAGCTCAACTTAATCCCAGTCATGCGAGGTAACGGCTCGTGGGAATCCTCAGAGGGACCAGGAAACAGCATACCGTTCAAGGTCACAGGTCGCTCAGGCTCGACCAGAGTCACACTGATGCCCTCTCCTGCAGGTAAGGGGTTGGTTATCGGAGACTACGGCCGCAGAGTTCTGTCTCTAGCCGGCATCACCGACGTCTGGTCGCGCTCAGCCGGACAGACCCGCACCACCATTAACTTCGCCAGAGCTACATTCAACGCACTCGTCGAGCTCAACAGAACTAGGATCACCGATGCTGACAGGCATAGGCTCAACATCACAGAAGGGAGGAACATCTGATGGCTTTCCTAGTGATTAGAGTACGCAGCGATCGCGGCGTCAAGCCGAAGATTAGAGACACCATGTCAATGCTCAATCTGACTAGGGTCAACCACGCTGTTCTGATTCCAGACACGCCTGCATACGTAGGAATGCTGCACAAGGCCAAGGACTACATTACCTGGGGAGAGGTCGATGCAGATACTATTGCCACACTGATTTCCGAGCGCGGCCGCTTGGTCGGCGACAAGCCTGTGACCGACGCATCGGTCAAGACGGGCAGCGACTTCTCTACTATCAAGGCCGTATCGAAGGCGATAGCCTCAGGCGAGGCCGGAACCGGTGATATAGAAGGCATGAAACCGGTGTTCAGACTCCATCCGCCAAGAGGTCCCAAGGGCTGGGGCGGAATCAAGCGCAGTTTCACGATTGGTGGCGCTCTTGGCTTCAGAGGCGAAGCAATCACCGAACTCGCTGGAAGGATGATGTGAGGGATTCCATGGTATCGAGGACAAACAAATTCCGGGGTCGAAGCCGCTATCACGGCCGAGGCAAGAAGGCTGGCCGTGGTGCTGGTAAGAGAGGCGGCCGCGGTAACGCCGGTATCAACAAGCACAGGCTGATGACTCGACTCAAGTATATGCCAAGACACTGGGGGATGTACGGATTCAACCGCCACCCGAGTCTGAGAAATGTCAACGTGACAATCAATCTCGAGGAGACGGCAAAGTTGACCGAGGGAGATTCGATTAATCTCGGGGAGTTGGGTTACGATAAGCTACTCGGCAAGGGCAGTGTCAAACGCGCCCTGCACGTCACAGTGCCAGATGCTAGTGCGCGAGCAATCGAGAAGATCGAAGCCGCAGGCGGGTCAGTCACCGTGGAAGACAGTGACGACGATGACTGGGGCGAGTGGGAAGAGGAGTGATTGAATGGTTGAGCGTCGGCCGAGCGGGCTTGGTCTGACAATAATGGCCACAATTTACTGGGGCGCTCTATTCTACTGGCTGAGAGACGACCTCTTGGATGGGGCTGCCGATGAGCAGACCCGTGCCCTCAAGATGTTCCTTGTCTCCTTCCCATACGTAGCGTACGTAATGTGGGCTACCATGGCCGACTTACCTGAGAATATCAGGGAAATTCCCTACATTGGCAAGATGCTGAAGGGAACAATCTGGCTTGTTTTCGTCCTAGCACTAGCCTACTGGGGATGGATCGACAAAGCCGCAGTCGGCTTCCTTCTAGTCGGCGTCGCTCTTCTGGGTCTCGGTACTGCCATGGCACTCACGTGTCTACTCTATTCGGGGACCGAATCGAGCCGACTCTATGGCCTGTCAAGGCTCGTGGACGTCTATCCGAGCATCACCAAGCCAGAGGGCCACGTCAGATTCAACCAGAAGTTGTGGACCACTACTCTGGTCCTCATCATCTACTTCATGATGACCAACGTCATGATCTGGGGGCTGT
>CAYMRU010000080.1:0-4894 GCA_964392975.1 uncultured Candidatus Poseidoniales archaeon | reverse complement strand
CACACCACGGTGAATACTGTTCGCCACATCGCAGAAAATCCCGATGAGCCCTGCAAGGTTTTCGGAATCGGCAGGGTGTTCCGGCAGGAGTCGATTGACAGGACGCACCTGCCAGAGTTCTATCAGATTGAGGGAATCATCCACGAGCCTGAGGCGAACCTACCGATGCTGATTTCGACACTGAAGACATTCTATTCCAAGATGGGGTTCCCAGACGTCAGAGTAAGGCCAGCCTACTTCCCATACACCGAGCCCAGTGTCGAGGTAGATGTACTCTGGAAGGGGGAATGGCTGGAGTTGGGTGGCTCGGGAATCTTCCGACCAGAAGTGACTGAGCCCCTAGGGACAGAATGGCCAGTATGTGCATGGGGTCTAGGACTTGAGAGACTGGCAATGCTCATCTTGGAGTTGGACGATATCCGAGAACTCTACCAGCCGGACTTGGAGAGACTCGACCGGATGCCAATCCTGTAAATGCTCTTAAGGCCATAATGAGAAGAATCGCTGAGCCAATTATTGGCGGTTTGTTCCAAGTCGGTGCCGCTAGTGTTTCTCCTGAAGATTGCTGACCACCGCCACACCCAGGTGGTGGAGGTCCTATTCCAGGACCCCATGTTTCTCCATGTCCAGAACAATCCGGATTATCACCTCCACCTACGGCGTCAGTATTTCCTGCTTCCATTACTCCTCTGTAACAGTTGATGAAGTATGGAAATCCAATTCCCCCTTCGCCATTTTCCCATGTCGTGTGGTAGTGGTAAATGCCTTCTGGATAATCAGGAGTAGCACCCCAGTGACCGTTACAGGCATCTAGGTAACCGAGCCCTTGTATGTACTCATAGTCTTCAATACCGTTGTATCCAGTCTCGCCTTCCTTGAGCCGATAGGAAGATGTCATCTCGGCGACTTCTCCTTCTTCATCCCATCCAACGAATCCGTAGATTGGGTATCCATCGAAGGCGAAACCGACAATCGGAGAATGCTCGGAAACTGTTCTAGACGATTCTAAGCTGTAGTCCAGCCATGTCTGCTCGCCCTCAGGGTGCCAATGCATACAGTTTCCGTCTGCGTGGTAGTGGTATTCGCCTCCTGGTCCACTGTGGCCATGACAGAGTCCCAGCCAGACATTCTGCCGATCTTCCTCATAGGCTCCTTCTTGACCAGCCACAGCATCCCCTCCCGGCCCGTCTTCAGGCCCGAAAATCGATACTCCATTGACTGCAAAAGCAACAGCACCCCTCTCGGGTGCCATAGTGCAACCTTCCGTAGATTGGATAGGATTGCATTCAGTTTGATTGGTGGGCTCAAGTGGAATCACCCAGGTATAGTCCTGTTGCTCGGCACAGCAACCGGGCCCCGAGTGAAAGTCGTGGTTCGGAAGCCCGTTAGCATCGATTTGTATGTGAGTCTCATTAGTCTCAAAGCTCAAAGAGCAAATCCAACCGTCGTGTTCTGTAGTATTGTAGTCATCTACGGCAGGAGTTTCTGAATCGTCACAATGGAGGACCTGAGACCACCACTCATCTGATCCGGTCTCAATCACTGGCACGGGTTCCTCATCATACGTACATGACCCATCATCTTCTTCTGCCTCAGAGTCATAATTGTTGGCTTCTGAGTCGGTACATCCCCTCACCGGCTCAGGCTCAGTCACGTTGATTGACAGAGTCTCAATCTCGATACTATCAATCCAGGTGCCACAAACCCCTCTTACCGAGATGGTCATATTCTCCTGGATGTCAGAGAAACTGAGCTCAAATCTACCGTCCTCGTCGAATGGTAGATTGAGGCTGAATTCTTCAATATCGCCATCAGACCAATCCAAATCGCAAGTGTTCATGCTCTGGTGCACGAGTACACCGGCTAGAGTAGCCTCATTGCCACGCTCCACTATCACCTGGTTAGTGCTGACGACGATTACGGTATATCCCTCATCAGGGTATTCTATTGTGAAGGCCGCAGTCCACTTCGATTCCTGCCCAAGACTATCAACGGCGTCTACCTTGAGTGCGTGACTGCCCACTCCGAGCTCGGAGATGTCGATAACGAGATTTCCATCAGAATCCATTAGATTCTGAATATCATCCCCATTCAGAGTCACAGTCACAGTCAGGCCAGGCATCTCCTCGTCGGTAATACTCAGATGAAGCGAGTCTACGCTACCGAAGATGATTGTTGAGGGAATGTCTCCCTCAATCTCAGGAGCCAAGTTCTCTCCTTCCTGCTGAATATCAAAGAACAGAATTCCCACCATTACGCTCACCAGCATCAGTCCGGCTAGGAACAGAGAGCGCCCGACTCCATCGTCATCACTCATGCCTCAGCCTTGAAGTCATAGTTGATTAGTGACTCGCAAGAATCGCGTCCAAGCCCGCTGATGAGGTCACTCATCGCTGAGGGCCATGACATCGTGTAGGAAGGCGTCAGCATCCCAGTAGATTCCCGAGTATGCGACCCTCTTTCTCAATTGTTTGTCAATAATGTAAGTCACAGTAGAGTGGCCAACTTCGTATTCCCCAAGAGACTGCTCGTGCGGGTCAACTTCACCGTGATCATCAGAAACACTCCCTTCCGAGACACAGGACAGCCAGTCATTCGAGGCCCTGTCCCAGCCGTCATCGCACATACAGTGTGCACTCACTCCCGAGCCCATAATCCAACCATGGCCGTTACAATCTTCTCCGGGAGGTGCCATGCTCAGTTGTGCACTGCTAGCAATCCATGCCATGTGGGAATCGGAATCGGCAGCTAAGGTATTAGGATCATCTGTTCCGGCCTCGACCCAACTCTCATTGGATGAATCCCAAAGGTGCAGGACCCAAGTCCAGTTGCCATCTTCTTGCCAATCTCCAATCAGACCCTGAGCCGGATCGTAACTGATGTTGGCACTGTCCATTGCATAGTCCATCAGCTCCGAACCGTTCTCAAAACAATCCTCTAGTGTAGGTCCCTGACAGGGACTGTCTACTACCATTGAGCTGTTATCCGGATTGAGAACCGCCACTCTGACAAGACTCTCTGATGGAGGCTCACTCGCAGCTATATGCTCATTATCCACAACCACATTCCAATCTCTGTAAACCTCCTGAAGAGCGTGGGCTGAATGTGTCAGATGGTACCAATCGTACCCCATCTGCTCAGTCCACTCAGAAAGGTGAGCCACTGTGTCCCTTGCCGGATCTATGGTGACAGAAACGAATACTACATCCTCAGAATACGAACCTAGGTTCTCTTTGACATAGAGCATGTTGGCTGAGATGATGAGGCATATGTCGGGACATGAAGTGTAGATGAAGGCTACAACAATCACTTTTCCTTCAAGATCAGAGAATGTGAACAAGTCTCCGTTCTGGTCTAATAGGGTGAAGTCAGGTGCATCTGGAGGATCGATGAACTCGGTTCCAATCAACTCAGTGTCATCACCCATGCAACCAGGCAGGAGCAAGGTAAGTGAGAGTAGTATGGCGATAATCGGCTTGTTCATCTCATTCCTCCAATAATTTGTATATATCCTCTAGAACAAGTTCTGGAATCCAGTCCGCATCTCCCCACCAGACTCTCTGTTGCATCTGCTTGTCGACGATTATCGTCCCCGTAGTATGGTCGACCCAGTAGGTTAGTGGGTGGTGCTTGACCGAGACATCTCCCTCGGACTGTTGAGTCTCCATTCCACATCCCCGATCATCGACCTCTTCACCCTCTGGTGTGTTCGGACATTCATCGAACAGGTCAGCTACTCTGTCTGAGTCAAGGTCGGATGCGTTGGTCTCCAAACCGACCCCGAAGTTCGACCACACGTCTGACAGATCGGAGAAATCGCTGAAATCCTCTGATGCCGTGGTAAGGTGAGGCCAAGCGAGGCCGCGCTGCTCGGCATAGGAATGCATGATTGTCGAATTGTCTCTCCATGGGTCCACAGTAATCGATAGCATTGCAACTTCAGTGCCATACAAATCGCCCAACTGCTGAGAGACATAGTTCATGTTGGCACTAACTACCGGGCAGATGTCAGGACACCGAGTGAACATGAAAGCGACGACAACCACCTTACCCTCAAATTCCGAGAATGAGAAGTACTCTCCATTTTCATCTACTAGGATGAAGTCCTCGACCGGCACTGGCGGGTTGATGTCATCACCGTAGAAGATATCTTCCTCACTACCAAGACATCCTGCCATCAATAGGCAGCTCGCGACTAACAGAGTGAGCCCCCGACTCACTCTACCTCGCCTCCACTCTTGTTCCTAGATATTCGCAGCAGTGCAGCAGCCCCGCCAAGCAGGATTGCTGCACTCAGGAAAAATCTCTCCACGCCTTCCTTTTGAGTCTCACGTGGATCCGGTTCGAAAACGAAATCATCCGGAGGGTCGACTTCTGTGTGATTGTCCAATTGCACATTGATGGAGATCATATTCCACAACGTCCCATTGGAAATGATTCTGATTTCGTAATTACCAGTACTCCAATTCTCCGGGTCGAGCCATAGGTAGCACTCGTCAGATGTATTCAATGAGTCGTGCGGCCCGGAAATACAGTCGAACTCCTCGACTCCATCGCCATCTGAATCGAGCAGAACGCTACGATTGTAATCAGCAGTGTTGTAGAAGATTAGAGTATCATTCTGCAACACTTGCGCAGAGTTGGGCTGTACGGATTCATTCCTCATGATGAATGAGAAAGTGTTCGCGCCGTGCGCAGCAACTGTAGGCATCACAAGTGCGACAACGATGCCAATCACTAGCATCCTACTGACGAGTCTGGATTCATTCATCGCTAGCCTCAGCCTGCCATAGTGCCGGGTAGTGGTATCGGGGATCGTAGTCCTCGTCGAACTGCACCACGTAAACCCCGCTTACCATCTCCGAGATCCATACGAAACCCCGGGGGTCGTACT
>CAYMRU010000079.1:0-4897 GCA_964392975.1 uncultured Candidatus Poseidoniales archaeon | reverse complement strand
AGACACCCGCTGATCTGGGTTCAAATCCCAGTGCCCCCACCAATCGGCTCTTGCGTACGCCTTGCCTACGCTGCTTGAGGTTGGGTTGAAAGACCAAGGACATGTGAGACTGACGATGCAGTCCAAGCCAGTAAGGGCACTGCTGTGCGTCTTGATGCTCGTTTCATGCACCGGCAGCCTAACCTCACCGGGGTATCATTCCATGCATTTAGGCGGAGTCCAACTGATTGGAGAGGGAGGGGTCGAAAACCCTCCTTTCCAGAGTTCTGTGACTTGGCTGGAGCAGGCACCATGGTGGGAGACCACTTCTTTGGACTCCGACAGGAACGGTATCCACGACTCGCTGCAGTATGCAGAGGGGCCCGTGAATGTTGGATTATCATACTCCAGAGAGATTTCCGACCAAGACAGAAACAGTCTGACCCTCGCCGGCTATGAGATTCACGTAGAATTGCCGGTGGTAGATGCGGTCCTTATCGGCGCTGTTGACGCTAGCGAGGTCTATGACTTAGCAAGACTCGAGGGCGTAGTCATGGTTGAGCGATACGGCTCTCTGGTATTCTACGGAGATGTCCAGACTCCTGCTGTGAAGGCGAAGAACTCGTCAGAGTATTCTACCGGAGCCTGGGATTTGGGAGTCAGTGGTTTCGGAGTCAACGTTGCTCTCACCGACACAGGAGTCGACAACGAGCATCCTGGACTCTCGGGCAAGTTCGTTGCAGGGTATGATGCGGTTTGCTACATGCATTCTGATCCGCAGTGCATACTAGCCGGAGGGCGAGAGGACGACGGCTCGTTCGACCCCGATGACGGCAACCAACACGGCACCGCCTGTATGGGTATGGCGGCAGCGACTGGAATCGAGGCCGATGGCTCACAGTCAGAGTATTACGGCTCGGCTCCGAATGCATCTCTTATTGATGTTAGAATCGGGACCGATGTGGGCGCTGGACCGTTCGAGAACTATCTGTTGGAGCAGCAGTTCTACGAATCAGCGATGAATGGTCTGCAGTGGATTATCGATCACAGGGATGATGCGTGGCCAGGGGTGGACGAGGCCAACTATGGCATCGATATCATCTCCTTGTCATGGGGGATAACGAGCCACGAGGATGAGGGCTCTGATGGGAGTGATATGCACAGCAGAATCCTCGACGAAGCTATGCTCGCTGGAGTGACAGTATCCAACGCGGCAGGCAACTCCGGGCCGGACAACGACGGCCTATCTGGGATGAGCGCCTCTTCGCTTTCTATCACCGTGGCCGCTACTGATGACCTCAACACTGTCGATAGGTCTGATGACACTATCGCCTCCTACTCTTCAAGAGGGCCAAGGAGAGACAACGGAGATTCCAATCCTCTCGATGAACTGATTCCCGAAATCAGCGCTCCGGGTACAAACATCATCCAAGCCGAGGGCTGCGTCTCCAGCGGAGGTTGCAACAACTTCCTCGGAGGCGACGCCTCTGACAATACCTACACCGGACGAGGCAGTGGCACCTCATATGCTACGCCCGCGGTTACAGGGGTAATCGCCCTAGTGATGGAAGCCAATGAGAATCTGACTCCTCTGCAAATCAAGGAGGTGCTGAAGCAGACAGCCGAGAGAAGAGGTGAGGCCAGCGCGCCTGAGTTGGACCCGTATTGGAACCGAGACTTCGGTTGGGGCATGGTAGACGCTCTCGCCGCTGTTGAACTGGCATTCCATCTGGGCGAGATGGGCAATGAGGCCTCGATAGACCCATCCATTCAGAATCATCTGCTGAATCTCATAGATTCCAACGGGACAATCAATGTCACAGGCCATTCGTGGGGTCAAATGGGTAGCGTTGACCGAGTCGAGTTCAGAATCGACGGCGGAGAATGGAGGGAGACTACATACTCCGCCGAGTTAGAGGAGATAGGGCCACTCACTCCGTTCTTTTGGCATGTTATTCTCGACCCCTCGAAGGTTGGACAAGGTCCACACCTGATTGAGATCAGGGCAGTATCGGGCGATTCTGTATCACTTCCTGTCATAGTCACAGTACACGGAACAGCAACCTCTTCCTCTCAGTTTACAGTTCCTCCATTGGTAATTGTACTAGTCGCCTCAGTCTTTGCTATCTGGGTCGCCTCCGTGGTGTTGGTTCGCGTTAGATCCGACGGAGAGATTGACGATGTCATCTCGCGCTTCCGAGGCAGCAAATCTGTGGATTTCATGCCCGGGGGGGCAATAGATGCGGAACTTCTGGAAGAAGTCGAGCAGAAATAGCGATTTAGACAGATTGAGTGGGTTTTGTTCAAATCCTTGTGGACTCGTCCGCAGGACATGGTGAGGTTCTCAGACAGAGCAAACAGCATCAGACCTACTGGGGTCAGACGCATGTTCGACATGGCCGGAGACGACTCCATTCAGTTCGGTCTGGGGGAGCCTGACTTCCAGCCCCCGCCAGTAGCAATCGAAGCTTTCACCAAAGCAATGAGTGAGGGTAAGAACAAGTATACCACCACAGCAGGACTCCCTCCACTGAGAAGCAAGATAGCTGAGATGTGGCACCATCTCGACCCCAGTCTGGATGAGAGTAATGTCTGCATCACGATGAGTGGGACAAACGGCCTGCTCGACATCTTCCTCGCACTGGTCCAACCCGGGGACAACGTTATGCTGCCCGAGCCGTACTTTCCCCTCTACCCTCCTGATGTGGTAATCTGCGGGGGCGAGCCCAATCTCTACCCTTGCACTTTCGAGAACGGCTTCGTCCCAACTATCGAGAATCTTGAGTCTAGAGTTGATGAGAACACGGTAGCAATTCTGTACAACTTCCCGAGCAACCCCACCGGTGGCAATGTCACCGAGGCTCAGAGGGACGAACTAGTAGAGTTCGCAATCAGGCACGACCTATGGCTGATTACCGACGAGGTATACGACAGAATCGTGTACGAAGGACCACATGTCTCTTTCCTGGGGGCCGGTTATGACAAGGTCATCATGGTACAGTCATTCTCCAAGACCTTCGCTATGACGGGGTGGAGGATAGGATACCTACTTTCTCCCGACGACGATGCTATGGCCCAACTGACGAAGATGCAGTACTACGTCACAGCGTGCAGCAATGATGCCATGCAGCATGCTGTTCTCGAGGCATTAGAGAGTGCCCCTAACTATCCCGAAGAGATGTGCGAGGAGTTCAAGGCCAGAAGAGACTTGATCTGCCGGCGCCTCAATGCGATTCCTGGTGTTTCCTGCCACGTTCCCACCGGGGCGTTCTACGTCTTCCCCAAGGTCGAGGTACCCGGGATGAACAGCGAGGAGATTGCTATCGCTCTGCTTGAAGGTGGGGTACTGTGCTCTCCGGGAACGGCGTTCGGAGAGATGGGAGAAGGACACCTGCGGTTCGCATATACAATCGGAAGGGAGGACATCGACCTTGGGATGGACAGAGTCGAGAAGGTCCTGAGGGAACTCAGGGGCGATTAGAGGTGTCTCCAATCCTGTCTCTCGTAGTGTTCATTCTCTCTCTACTATTATCTCAAGAGGCATCCAAGAGGGATTCGGCCAGAATCGGAGGTGCAATCCTGTTGGTCTCACTGGCATACCTCTCCCTCTACGGCCCGTCTGCACTTGGGTTCGGACTGTGCATAGGCTCCGGATGGGCTCTTCTCAACCGTGCAACTTTCCAGATGTTCCCGCAGTAGTCAATCATCGAACAGGTACGGCAAATCAATCATCCGGCTGCCTTCCTCAGACTCACTACCCCCCTCGTCTTCACTAGACGCCCCCTCCTCGTTTTCGAATGATTCTTCTTCAGAGTCCGACTCAGGCGCCTCGATTAGGTCCATCTGCAAGTTCTCAAGAGAACTGTCCTGCCCTCTCATCCAGGAGGGCATATCATTGGAGCCACCCAATACCGACAGTGTCGTGAACGTCGCCATCGGGAGGACCGAGATTGCGATGAGGAAATCAATCACAGCGGTGTCAGGTACGGTGGCATCGGGGAATATGACGTTCAGAACCACCGCTTCCAACTGAACCTCGTTCCACTGCTCGATATCGACATCGAGCCAGTTCAGAGATGCCGCTAGGAAGGTTCTTGCGATGAACCAGAACAGCAGGATGGGAAGGGCCCATGAGAAACGCGAGATTTTCCACAGAACACTCCTGAACATAGCAGCGTATCCCACAAGCCATGATGAGATGGCTGGCTGAATTCTCACTGCAGCCCAGAGCGCGATCATGTATCCTGCCATTCCCAACTCAAAGGCCCTATCCGGTTTGACTACTCTCTCGGGCACCCCCTCCATAATGAGCAGAGGAGTCGCAATCAGGATGACCTGCATCGGCACAGCTAGCAACTGAAGCCCACCGTGTACCGATATCAAGTCGAAACCATCAACGCCGACCTTCCGGTTCACCAGTCCTGCCATCTTTCCGTATGGGCTACTCTGCAAGGTCATCCTAGCCCTGTCGATTAGTTCGGGGTCACTGGTTCTGCGGCTTAGTCCGAGGACCGGACCCCAACCCCCCCTGTTCACTATTCCTTGAGGTCTGTATCCGCCGAAGAACATCGCTAGGACCAGTGAGATCACCCCGTAAATCAGACCGGCTACCAGTATCCAGTAGACCAGCTCGGTCCTGACAGCGACCGTGAAGTTCTCTCGGTCCACTTCAAGCAAATATGTGAGTGAGAAACCCACTATGGGAACCAAGGTGATCTGTAACACGACTACGGTATAGAGGACCACTCTCTGATACAGGTCAACCGCCTTCACGGGTCGGCGCAAATTATTCCCGGCATAAGTCCTTCATCGTTCTAGGAGTATGCAAGACCGATTAGCATTCGATAATATCATCTCCGAATTCGCCCTACGGGCGGCGAACGCAGTTAGAGAACCTTCATACACGGTTCAAGGGACG
>CAYMRU010000078.1:0-4940 GCA_964392975.1 uncultured Candidatus Poseidoniales archaeon | reverse complement strand
TTGGCAGCCGCGTATGCAGCGTACCACTCCATGCGGTTGTACGAGTAGATACTCAATTTGTCACCGGCTTCGAATCCCATTGCGATTAGTGACTTGGCTACACCCATCGCGGTTTCACAAAACTCGGCCCAGTTCATGTTGACCCAGTTACCATTCCCGTCCTTCCAGGAAATGGCATTCTCGTTAGCGTATCTTTCGGCGTTTGAAATCAGGTATTCCGGTGTGGTCTTCGCTGACATGTCTGAGGACACGGCATAAGCCGCCTTAATTGTTTACCAGCATAATTGGAGACTGGTTCGGGATGCTTATGGCAGAGCAGCCCTAACATTCTCTCTCCAATCCGCGCCACCGTTACGGTTGGCAAGCGGAGAGGCTGGAGAAGGGTGCCAGCAACCTGTGACTTCGACGGACTGCTCGGCGAGTGCGTCCCGCGCTCGCGATTCGGCGAACTTGCCCACTCCGATTACACGATTCGCCCCTAGGATATCCACGACTTGTGAGAGATGCTCGTCGCAGCGCTCAAGCAGAGCTCGTGCAGTCTCGCCTCCTAACTTGTCAGGAGTGATGTTGGTGGCCCGAGGGCCCGAGAACAGCATGAGGGGGCAGTGATTGACGAGAAAAACTCTCGATGCGATCGCTTCGGAATCACCGTACTGTTCATTCAGAAGCCCCCAGAGTCGAGTTCCTGAAACCTCTTCTTTGTGATATTCAAGTCCGATTACAGGCCTTCTCTCATCGGGAGTATCTGGCTGATTTACCGGGATGCCAGAGATGCCTAACAGGTCACGTACGATACTGGTCGCTGCGAATGGTATTCCCATCTGTCCCATGCCGTGCGGGCCCGGGTTCATCCCGAGCACCACTGTCTCGGCACCTCGCCCACCCATCTTCCTGAGGTACTCTTCGTGAACATCCCAAGCATAGTTCAGTGGATTGTAGCATACATCGATTCGCTGCTCTGAGACTAGCTTTCTACCCAACGGGTCGACGTCATCTCGCAGTTTCCCTGCTGCCTCAATCAGTCGCTCGACGACCATTCTATCACTGCTTCACATCTGCTACGGTAGCACCCGATAGCGACACTAGCTCGTTAGGGGTGATTGGAAAAACGGTTTGCGCCGTGCCTCCAGCACCCCAGACCAAATCGTACTGCAACAGGTCCTCGTCAAGCAGCACAGTGCATGGCTTGGTGTGACCGAATGGAGGGACTCCTCCGGGCGCGTATCCCGTGTTGGCGATGATGTACTCGGCATCGGTCATGCTAGGCTTGTAACCGAGCAACCGCTTCAGTTTGCGCTTGCGCTCGACGCGGTTGGCACCCGAGGTGATGACAACAACTGCCCCATCTTGTCCGGCGAATACAATCGACTTGGCGATGTGAGCGACATCACATCCGAGTTGGTCGGCAGCATCCTGTGAGGTGCGTGTACCTTCCGCGTAGAGCCTAGCCTCTGGCTTATAGCGAATCTCAGCACATTGTGAAAGCCACAATTCGTGACCGTCCATGCCATCGCCTGTGGGGCTTTGGACTTCATGCTTCGGGAGTGTTGAAACCACTCCCCCCCTCGCCTAAGCATGAGCGAGTTGCTGACCAGAAAGTCGATTCGAACTTCCATCAGGGCCGCAGTCATAGTCCAATTGGCTACCCTCGCTTCGTGCTACACGACCTGGGTCTTGGATGGCTGCGACCCGTACATGCCGTTCATCTCAGACACCGATACCAATCCTGCTTCTAGCCCGTATTTCACTCTGGGATTCACTCTAACGGGGATATTACTCAGCGTTATCGCGTATCAGATGTACAGCGTCAGGGCCGAATGGATCAATTCCAATTCACTGGGGACCAAGCCGAGGATGCTCAACACCTTCTCCGCCATCCTCGGAGTCATCTCAGGCGTGTTCATCGTCTGGATAGCATACACACCATGGAATGAGGATCTGGCCCTTCATCTGATGCAGGCTAGAGTGATATTCGGCAGCTCGATTGCGTGGGCAATTCTCTCTACCATGTTGGCAAGCGAGATGCAAGCGAATGACATGCGATTTGAGGAGGTATTCAAGCCGAGACGAGACAGAACCGTATTCACGGTAATCTGCTGCGCTTTAATGGCGCTGAATGTGGTACGGTTCGTCGGTTTCGGAGATGCAGCCTCATTGGAGTTGGGACACTTTGAGTCATATGTCGACATCGTAGAGGTATGCACTGATCTTACAGTCGCTGAGATGTCCCTGGCTGCTTTGTTCGAGTGGGGCATGGTACTGGGTCTGATTGCAGTGGTTCACACCGGCATCCTTGAGACCGATCTGATATCATCACACGATTCCGAAGAGTGAGCCGAGTCGCCTGTAATATTCATCAGCAGGGCACATCGCGGTTGAGGCATGTGGTGGCCAATCGGGCCGTATGGCACGATGATGGCGGTCATCCTGCTCTCGACTATCCCGTTACGCAATCTGCTGACGAGGGATGAGCCCGACAAGAGGCTCCCGCTCTCAGAACTGCCAGCGGAGATACGAGCCAAGGGATACTACTGGCACATCTCGCTGTATGTAGTGATGTATCTGTACAAGTTCGTAATCGACCAGCACAACGAGCCGATGAAGCCCAGAGTCGGCGGCTACACCCACTGGCTGTACGAGTTTGAGGGCGAGTTGACGCTGTGGGTCCAAGAGGCATTCAGGAGCGACCTGCTCACCGATTTACTGTCGTTCCACTACCTGTTTGTCTATCTGTTCGTGATATGGTTCTCGCCGATGTATTTCATACTCGTGCGCGACCATGTTATGGCCGACAAGGCAGCGCTAAACTACCTCGTCATCTATTTGCTATCGGTCCCACTGTATCTGTTCTTCAACGTCGAAGTCACTTCGACCTACATCCCTGGGATGGACGCACTTCTCTACCATGACTCGTGGTATCTCGAGTTCGTGACCGACAACGACCCGATGGACAACGGGGTCCCTAGTCTGCACTTCGGGCTGCCTGTCGGGCTGCTGCTGCTCAACAGGCTGCATTGCAGGGACAAGGGCATTTCCATCTCCGAGTGGAGGCACAGGGAGTTCGACCTGTTCATCATCCTCAATCTGGTCATCTACTTCTTTTCGATTCAGTATCTGGGCATCCACTGGATCGCCGACATCATCCCAGGCGTGATGCTGGCGGTGATTTGTGCTCTATTCATCCACAAGTGGCAGCCTGCATTCAGGGCCCGTCCAGAGAATGGTTGGGCCTCACTCATCCCCCGCAAGCAACCGCTGGCATTCGCAACGGCATTCGCTATCGTTTGCACTTCAGCGCTCGTCTTCGTGGCGGTGGACGGACCGGGTAGCGACGAGGACATCGCTAACATGAGGTTGGGTCCGGGAGATGTGAAGATCGACACCATCGAGGTACACAGTCTGTGGGATCCGGTGGGTGTAGAGGTCCTCAATGTAGGCGAAACTCCAGTGTATGTGGTGATAGTCGACCGCAGCCATGTTGTCCCCCACACAGACAGTGGATACGTGGATTGGGATTCGATAGTAGCCGGTTCAGCACTCAATCCCGACTTCCAAGGAGCCATTCTCGATGCCGGGGAGTTCTGGGAGGCCGAGGTTGAGACCAATTCCATATCCGACACACACCTAGTCCTATGCAAAGTGGCCGGAATCACCGATGGGGTCGGGGAGCTCCGCATCACCATGCACTATGTCGATGACGAATTGATTTGGAGCGCTCTACTGTTCTCTTTGCCGGCTTTCCTGATTGCGGGCCTAGTGCTGGCTCAAGCGGTCGCCTCAGAGGACGAAGTGGGCGAACAGGCCTCCGACGAAGAGTCCTGAGACTGCACCCAGACCGATCCAAGTCCCGACTCGGAAGGCCGGGTAGTTGTTCTTCCACACATACATCGACTGGAAGATCCAGAATAGGATCACAGGCACGAACCAGACGAAGAAAAACAGTTGCGGCAAGAAGGCGAGCAGCATGCCTACATTCGCGCCCGCTATCAACTCGGGATTCCTATCCGCTGGCTCAGGCGCGAAATAGAGTAGCAGACTGGCCAGCATGAGGCCTACGAATGGAGTGGTCAAATCTCCGTCGAAAAGGCGGGGAATTCCACCTATCAAGTGAGGTATGCAGGCCGCGGAGAAACCAGCGATGCTAGGTCCGACAACCGGCCAGAGCGGAGGCTCGTCCCAATTCATGGCAATGCGTCTCGAATCTCACCAATGAAGGCTACGAGGTGAGCCGGAAGGTTTTCTTTAGAATTCAAGACCTCACAGACCATGGCGAAGGGAGAGATAGTGCTTGGATGCCTTGCTCCACACCCTCCGCATGTAGTGTATGCAGAGAATCCTGAGCAGAACGAGCCTTTCTCGGAAGGAGGTTGGGAGGCTCTCAGATGGGGCTACAACATGTTGGCTAGAAAACTCAAGGATATTGACTACGATTGCATGGTGATTCTGACTCCACACTGGCAGACCTATGTTGGGACACACTTCCTCGGACTGGAAAGGTTCCAGAACATCAGCGTGGACCCGATATTCCCCAACCTGTTCCGATTCCATCACGACCTCAAGGTAGATGTCGAACTGGCAGAGAAGATGTGTGAGGCCGCTTCAGATGCCGGAATCATCACCAAGATGATGCGTAACCCTGACTTCAGAGTCGACTACGGTACCATCGTCAGTTGTCACATGCTGAATCCAGAGTGGGACAAACCAGTGGTCACAATCAGCAGCAACCGCTCGACTCACTACTACTCAAATGAAGTCATGAACGAACAGTCGATTGCTCTGGGCGAAGCAGTAAGGAAAGCAATTGAGGACAGCGGCAAGAGAGTCGTACTGATTGCCAGTCACTCACTGTCTCACCGACACTTCGTGACTGAGGCCCCACTGCCCGAGGACATGAGCCGCGAGCACATCTACAATCACAGCCAGTATGTCTGGGACATGAA
>CAYMRU010000077.1:0-4958 GCA_964392975.1 uncultured Candidatus Poseidoniales archaeon | reverse complement strand
CCCCGTCAGGGTCAACATGAACAGCGACGTCGACTTGGATGAGCTCGGATTCTAGTAATCAATCCAGTGCGCTACACCGTCGAGAATTGTCCTACGGAAGGTAAGCAGAGTCAACTCGGGTCCGTTTAGGGTCACGGTCACCTTGGCCCCCCTCGTGAAGTGAGTCTCATCCCAACCGTCTCCTACGATATACCCGCGATGCATATCACTGGTAATCACCGTCTGCTCTCCAGTCCATTCCCAATAAGAACCGTCACCGAACCGCTCGCTTCTAGGCAGATCCCTTGAGACGAACAGGTACTTCGAATTCAACTCGTCTGCCGGGAACCGTGCCCCTTCGATATCGACAACATGCCTGAACCAAGCGCCCTGCCCGAGAAAAGTCGAGAAAAGGCAGCCCGAAGAGCGCTGTATCACATCTATCGAATCATCTCCCGAGCCCCTCTGGAGTCGATAGCGCGAAGGCTGGTATTGGTGAGTGTTAGCGATGATGAGGTCGTTCAAGGCGGGGTCCGAGAGGATTCTCTTGCCACTGGTAGTGATTATCTCTGCTTGCAGCCGAGGCAGCAAGTTGACTATCGCTTCACCTGCCAAGGCGGCTCTGACATCCTCGCCAAATCTCTCCGGATCGCTTCCCATGTAGAATCCGTAAGACCCGTCCTCGTCATCATCTTGGGGGTGACTGTTGACTCCCATAACTGGGATGTCGCTGCCAATCGAATGGGCAATTGAAGTCAGGGTTCCATCGCCACCGAGAATGATTGCAAGGTCCCTGCCAGAGAAGTCTTCACTCGTGACGGTCTCTCGTACCTTGTAGTCGACACTGACCGTGTCTTGATCGGACATCAGGTCCAGTTCTGCCTTGATTCTGCGCAGAGACTCGTCATGAACCTCCTCGAAGTTCTTCTTGAACACGACGAGGATATCCTTGGCATCCATGACTCACCCTCCTGTACATCGCTCTCGCCCGTCCCATATAGCAACGACGCAACACAGAACAGGTCACCTCGATGACGCCTGAGCGTGAGACTCATGACTCATGGACAGTCCCGAGAGGATGTGAGAGTCACTTCCTTGACCGTGTTGCTATTGCTCAGCACAGCGATTTCTGGCTGCCTCAATGTCCCTGTCGAGGGCTGCGAAGGGGCAGAATGCTTCCCGCTTGAGTCAGAAGATCTCTCTGACATGCTGTCCGACCCGGCAACCTTCGATGTGCTGGCTCTGGCCGTGAGCCATGACAGGCTCAGGATAGTCACTACGACCACGTTTGAGAATCAGGGTCAGTTCGCCGAGGTCCGCTGGGACGTGGCTAAGGACGACTCCGCGCAGTTGCGCTCGATAGCGATGCGTATGACCATCGGCACCAACACAATCGACAATGAGGTCATCGAGGGGCAGGAAATGACCAATGTCAGGATCGAAGGAGATTGGTACGAGGGCAGGGACGAGGTCCCTGAGTATACCGACCCGTTCCTCGAACTGGCTCAGTTGGCGGGAGAGCAGCCGGGAGGCTTCTGGCCCCCCTTCACATTTGACACAACTGCCGTTGCTGACCTGACTTGGACCATCTCGGGCGACCCGACCTCGACGCAGCAGATAGCATCGGCCAACAATGATACTCATACTATCATCATCGAATTGATGGGCTCACCACCGATGATCACCGGAATAGAGACCTATTCTGGAGAAGAGGAGACATTCATCCTGAGCGTGACAAAAGACGACTCGGTCTCGATAGAATTGCAGGAGGGTCTGCCCCGAACCCCTGTCAGTTTCAGCATCGATACGCAACCCATCCAAGTAGGCGATATGACCGTCTGGTACGGCGAGGTTCCTGAGGAAATGTCAACGGAGATAGACCCCTCTGAGTTGCAGTTCCATGGGATTCTCACTGAGGACGAGGAGGCATCATCGGTAGCGATGATGACCCTCGATGAAGAATCGGCAAACATCACTCTGAGTGATGGGACTTGGTGGGATTTCACTTGGCTGGATTTCCCGATGCCCGGTTACTTCTCGCCAGGAGACCTGTATCAAATCAGGACCAATTCCACAGGAGATATTGACGTAGCGATATTCGATTCGTGGGCCAACCAGTGGACTGGCGGTCCGTTGGTCAATTGATTGGATGAGTATCTTCAAACACTCCTGTCATGACGCTTAGTCATGGATGGGGGCAGACATCCTCTGATGAGACTCCTAGAGCATCTCAAAGAACACAGAACTACAGTTCTACTGGCTTCGTTTTGTTCAATCATCAACAAGGTGTGGGACCTCGCCCCACCGGTCCTCATTGGAATGGCAATCGACGTGGTCGCAGCACAAGAGGACTCCTTCCTAGCCCAGTTCGGATACTCAGATGTGTACGACCAACTCTACATCCTCACTGGAATCACAGTAGTGATATGGGTCCTTGAATCTCTGTTCCAATACTTCTACGCAGTATTATGGAGGAATTTAGCCCAGACTGCTCAGCATGAACTCAGAATGTCTGCCTATACTCACATCCAAGACCTTGAGATGCAGTGGTTCTCAGAGCAGCCAACTGGCAGCCTGATGGCAATCATGAACGACGATGTGAACCAACTTGAACGCTTCCTAGACCAAGGTGCAACCGACCTACTCCATGTCGCTACCACGATTATCGTGGTGGGTGCAATCATGATATCCGTGGCCCCAGAGGTCGCATTGCTGGCCATACTACCCGTGCCAATCATCGTCACTGGTTCGTTCATCTACCAGCGCAGGATAGGCGTGAGGTACAGCAAGGTCAGGGGCAAGGTGGCTGACCTGAACGCACTGCTCAACAACAATCTGCACGGAATTACGACAATCAAGTCGTTCACCGCAGAGCAGCGGGAGGTCGACAGGGTCGATGAGGTGTCAACTTCGTACCGGGAGGCCAACAAGGATGCAATCCGTCTGTCTGCATCCTTCGTTCCAATCATCAGAATGGCAATCCTGTTCGCCTTCACAGCCAACATGCTAGTAGGGGGCTGGTTCGCTTTGGACGGGCGCATCAGCCTTGGCGCCTACTCGGTTATCGTATTCATCACCCAGAGGCTGCTATGGCCGCTCACGAGGCTAGGCGAGACCTTTGATCTGTATCAGCGAGCCATGGCTTCGACTTCCAGAGTGCTCGACCTACTCGATACTGAGATAGGTATCGTCGAGGGCGATACCGAGTTGGAGAGTGTCGAAGGTGAAATCAGCTTCAAAGACGTGGGATTCTCATATCCGGACAGGGAGACGGTGCTAGAGGGCGTGAACCTGACAATTCCGGCTGGAAAGACCGTGGGATTAGTCGGCTCTACCGGTTCTGGCAAGACCACACTGGTCAGGCTCTTGCTGAGGTTTCACGACCCCGATTCCGGCTCAGTCTCTCTCGACGGCCGCGATGTCAGAGACCTCACGCTAGATTCTCTCAGGGGATCGGTATCTTTGGTCAGCCAGACTACAACACTGTTCCCTGGAAGTGTACGCGACAACATCCTGTACGGCGACCCAACGGCGAATGAAGAAGCTGTAATCGAAGCTGCGAGGGTCGCCGAAGCGCTTCCCTTCATCGAGAGCCTGCCTGAAGGCTGGGAGACCGACATCGGGGAGGGTGGACACCGGCTCTCAGGCGGCCAGCGTCAGAGAATCGCTATCGCGAGGGCCGTACTCAAGGACGCGCCTGTCCTAGTACTCGACGAGGCCACCAGCAATGTCGACAACGAGACCGAGGCGGCATTGAAGCGCTCGATTGAGAGAATCTCAGTCGGTCGGACGACCCTTATCATCGCACACCGTCTTTCCACAGTCAGGAATGCCGACACCATCGCAGTTCTAGGTAATGGCTCGATTTCAGAGACCGGGACCCACGAGGAGTTGCTAAGTGGCAATGGGCTATATCCCAGACTCTGGGCCGTTCAGACGGGGGAGGTCTCGCAATGAGTGATGAGAGAGGATTGCCCAGACTGACAGAACTGGCTCGAACCATCGGCTTCGAAATTACCGAGTTCGCAGAGGGTAGTTGCATTGTCGAGTGCACAGTTCGTGAGGACCACTTGAACATGGGAGGGGTGGCACACGGGGGAATCCACGCAACCCTGCTAGACTCAGCAATGGGCGGCACACTGGTTTCGACTCTGGCCAAGGAGGAGTGGTGTGCGACTGCCCAAATCGACATTTCTTACCTCAACGCAGTCGGTGTCGGTGAGAGGCTGATTGCCTCGGGCGAGGTGGCTCGCAGAGGCAGGAATCTAGCTCACATGGAAGGCAGACTCGTGACCTCTGAGGGCACCATAGTCGCAACGGCGAAGGGGACTTGGGCAATCTGGGAAACTAGGCCGAGCAGCCAGAACCAATGAGGGGCCCGCCGGGAACAGATTAATCCGTTACCCTTTCATCGCAATCATCATGGCGAGATCCGATTCAGTCCTTTTCTTCCTAGCCGGGTTCACACAGTTACTCATAGGTTCTGAGTTGGCTGCCGACCCCACTCTGGCGATCCTCGGGGCCATCCTTGAACTCACGGGTGGCAGTTCAGTCTTAATCGGAGTCTACTTGCTAATCTTCGTTGCTAGGCACCACCAAGAATTCACGTCGTCTTACAACAAACTCGAGAAGGCGTCCATGGCAAGGGGGGATTCAGGGCGCCTGCAGCGCGTTGACCCCGAACCAGTCTCAAGGAGGTTGACGAACATCATCATCCCAGGAATTCTGGCTTTCATCGCTGCCATGGCATGGCTGTCCAACTAGCAGGTGAGACATGAGCAAGCCCAAGCAGGGCCTTGACGAAATGGTCGACCGTGTGATTGACAATCCCGCGTATGACATGTTTGGAGGGTACCATATCTTCCTGAGGAGAGTGACCATTCCAATTATCCTGATTCTGGTATTCATGATGGTTTACGACTTACTCTCCAAGTTCCTCTCAGATGACATGACCTTGATTCTCTCCGCTCTAATCACCG
>CAYMRU010000076.1:0-5299 GCA_964392975.1 uncultured Candidatus Poseidoniales archaeon | reverse complement strand
CAGAGACCTCATCTGAATGAAGTCCAGAAATGGATTCAGCCCATAGCCAGTAACCATCCTTGCTGATTTTCGCTACGAATCCGTCAGAGGTAGGTTGGGTTTGCAGTCCCACCCTAGGAGTCTGATCCGCGTTGGTCAGCGTGAATGGGTCGAATGAGCTGTTGTTGGACATGAATCCCCCGGCTACATAAGCATCCCCATTAGAGTCTATAGCTACTGAATTTACCCAATCGTAGTCGCCTCCTCCCGCAGACACAGCCCACTTCCACTGTGAGCCGGATAACTTGGCCACGAAGATATCACTGGTGTTCTCCCAAGGAGAAAGGCCGGGCACAGATGACAGGACAAATGGCCCCAGATGAAGGTCGTACAGAAAGGTCCCAACCACGATTATATCTCCAGTATCTGGATCAACTGCGATGTCGGTGACCTGGTCCTCCCACCAGCCTCCCAGAGTCACTGAATCGGACCACTCCGGAGGAGTGACTGCTTGGGCTGCTGCCGTTTGCCCCATCGAGAGCACCAGTATCGAGACCAGTACCCAAGAAGCGCGAAGCTTGCTCACGCAGCAAGATAGGCCATGTCCGTTATTGTGTTTACCTGATTACCTACTAGTTCGGGCACTACTTGATATCAGACCGTCCGTTCGAATTGACTGAGGAGAGGCCATGGTTCTGGACATCGAGGCGATTCGGGCGGACTTCCCGATTCTCCAGCGAATGCTGCCCAACGGCAAGCGACTAGTGTACTTCGACAACGCCGCGACTTCACAGAAACCACAGTGCGTGATCGATGCGATGAGCGACTATTACGAGCACTACAACTCAAACGCACACAGAGCTAACCACACTCTTGCTGACGAGGCCACCACCGCTCTAGAGGGTGCCCGCGAGAAAATCTCCTCCTACTTCGGGACCTCTCCGGACCAGATGATTTACACCAGTGGTGCCACCGAGGCAATCAATCTGGTAGCTTACGCATGGGCACGCGAGAACCTCGGTGAGGGGGATGTGGTAGTCTTGACGGAGATGGAACACCACGCGGACATCGTGCCGTGGCAGCAGATGTCCGTTGACAACGGTATTGAGGTCAGATACGTCCCAATAGACATCGAATCCTACACTCTCGACATGGATGCCTTTGAAGTAGCCCTAGAGGGAGCATCTCTAGTCTGCGTTGTCCATACTAGCAATGTCCTAGGGGTGCGAAACCCAGTCGAGGACATCATCGAGAAGTCTCACGCGGTGGGGGCTAAGGTGCTGATTGACTGCGCTCAAGGGGCCCCCCATGAGAGGATTAACTTCGACTCATTGGGAGCAGATTTCGTAGCCATCTCGGCGCACAAGATGGCTGGCCCAACTGGTATCGGCTGCATCCTAGTCAGGCGAGATGCGATGGCCGAGATGAGACCGTTCTTGACGGGTGGATCGATGATCAAGCGCGTGACCACTGAAGGCTCGACCTTCCAAGATGGCCACGCGATGTTTGAGACTGGCACGCCTCGCATTGCCGAAGCGATTGGTTGGGGGGCTGCCGTAGGGTGGCTGGAGCAGTTCGATATGAAGGAGGTCCACGACCACATCAACGACATAGCCTCGTGGACGGCTTCTCAGATGCGCGAAATCCCGGGTATTCGGATATACGGAGACCCGGAGAGGGGCGACAGTAGTGGCGCGGTATCATTCCTGCACGAGACAATCCAGTCCCAAGATCTAGCGTTGCTGCTCGATGAAGGAGGCTTCGCCGTCAGAACCGGTCATCACTGCGCCCAGCCTCTGATGGACGCACTAGGCGTGCCATCGACTAACAGAGCCTCATTCTGGATCTACAACACCATGGAGGAGGCCGAGTCATTTGTGGAGCACCTCCAAGAGGTCATCGACCGATTCGCATGACCCTAGTCATGTTCAAGGCAGACAACTGTGGCGAGAGAGCATGAGAGAGAATAGGTCGTGGCCCGAGCACCTCGATGAGGTGGTCGAGGAGTTCCAGGCCTGTTTTGACTCCATGGAGCGCTACGAGTTACTATTTGAGTACGCAAAGCGCAACCCCAGTCCTCTTCAACCAGAAGAGTGGGACGACGACAACCAAGTCCATGGCTGCCAGTCCAGAGCTCATGTGACTTGCTTCATCGATGAGCAAGGCGGGTTCCAGATGCGCGGAGGAGCGGATGCGCAGATTGTTCAGGGCCTGATGTCGGTTACCGCCATGGCAGTGAATGGAATGAGTCCCGAGGAAGTGTCCGACATGGAGCCCGCATTTGCTGAAGCGATGGGCATACAGTCCTCACTTACTCCTAGCAGGGCAAATGGATTCCTTAACATGTTCAAACGAGTCAGAGAGGATGCCTCGGAGTTGTGTGGTTAGTATGGTCAGTGAATCGGATGTGATGCAATCTCTTGGCGAGGTCGAGGATCCTGAGATGAAGATGTCAGTCACAGAGCTCGGATTGATTTATGCAATTAGAATCGAGCAGCAGGACGAAGGTACACACGTAGAGATAGACATGACTCTGACTAGTCCTGGCTGCCCAGTAGCTCCTGAGATTATGTCTGCAGTTCACCGTTCCGCCTTAGCAACCGAAGGAATCGATAGCGTCCACGTCAATCTCACCTTCTCACCTCCGTGGGATCCCAAGGTACATGCTAGCGAAGATGCCCAGTTCGATCTGGGGATATTCTAGGCATTTCGTGCCGCAGTGAGCGTATTTTCCATCAGTATAGCAATAGTCATCGGACCTACTCCTCCTGGAACCGGCGTCATCCATCCAGCGACCTCTGCTACCCGCGGGTCGACATCACCAGCCAGTCCTCCGTCCTCCGCTCTTGAAATTCCAACATCCACCACAAATGCCCCCGGCTTGACCCAATCGGGTTTGACAGTATGAGGCCTACCGATAGCGGCGACGATGATATCAGATTCTCTGCAGATTGCCGCAATGTCATGTGAGCGAGAATGGACTATAGTCACAGTCGAATCGACTCCCTTGCTGGCTAGCAACAGACTCATCGGCATGCCGACTATTCTAGATCTGCCGAGTACCACTGCCTTCGCCCCAGTGAGCTGAACCTCACTGTTCTCTAGCATTCGGATTACTCCTGCCGGAGTGCAGGGCAGCAGTCCGCTGGAATCTCCTTGCACCAACCTGCCTAGATTGGCTGGATGGAACCCATCAACATCCTTGAGGGGAGAGATTGCAGAGGCAACTGCTAGCTCGTCAACATCTCCTGGAATAGGACTTTGGACGAGTATCCCGTGCACCGAAGCATCCGTGTTCAACTTCTCCACATTTTCGATGACCTCTTCCTGAGTCGAGCCTTCTGACATCTCGATTAATGTACTCTTGATGCCGCATCTCTCGCATGCGCGCTGCTTGTTTCTAACATAGACTCGGCTGGCTGAGTCTTCACCGACAATCACGACCGCTAGGTGAGGTACAATACCTGAGTCGATGAGTTCTGCAACGCCATGGGACACTGCTTCCTTGATGCTGGTGGCTAGAGCCTTACCATCGGCGATTACCGCTCCCATGGCTGGCCGCGTGCAGCATCGGCCTTTGACCTTTCACAGTCGCAATTTGGAGCCCCAGGAGGGAGTCGAACCCCCGACCGTCTGATTACAAATCAGATGCTCTACCAGGCTGAGCTACTGAGGCGTAACCCGAGACGACAGACTCGGACTCTTGAACCCTACATTCGAGCACACCCTCAGTTGGGCCATATTGATGCGTCATAACCGACTCGCATCATCATGGCGATGCGACCCGGCAGCAGTAAGGTCAACACAGTCCTAGCGGCATGGACATGCCTCATTCTGGGAGGTGGAATCGCACTGGCCTCAGATGCTTCCGAATTCACTCTCGCCACTGCAGTTCCTCTGGTGGTAGCAGGAGCTCTATTGCTCATGATTGGGCTTGGCATGGAAGATGAGGGCAGCTTGGACCCCGACTCTGTCGCAGATTGGGAACCTGACTCAACTAAGATGCCCGATGCCGGCAGAGTGATGTTCAGGGTCGACACCACTCTAGACCCTCCCATCCGAACCTCGATTCTTTGCGGCAGGTGTGGAAAGGTGGATTGGGCCGACGGTAGGAAGCCTAAGAGCCACACCTGCAGCGAGTGCGACACGCTGCTTTGGGAGTCAGAGGAGGAGTAACCTACTTCCTCACTTTGTGCAATCGGCAAGCATCAAGTGGATTGCCCGATTCCGAGAACTGCGAGTGGTTATATGGATATAGGAAACAACGAGCGCAGGATGCTGCGAGCGATGCTGTCCGACCCATCGAGGAAATGGTCACTCGACGAGTTACTCTCTGAAGCCGGATGGGCCGACCAAGTTCACGTCGCTGGCTCGGGAGCGGTACTGGAGGAGGCCGGACTGGTTTCGGTCACCGAGCATAGAGAAGTTATAGTGAGTCTTGGCGAGGAAGGACAGAGAGCATCGAATGACGGCCTTCTAGAAACTAGAATCTGGAACTGGCTGGCATCTCAGAAGCCAGAAGACAGGACTATGTCAGCCCTATCATCGACACTCGAGCGCCACGAAGCAGGCCCGGGAGTTGGCCTGCTGAAGGCGATGGGATGCACTCTAGAGTCAGGCACACTAGTGATTACCGACGAATCGGGAATCGTATCTGAGATTGAGAAACGTTCGGATTTCATCAATTTGCTATCCGAGGGCCCTAAGGAGCAGTCCGAGTTGGATGAAGAGATACTCTCACACTTCTCTGGCAGGAAGGGACTGATTGTGCAGGAGGACAGAGTCTCAAGGACATGGTCTCTGACCAAGCAAGGCAAGAACGCCGACCTCTCTGATTTAGAAGATGTCGAGATGATTGGTGAAGTGACTCCTGAACTTCTACAGAGCGAGGCTTGGCGAGATGCCGAGTTCAAACCGTTCGATATCAACGCCCCAGCACCCACGCCCTCGGGAGGAAGGCCGCATCCGATGATTGCCCTCATTGAGATGATTAGGTCTATCTTCCTTGAGATGGGTTTCTCAGAAATCGAGGGCGACTTCATCCAATCCGCCGGTTGGAACATGGATGCTCTATTCATCCCTCAATCGCACCCCGCTAGAACTATGCAGGACACATTCTACCTATCCGAGCCAGCCCAAGTCGATGTCGATGAGAAGTACTTGGATCTGTGGAGCAAGGTCCACGAGCACGGCCACGACACAGGGAGCAAGGGATGGGGCCTAGATTTCGACAAGGAGGAGTCCAAGAAGTCCCTGCTCAGGACCCACACCACGGTGAATACTGTTCGCCACATCGCAGAAAATCCCGATGAGCCCTGCA
>CAYMRU010000075.1:0-5361 GCA_964392975.1 uncultured Candidatus Poseidoniales archaeon | reverse complement strand
GCCTGCGCCATGAGTGGCGGTGGCCCTACTCGTCACCGACGAGGTAACGTATGGGTAGGTCCCCTGGTCTATGTCCAGCATCGCCCCCTGCGCGCCCTCCAGCAGCACCCTCTCGCCATTCCTGAGTGCTAGGTCGACCATCAGGCCGGTCGGCCTGATAGCATCGGAGTAGCGCTCGAGTATCCATCTGAGATCCGACTGTAACTCGCTTGCTTCTATGCCCTCACTGACACCGACCGTAGACAATTGCTTGCTCATGCGCTCGGCCTGAGAGCGTATCGCCTCAGTGTCATCGACCATGCCTCTGATATCAGCGAACCTGATGCCGACCCTCTCGGTGCGGTCCCGGTATGTCGGGCCTATGCCACGCCCGGTGGTTCCGACGACGCGATCGGCCCCGTCGTACAACTTGTGAAAGGGCAGTATGATCGAGGCCCGCTCGCTGATGAACAGTCGCTTGCCCTCTGGCCTCTCGCCGGTCAGGGCGTGCCACTTGTCGAGTTCCTCCTCCAACACCCACGGGTCAATTACCATCCCGTCCCCGAGTACGAGGTTGCAATGCTCGTGCGAGACTCCTGAGGGTATCTGGTGGAGCTTGAGGGTAGTATCGCCGAGCACTATAGTGTGACCGGCGTTGTTACCTCCTTGGAAGCGCACGGTCCACGTCGAGTGGTTGGCTAACTGGTCTATGGCCTTGCCTTTGCCCTCATCCCCCCACTGGGCTCCGAGCACGACGCTGGCAGGCACCGTAGCCTCGGGCAGTATGGAGGGCGGATGAATGCTTTGGCTGAGTTCGAGACCGATTTCTAATGATTTTCGGGTGGGAAGCGATTATGAATGGCCGGTAGGTCGGCCGGTCTGCATGGCTCAGAGGCACCCCGAGGCAGAGGCACGTCTGCTAAAGAAGTGGATATGTATGCGCTGTTCGGCTACCCACCGCGGACGCAAGCCTAGGTCGTGCCGCAAGTGCGGCTACACTGGTATGAGAATCAAGGCCGCCGAGCGCAGGAAGACCTAATCATGGCAGTCGCTTCTGCGGCCGTCGAGGGTTTCGCTCTAAGTCTGGGCTTAATTCTCGCATTAGGGCCGCAGAACGTGTTCGTCATGCGACAGGGCCTGATGAAATCGCATGTATTTGCAGTCTGTCTTGCCTGCTCTCTTTTCGATGCTGCCTTGATTACAGCCGGAGTCCTCGGCATGGGCAGTTTCCTCTCTGGTATCGAGGGGGCTGAGAAGACGATTGCCGTCGGTGCCACATTATTCCTAGTAGGATATGGGTTACTCAGAATCAAATCGGCGATGAATCCGGAGGGTATGTCGACTGAAGGTGAAGGTGAGGCTGACCTGAAGGCGACAATTGGGGCTGCTGCGGCTTTCACCTTCCTCAATCCGCACGTGTATGTTGACACCTTGCTGCTAATCGGAGGTACCTCGAGTAGATACCTAGGCGATGAGAGGATAGCATTCGGAATCGGAGCTGCTACCGCCTCCTTCGTGTTCTTCTTCTCACTGGGCTATGGGGCGAGTAGTCTGTCAGAGGTTCTGAACAAGCCGAGTGTCTGGAGATACATCGACCTCTCTATCGCTTGCATAATGTTCACAATCGCTGCTGCGATAATGCAGCCCCATCTATGAGAGTAGGTTCTCAAGAGCATCAAACAGCATTCCGACTTCCTCAACTGAGTTGTCAATATGAGGTGAGACTCGCAGTAATCCTGCCCTGCTAGTGACTAGTATGGAGTGTTCATCTTGCAGTCTGCGGGCGATGGTCTCGCTGCTCACTCCCTCGGGCATCCTCAGACTTACTATGGCGCTCCTCTCATCCTCGGACATCGGGGAGACAATTCTGAGTCCTAGGCGGTTTGCTCCCTCGATGACTCTGTCCGCTAAGGCGAGGTCGTGTTCCCAGACCTGCTGTATGCCAGTCTCGCATATCTCATTCACTGCAGCTGCCAGCCCTAGTGCAGCCCCGAAGTGAATGGTGGTGTACTCAAAGCGACTAGCATCTTCTGGCAGTATCATTCTGTCTGCCCGGAGGTCCCAGATATCATCATGGCTCCTGAATCCCAGAAGACCTGGGTAGAGGTGAGGGCGCACTGAGGGCGAGACGTAGCCGACTGCTGCCCCGTACGTCCCGCGCAGCCACTTGTAACCTGACGAGACAATCACATCGGCCCTAGAGTCCGCAGCATCGATCGGAACCATCCCCATCGACTGGGTCGCATCAACCACAAGGATTGCACCCACCGAGTGTGCGGCTTGGGCGAACCGGGCCAAGTCATACCTCTGGCCGCTTGAGAACTCAACGTGAGACAATGTGACTACTGAGGTGTCCTCGTCAATCAGTGAGATGATGTCATCCGGGTCAGTATAGAGGTCGGAGTCGTGGTCAGCCAACCTGACTTCAGCACCATTGGCGTCTGCAACTCTCGTCCACGGATAGACTGTGGATGGGAAGGATGCTCTCGTAGAGACGATGTTGCTGCCGCTAGGGGGGGAAACAGCCCAGGCCACCGAACACAGAAGCTCGGTCGCACTCGAGCCGACACAGACATCCTCGACTCCACAAGAGAGTAGTCTTGCTGTAGCTCTCCTCAGAGGCATCATGCCGTTCTTCTCAGCCTCTCCGTCGAACTCTGCAGCCCCTCCTCTAGCCAGTGCTTCCGACCACTCAATCGAAGCCTTGTGTGCAGCGGGAGAGGTTGTCGCCACATTGGCATATGACAGGTTGACCCATTCAGGCAAGTTATCCCCGATGGCCCTTAGGGCACACTACTCTTCAAGTCTCAGGAGACTCTGACCTCATTAAGAAGAGTCTCCAGCACCGTCTGGACCTGTAGGCACATAGGTCCGAAGTGGATAGGCAGGTTTGAGTCGTTGAAAATCTCATCCAAGATTGAAGCGGTCATTCCAAGACGCAGGTCCATTTCCTTGTCCTTGTTAAGCAGCCAATGGTCCACTGCCTCCTTGGATGAGATTCTAATATTGCGTGGAACCTGTGCGTCATCGAACTGTCCGATGACCTGTGCAATCTGCTGAATCCTAGTCTCGATATCGGTCACCGGCATCCCTCCGGCCCGCCGACCTGAGAGTACTCCTTAAGCGCATCCCCGGAATATGCTAGAGGGTCACCCCAACCAAGCAGCCCAAGGCATGTCGGTGTTGGACGCACCGACTCCATCGCCTTGTGAGGCTAGGCCGATTAGGCCGACAGAGACACCTGTCTCAATCAGTTCATCTATACCCCATTCCATCGATGCCCGTAAATCAGATGAGGATTGGATGAATCTGTCATGCACCCTGTAACTGAGCAGGGATGTGGTTATTGCCTCACCAACTCCTGTTGCCGCTACAGCAACGCTCTCATCGGCCCAAAAACCAGAGCCTGGAAGAGGGACATCACCCACCCTGCCGGCTGGTCTGAAACTGGTCCCACCGGTACTAGTGGCACAGGCAAGTAGACCGTTCAAGTCCCTCGCTATCACTCCCACCGTGTCTCCTTCATCACCACGCGGTGGTCTGCCTTGGACCTCAGACTTGACATGATTTCTCTCATCGGCCCAGAGTCTTGCACCTTGACCTGCAAGACCGTTGATCTGCTCGTCTAGCAGGTCTCTGGCCACTCGGATGGGATTGGGAGTATCCTCCATCCCAATCACAAAGCCGATTCTCCCATCCGAAGTCTGAATCGATGCATCTAGTGACACTGAGCCATCGATCCTGAAGACGGCCCCCGTTCCTGCATTGAAGACCGGGTCGTCCTCGAGTTCAACGCAGGCTTCGACTGCAGCCTCAATTGCCGAACCACCAGACTGGAGAATCTCCGCTGCTACACTGAGTGCCGTCTCAACATTATGCTGCCTATCGGGACCCGGTCCTGCCCCACCGTGTGCCACTGCTGCAGGTACAGTCATCATTTCACCTACGTCGTATTCGCATTGTTGGCCCCACCGAGCCTCAATCGGGTCTGCATCAGTACGGCTAGGAGGAAAATGATTCCTGCTACTCTGAATGATGTGTGGTAGGTCCAAAGGCCCTCTCCTTGAACGGTCAGTGACCAAATGTATGCAGCCGTCAAGGGGCCGAAGATTCTAGCCAGAGCCCCGTATCCTTCCTGAGCCCCCATGACCATACCCAGTTCGTAGCCTCCCGACTTGGTCTCAAAAGTCAGAACAGAGGATTGAGTCGGAGAGAATAGGCCATTTCCTATCGCCATTCCCGCAGAGGAAGCGAAGATTAGCCAACTGGCCTCATGCGGAACATATGGGATACTGGCAATTCCAGCACCGCACAGAAGAGTTCCTATTAGCATCAGTCTGGACATACTGAAGCGCTGTGTCAATGGCCCGATTAATGCGCCTTGAATGATGGCACCCAACAGTCCGATAAAGGCGAAGACCCAACCGTTCTCAAGCTCGCTCCAGCCTAAGCCTCCACTTTCAGGGGCCATAGAAGTGAACAGGATGAATGTACCATGCATCATGCTGAATCCCATCAGGAACAAGAAGTTGATTGAAACCAACGACGAGACTGTTGGTAGTTTCATGACTCCTGCAATCTTACTGAACATGCCTCCTAATTCGCTGAAGACTGAATCCTCGGAAGATCTGCGATTCTCTTCGGGCAGACTCTCCGGCAATCGAGTAACGGCTAGTACGAAGCTCAGGAGCGAGAGAGCGCTTGAGAATAGACAAGGAAGCAGGTAGGGATGGTCAATCCAAATCTGCCCGTCGAATGGGGCGCCTATACTTGTGGCTGGGTCGGATAGCATCCCTCCGATGAACGGGCCGATCATGAAGCCGAGACCGAAGGCCGCGCCAATCATGCCCATCCGCTTGGCGACATCCTCGGGCTGGGAGATATCCCCGATATATGCGCGCGCGACGGCGATGTTACCATTCCCCGCGCCCGCAAGGAAACGGGCAGCCACGGCCATGGTCAGACTGCCCGATAGTCCGAATACGGTGAAGAAGACGGTGTTGGAGAGCAAGCCGAACATCAGGATTGGTCTGCGACCCATCCTGTCACTCAATGAGCCTAGAATAGGCGTGAAGATGAATTGGGCAAGAGAGTATACCGAGATAACGATGCCAACCCAAAGATCCCTGCTACCTACATCGGCGATTCCATCTGCAGTGGCTAGGTCCTGGATGAAGTAGGTGAGGAATGGAATCACTATGGTGAACCCAATCATGTCCACGAGGACGACTAGGAACAGTATTCCCATCGGTGATTTGCCTTCGTCTGACATCCTATCTCTGCGGCTACGGGAGAAAGAGGGACTTGAGTATGACTGATGCGTCAAGCCGAGGGTTGGGTATCGGTTCCCTTAGAGATAGTGTCAATGACCTTAGCCAGGCG
>CAYMRU010000074.1:0-5392 GCA_964392975.1 uncultured Candidatus Poseidoniales archaeon | reverse complement strand
GACGTATCCTAGACGGTGCAGGTAAGCCAAGGGACGGCGGACCTGAAATCGTTGCAGAGGATATGGCAGATATCATCGGTGCGGCCATTAACCCATACAGCCGAGAGAGCCCAGAGCAGTTTATCCAGACTGGAATCTCTGCTATCGATGCTTGTACTAGCCTAGTTCGTGGCCAGAAACTACCGATTTTCTCGGCATCCGGTCTACCTCACAACGACATCGCACTGCAGATTGCCAGACAAGCAAAGCTTGTAGGCAGCGACGACGACTTCGTTGTGGTATTCTGTGCGATGGGAATCACTGCTGAGGAGTACAACTTCTTCGTACACGACCTAGAGAGGACCGGTGCTCTGGAGAACGCTGCCCTGTTTGTCAACCTAGCAGACGATCCAGCTGTCGAGAGACTGATTACTCCTAGACTGGCTTTAACTGCCGCGGAGTACCTCGCTTTCGAGCACGATTATCATGTACTCGTTATTTACACTGACATGACCAACTACTGTGAGTCTCTACGTCAGATTGGAGCTGCCCGTGAGGAAGTTCCCGGAAGGCGTGGATACCCCGGTTACATGTACACCGATCTTGCCATGATGTACGAGAGAGCAGGCATGGTGAAGGGCAAGAAGGGGAGTATCACACAGTTCCCAATCCTGACCATGCCTGGAGACGATATCACACACCCGATTCCAGATCTCTCTGGATACATAACCGAGGGGCAGATTGTGATTTCCAGAGAGTTGCACCAGAAGGGCATCTACCCTCCAATCAACGTTCTTCCATCTCTGTCGAGACTGATGAATGCTGGAATCGGTGAGGGCAAGACTCGGGAGGACCACAAGTCAGTCTCCGACCAGCTCTACGCAGCCTATGCGGGAGGAAGGGAGCTGCGAGGACTGGTGGCGATTGTCGGTGAGGATGCGCTCAACGAGCGTGACCTGCAGTTACTGAAGTTCGCTGACATCTTCGAGGACCAATTCCTCAGGCAGAGTCGAGACGAGGACCGATCGATTGACGAGGGAACTCTCGATTTGGCTTGGGACCTGCTGACCAACATCGACACGAAGTATCTGGTCAGACTTGACCAGAAGTGGATCGACAAGTACCACCCAACTGACAAGAAGTCGTGAACCAGACACAGATGATTAGGAGATAGAACATGGCGCTCGATATCAAGCCAACTAGGTCTGAGTTGATTAACCTAAAGCGACGCATCAAGCAGACCCAGAATGGGTACAATCTGCTCAAGATGAAGCGCGACGGCCTGTTCCACGAGTTCAGGGCCCTGCTGTCCGAGATGATTGAGGCAAGAGAGGGACTGGTCGGAACCTATCGTGAGGCAGTCCAGTCAATCAGCCTCGCCAGCGCAATCGAAGGCGGGCTCGCCGTTCAGAGCGCTGCCATCGCTATTTCGAGGCATCCTGAGGTCACCGTCAGCCGACGCAATATCATGGGTGTGGTGGTACCGAATGTGGAAGGGACCAACCTGACTACAAGCATCGATGAGCGCGGTACGGGATTGATTGGAGGCTCGGCTTACATCGACGAGGCATCCGATGCCTACTCTATCCTTATTGAGAAGATTGTCAAGGCAGCCGAGATGGAAGGCACGCTCAAGCGACTGCTAGTCGAGATTGAGGCTACCAAGCGAAGAGTCAACGCCTTGGAGTATGTTGTCATCCCTCAGATGGAAGAAGCTCGGAACTTCATCCAACTCCGTCTCGAGGAGATGGAGCGCGAGGAAACATTCCGCTTGAAGCGCTTCAAGAACAAGTGATTCGGCGAACTCCGTTCGCCGTGCCCACGTGCGAGGGGTCAAATCAGACCTACCCCGGGCATGTACCAAGGTGGCACCATGTCGGAGACAACAACCCATCTCCTTGACACCGAGACTTGGGGTGACAGAGAACTCCTCGAAGTCATCTGCAGCAGATACTTCCTGCTTGGCGGACAAGGATTCTCGGAGTTGTCTTGGGAGGTGAACGGTAGAGGAGGGAGAGATCCTAGCGAGTGCCTGATCTCTCTGAATCGCCATCTCAAGCCTCTGAGTCTAATCGCAGTCTTGGACGAGGGCGACCCCCCTGTGATGTCAATCGGATCCCTGCCGACTCAACCGGTTGTAATGCCCTCTTGGCAGCAATCACTGGTCTGGTTACTCGCCGCATCGTTCACCACCCTGTCCGGGTCGCTCTGGATCTCTTCCATGGAGCCGGACCTGCAACCATTCGATTCTTCGATTCTCGAGACTGCGATTGTCTTCTTCGCCCTCCCACTTCTTGGCTCAGTACTGCTTGCCAGTTATGCAAGAATCTTCGTAGCCAAGGCATTCGAGGTCGAGAACTCGCACCTGATTCCTTTGGCCTTCCCGATCTTCTCCCCGGACTGGCCCTTCAGCCTTGTCTCCGCAATCGGGCAGACCCGACCGGATCTCCACCCTGTCCCCAATCGTAGAGCTCTAGGACTGATTGAGCTTACAGCCCCGGCCGTGTTGTTCGTCTGCGGAACCCTGCTGACTATAATCGGCCTGGGGCTGACTTCCATTCAACCACCTGCATATGAGTCCGCTCCGGTCTCAGTCGACCTGAATCTGATTACTGAGATTCTTGGCTCAATTCTTGTCGAACCTCATGCATCTCTCAGGCTACAGTGGATGCACCCGACCGGACTTGCCGGAATCGCTCTTTCAATTGTCGGATGGGCTCTGCTACTCCCGATTCCGGGCTTCCCTGGAGACAGAATCCTCCACTCCTTGCTCGGCCCTAGGGAGATGCAGGACGACCGAAACCAGACATCTATCTTCATCTCGACCTTGGGTCTTGTACTGCTGATTTTCATCTCCACCGAGTACTGGCCGTGGATGCTGCTGGCGGCAGTAGCCGCCTGGCGCAGATTCAGCCCAGAGCAGATGCCCGAACCCTTCGTTGTCGACGAGCATGTCGGACTCGATGAGATTCCAATGCGTCAGATTGCCACAATGACCATCGCGATTCTGCTACTGGGCTATCCAGGCTTGCAGCCCAGTTTTGAGATTGAAGATTGGGACGGAGGTCTTTCGACTGATTCATGGCCTGAGTTCGTTGCCTTTGAGGACGGGCAGGCTTCTGTCGAACTGGTGTTGGAGCCCGCGGGAATTATGCCAGTATCGGGTTGGCTTCAGATGCGAGTCGAAGGAGCTCCATTTGGAGGCTGGCAGATTGATTCTGAGTGCTTGGATGAGAGAGGGACTTGCCGATTCGACGATATCACCCAGGCCTCTCAGAGCAGCGTTTCAATCAGCCTGTCCCGCGAGGACATGGAGGCCACTGAGCAGACTTTCAGACTGGTCATCCTAGTCGATGTTTCCAATCACATCACCGAGCACGCAATCGTGTTCCAACCTTCCGGGACAACCACGCCGATAGACCCCCTTTGGGTGATGGTAGAGGACACTAATACCCCAAGGATTTGCGTTGAACTACTAGTGGTCGAGGATGACCACGTCAACCTGTCCAACTATGATCCGTTCTGGTCCTTTGAGAATGAGACCTCGCTGGGACCTGGATTGCATGACATGTGCATGCGGGGACACAATGGAGCAATCCAATCCCTGTCTTTGCAGGATGAGCAATTCCGGAGCGTAGGCCCCTCAATTGTGGTGTCAAGAGAGAACCTCACCAATGATGTCCTTTTCCTGCCCATCGAGGGAACTCAGCCGAAAATTCAGATCTCCGGAGGCGAGTGGCAGATCCCCTGGTGGTTTGATATCAGTTCTGGCTACATCATCACACGTGGAGACTCCGGCTCGGCATTCTGCCCATCCTCCGAGGCGATAGCCGAGGTCAACGCAACAGGTGACTGGCAGAGGGATCTCTCTGACCGCTCGGCAATCTTCGTCCCAGCCGGCCAGACGGGAAACGCTACACTGAGATTCACTTCTTCTGGCTGGCTGGCTACGTGCGATGGCACTGCCATGCTCGCTTCGTACAGTGTAATCGAGGGCCCGGATGTCATGGTTAATCCTGGATCTCTCGGGTTCAGGATGCCAGGTGGCGAGTTCAGTATCGTGAACCGTGAGAACAAATCGATTCCGATTTCTCTGGATTGGTCTGGGGACGCGGTAACTTGGGACAACTGGGAGGCGTGGGCACCGGATGAAGTATCCGCGAATTCATCAGTAACTGCAAATGCATCCGCCTCAGGAAACCCTCCCGCTTGGTGGGCAGCTTGGGTCACGACCGACGAGGATGGCATCACACTGCACTTCGCGGCCCGGTCTTGGGAGGCAGTATGATGCAGATAGCAATCCTCGGGGTAGGCTCGATTGGAGGAGTCTTGCTTGGAGCACTTTCGGATACCGAATGCGACCTCGTAGCAATCTCCAGAGGCAGCTCGGCGAGAAACCTGTCAACTCTAGGGCTGGTTCTGCATACTCCCGAAGGCTCGATTGAGGCCATCCCGCCTGAGAGATTTACTACCTTCGACAGCGAGTCCGGACCGGTTCCTGAGGGAATCAGGCACAGTTGTGATGCTGCTCTTATCTGCGGCAAGGCGGACTCCACACCCGTTCTCGCTCAGTTGACAGAGGAGATTCTCAAAGACGTCGGTATAGCAATCAGCCTGCAGAACGGTATGGGTCACGCCCAAGTCCTAGCTCATCGCCTCGGCAGAGAAAGGACGCTGGGGGGGATTACTACCCATGGGGCTTGGAGAGGCGATACGGGCACCCATTGGGTCGGACGTGGAGGCATAACCATCGGCTCTCTGGATCACTCTCTCGCCTCAGTTAATGCTCAGAGGCTGGTCGAGATCATGCGGCAAGCTGGGCTATCCCCGGAGTGGTCCGATGACATCGACAAATCAATCTGGACCAAACTCCTAGTCAATGTGGCAATCAACCCGGTTTGCTCCATAGCAGGAGTCCGAAACGGGGCCCTGCTCGAGGTGCCGGAACTGTGGGACCAAGCCATCTCTGCGATGTCTGAGGCTGCCGCGGTAGCAAGAGCCAGCGGAGTAGACCTCTCTGAGTTGGACCTGGAAGGAATTATCAGAGAGGTCGCAACCAATACTGCAGATAATAGATGCTCGATGCTGCAAGACATCATGTCCGGCAGGAAGACCGAAATCGACCAATTGTGCGGGGCGGTTGTTGAGATCGGCGAGTCGGCGGGAGTCCCCACTCCGAGGAACGAGATGCTCCATGCTCTGGTCAATGGCATCGAAATCTCCTCGGACTTCAATTAATAGACGGCGATTTTTGGCGCCCTCAGTAATCGTTGTGCTGCGCCTATGGCAGCCTCAACATTCATAGGCGAACAGAATGGGAGCTCGCGAATGTCGTCGGCGATAATTCGTACGGCGAATGGGTGAGGGGATGCATCTTATACGAATGGAACTTGAGAACTTCAAGTCATTCGGA
>CAYMRU010000073.1:0-5511 GCA_964392975.1 uncultured Candidatus Poseidoniales archaeon | reverse complement strand
GAGAGTTCCAAATCAGAGATTGTCCCGGTTCCGAAGGTGTTGACGAGTAGGCCCACAGGCCGGGCTATCCCGATTGCGTATGAGACCTGGACCTCACAGCGGTCGGCAAGGCCTGCAGCGACCACATGCTTGGCAGCCCATCTGGCATGATAGGCCGCGGTGCGGTCCACTTTGGATGGGTCCTTGCCGCTGAACGCCCCTCCTCCGTGCATCCCCCCGCCATATGTGTCGACGATGATTTTGCGTCCAGTGAGCCCGGCATCCGAGTAGGGGCCTCCGGGGTCAGGGAACGAGCCGGTGCCATTGACAATCAGCTTCGCGGTATCGAATCCCTCGAGCCAGCGCTCAGGAATAGCATGCTTGACCACCTGCTCCCACACCGTGTCTCTGATGAATTTCCTCTGGGCTTCCTCGTTCAGAGAGAATCCGCCTGCGTCCTTGGCGTGCTGTACCGCGATGACGATGGTGTCCACAGCCTCTGGGTAGCGTCCTCCGTCACCGTTCTCTATGCGGTTGCCATCCAACCTCACCGAGACCTGGCTCTTGCCGTCGGGTCGCATCCAAGGTATCTCACCGGACTCCTGAATCATGTCGAGTCGTCGGGTCAGTCTCTGGGACAGGGCGGCTGCTATCGGGAAGTTTCGGCCTCTCAGCTCATCGGTGTCCTCAGTTTCATTGCATGCGAATCCGAACATGATGCCCTGGTCACCGGCTCCTTGGGAATCCAAGTCACCGTCGACTCCCTGGCTGATGTACTGCGACTGAGTGGTGATGTAGGTGTGGACCTCACAAAGTTCTGTGGAAGTGGCATCCATACCGATCGCATGATCGTCATAGCCGATTGAAGCAGCGGTGTCTCGCGCTACCGACTCGTAGTCCGGGGCCGCACCGTTGAGACTGACTTCACCGGCGAGAACTATCGCTGCTCTGCCATCCATGCCCTTGACGAGGGTCTCGACAGCCACCCGTGCATTGGAATCGATACTCAGGCAAGCATCGAGAATGGCATCCGAGATTGCATCACAGAGCTTGTCCGGATGCCCTGATGCTACTGATTCCGCTGTAGTGATTGGAGGAATCGAGTCGGTCATGCGTGGGCGAGAGGGCTTCACTTCAAGAAGGCGGCGACCGCAGCAGCGAAAACCGATGTGCTGATCGCGATGCATGGGCGGGATTGAGGCTGAGATCGTCTGGTGCGGCAGTGAGCAGCGGGCCCGTAGCCTGCTGGCAGCCATCTCGCCTGATGATCCCGACTCGTTCGAAGCCGAGATATCAGGCGAGGGTGATTCTGCTGAGTTGAGAATCACGGTCTCCGGTGAGAAGATGGAGACTGTACGCTCGACAGTTGACGATTTGTTGGCTTGTCTGGCCGCGGCCGAGTCGAGTCTCGATGTCAGTGATTCTTAGTCAGCGCCTTGGCTGCAGCCCTGCCGGTATCCACCGCAGCATCACTCAGATAGTAGTCCGAGAACACATGTGCTCCGGCCAGACTTATGCCTGCATCGATATACACGGTAGCGTCTACTCGCTGCTCATGCGAGCATGGATGCAGTAGAATTGACTCAGTCGAGCGTCTAGATGAGGTCATGTTCCTCCAGCCCGAACAGCGAGAGTCGAGCAGTTGCTTGATTTGCGCGAGTGCTTCTGGTCCGTGGCCAGACAGGTTGACCGCGTGGAGAATGGTGCAGGAATCAGGGTCCACGCCTTCGGGAATCCGGTCCGGTGAGGTCATGTCAACTGCGACGATTCCTGATTCCTCGTCAAACAGCCCCGAAAACGGTCTCATCGGCCTTCCTTCGAGTGCCACATCGAGTGCTGCCACCCTGTGCTCGGTGCATGCATCAAGTGGTGAAGTGTCCAGTCCTGCCGACTCCAGCAGTCTAGCACTCACACTCGGAGGGGTCGCAAGCACGACTGCATCGCACTCGATGTCCTTGCCCGAGATTCGCACCGAGGACACTCTGCCAGAGGAATCCAGATTGAGGGATTCAGCAGTGCTACCGGAATCGAAAGTCACGCCGACTTGGTTGGCCGCAGCAATCATCCTGCCCACAAGGCTGGACCAACCGCCGCGTGGAATCACGAATTGGGGCGTCTTGTCGGGCATGAGTTCCGTCGACATCGTGGTCAGTGCTGCCAGCGCCCGTCTGTTGTCGCACCCGATTGGGTTGAAGTTTCGTTCATCCCACCTCGGTCCGAGGACTCTGGGCGCGCGTAACTTTCTGAGAAGTTGGTTCATCGCGCCCTTTCGCCGCAGAAGATGCAGGCCGGGGTCCAACAACCACCTCGACTTCTCCCTCATCCTGACGCGCCCGCCCAAGGTGTCTCTGCGCTCAACTAGCATCACCTCATGGCCATCGGCTGCCAGCTGAATCGCCGCAGCCAGGCCGGCGACTCCTCCTCCGATTACGATGCTGCGCATCGGATTCGCGTAGAGGACTGGTCAAATGACGTTTCGGACCCTTGAAGGAGGGGTTTCGACACGTAGTGGCGTGGGCGAGCTGCCGCATGACCGTTCCGCGATGCTGTGGTTCGAGGGGCGACCTACGTCGTTACTCGTTGAATCGATGGACAGGTGGGTCGGCTCGATGCTCGCCGATGAGCATGGAGGCGGCGAAGGCCCGGATGTGGTAATCGAGGCGGTACTGATATCGAAGTCATCCGGGGTCCTGTGTGGAAATTCAGCCGCAGACAGGCTGCTTGAATCGCATTTCCCTGACTGCTCTATTGAGTGGTTCATCGAAGAAAGCGGAGAGGTATCTGAAGGTGTTTTGGTAGCACAATTGCGAGGCCCCGCACACAGCATTCTGCGACTCGAGAGGATACTGCTCAATCTCGTCGGGAGATTATCCGGGATAGCGACCAATACCTCGCAGTGGTGTCAGGCCGCAGGCTCTCTGCGTGTCGCTGCCACGCGCAAGTCGGCATGGGGGCTGCTCGACAAATGGGCAATCCACGTTGGTGGCGGCCTCACTCACAGGCTGGATCGCGGAGATGCCCTGATGCTGAAGGAGAACGACATCGCAGCCATGTCCGTGGCTGGTGAGGCATCGACTGATTCCATCACCAGAATAGTCTCGGGTCTGTCACAGAGCGATTCGTTCACCACCGTCGAAGTCAGGAGTGGTGACGAGGCGCTGGCAGCGGCACGAGCTTGGGATGGACGAAGCAGTAGGCTGGTTCTGATGCTTGACAACATGGGTCCGGGCGCGGCTGGTGAAGTGGTTGACTCGCTGGTCGGCCAGGGTCTGCGAGAGCGTTGCGTCATCGAAGGTTCGGGCGGAGTTACAATGGAGTCTGTGTGTGACTGGGCAGACAGCGGGGTCGATGTGGTGTCATCCAGTCGTTTGAATCTCGGGGTGGCCCCGCTAGATTTCTCGATACTCGTCGGAGGTGATGAGTAATGGCTGAGATTCCTGACAGTCATCCTCGCAAGGCATCTTTGATGGCTAGGCAGAGTCTGGTCGATGCAGCAGCAGAAGGTCTGCTGGCAGAGTCAGCGATGATCGCACATGGGAGAGGTGAGGCATTCGACTACCTGCTCGGTGAGAAGACGTCGGATTCGGCTAGACTTGCTATTCGAGAGATGGCTGCCAGACTCATGGCCGCCGCCAATCCGGTGATTTCGGTGAACGGTAACACAGTGGTACTAGCCGGCCATGACCTGATTCGTGTCGCTGCCGTGGTCGGGTGTCCTATCGAGGTCAATCTGTACTACAGGACTCCAGAGAGGGTTGCTGGGTTGCTAGCAAGGCTGGAGCAGCAGACCGAGGAGGTCGCCAGCGGGCCCGCCCCGGAAGGATGGCAAGGTGACTGGCAGACAGCTGTAGGCTCGGTCTCCCTACTCGGCGGCTCTCCCGACGACACAATACCCGGATTGGAGGGGCCGAGATCGGTCTGCTGCAGCGATGGAATCGGAGGGGCCGATGCGGTTCTAGTTCCTCTTGAGGACGGAGACCGGTGCGAGGCTCTGGTCGCTTTGGACAAGCAGGTTCTGGTAATCGACCTGAATCCGCTCTCAAGAACCGCCATGACTGCCACAGTCACAGTGGTGGACGAGGTCTCGAGGGCGGCATCCGTTCTGCTCTCTGAAATCGTCACACGAAATGCTGTACCGACTGATTGGGATAATTCCGCTGCCCTTGAGGACGCCCTAGCAGTGATGGCTCGAGCCTGATTAGGCGTAATGCTCGTTGAGCATGGATACTAGGCGCTCGACGATTGCTGTACCGACCTCGGACGTGCTGGCCTCTCCTCCGAGGTCGTAGGTCATCGCACCGCCCTCCGAGAGGTGCGATGCTATGGCGTTCCCGAGAATCTCGCCGCAGGTTGTGGCGTCATCGTCATCATGCCGCGCACCGAGGCTGTCCAACATCAGCTGGACTGAGGATATTGCCGCTATCGGGTTGACCTTGTCCTTGCCCGCGTGAGTTGGAGACGATCCATGTACAGGCTCAAACAGCATGTGGTTTTCTCCGATGTTGGCACTGGCTGCCATGCCCATACCTCCTTGTAGAACCGAAGCCAAATCCGTTGCAATATCACCGAACATGTTCGGAAGAACCACCACATCGAGATCCTCTGGGTCTCTGACTAGCCACATCGTGAATGCGTCGATGAATGCCTTCGAAGTCTCCATGTCATCGTATTCCTCCGCAATCTCGTCAAAGATCCCTCTGAACAGCCTGCATCCTCGGAGTACGTTGCTCTTGTCAACGCAAGTCACCTTCTGAGGAACCTGAAGATGGTTCTGTCTGCGCTTGGCGAGCTCGAATGCGAATCTGATTACTCGCTCGCTGCCTCGGCGCGAAATAGGTCGGGGGTCCCATGCGATTTCCTCGCCCTCTAGGCCGGGGAATTCAGGTGTGGGAAGGGGTTCGTCCTTGGCACCGACTGCAGCTTGGGCCGAACGCCGCAGGAGGCTGTGATACAGGCCCTCCGTGTTCTCCCTGATCAGTACCATGTCGACTAAATCCGGGTCCCAGATGTCCGTGTGCTCACCGTGCACCTTGTGCTGCACCCCCTTGTAGAGCTTCACCGGTCTGATGTTGGCATAGAGGTCGAGTCCCGAGCGCAGACCCAGTATGACCTGTCCGCCGGCCATGTCGCCATTGGGCATCCTCGCACCCGGCCAACCGATTGCTCCCAACAGAATCGCATCGGAGTTGTCCCTGCAGTGCTCGAACGAGCCTTCGGGCCACTCCTCGCCGGTCTCGAGATAGTGCTGGCCTCCGCAGGGAATCTCAGTCACATCGAAGGAAAGCGGGCTATTGGCCTCCAAGGTCTCGACTATGCGCATCGCCTCGGCGATTACCTCTCGCCCCGTGCCGTCGCCGGGGAGCACAGTCAGTCGGTATCGGCTCACGGCCTCGGCACCTGCTTTTCATTCATCAATCCAACCCTCGAATTCTCTGCCGGTTTGAGGCGATAATTGATAGACGGTCAACACGAACCAGTGTAACATGGACCGTCAGCCCGAGGATGGAAGTGGAAGCCCACGAATAGACGTCA
>CAYMRU010000072.1:0-5573 GCA_964392975.1 uncultured Candidatus Poseidoniales archaeon | reverse complement strand
ATCACCGGGCGTTGCCAACGCCTGAACCCGGGTTCAAATCCCGGCACTCGTACCATTACTAGGGCCAGAATGTCAGCAAACACGCTCGACAGATTCAATATGTGAGACCTGCGACCCTGATACATGAAGGAATTCAGAATCAACATGAAAGACGAACCCGGCGCCTTGGCCAATCACTGCGATGCAATCGCTGAAGCCGGCGTCAATATCCTTGCAATAGTGGCTATTTCAGGCGATTCGGCGTCTGCGGCCGTCCTGACCGACAATCCAGACGCCACCAGTAAGGCTCTGGATGCAATGGGGGCAGATTATTCGATGGCCGAATTGAAATCCGCCAAGATGGAGCACAAGCCCGGCTCCCTAGCCTCATTCACGAGAGGAATTGGCAACTCAGGCGTCAACCTGAACTCACTGTACGTCATGTCAATTGACGGCCACAGTGCTACAATCGGATACACCACCGATTGATCCATGCGGGCATGGTCTAGTGGTTATGACAGTAGGTTCCCAACCTGCTAACCCGGGTTCAACTCCCGGTGTCCGCACCAGAATTGCAATCTGATAATTCAGTAATGACCTATGGTCGAAAGGGAATTCCCGATTAGAGTCGCTACCTCGTCAATCAACTCGTCCTCATCCTTGTTGAACCTCAGAGTCCCCAGTCCAGACTTTCTGACACTCAGGCTGTCCGGCAGTAGGTCGGGGAAATAGTATATCGGCAGCAGGTACAGTCCCACATGGCTGCGCTGAATCCTCACACTGACAAATGGTCTGCCGGCTTGTGTCTCGATTCGCAGATCTCCTGGTTCGTCAACGATGACAGGCAGCCCTTCACAGACCTCTCGAACAATCCCAGCCAGTCTGGCCCAGAGAAACAGATGCTCCGGATTCTTCATCGCTCGACCTTCTCACCACTGGTCCAGTCGTAGATTCCTTTACCGGTCTTCTTGCCCAAATCTCCGGCCTCTACCAAGCGGTCCAACATTGGATGAGGCAGGTAACACTCGTTGTCGAAGGCCTCGGCCAGACTATTCAGGATGTCACGACGAACATCGAGGCCTACGAGATCGCTGAGCTCGAGAGGACCCATCGGATGCTTGTAGCCAAGACGCATCGCCGTGTCGATGTCACTAGCGGAAGCCACCCCCTCAGACAGCATCCGAATCGCCTCGTTGCCAAGTACTACCCCCAGCCTGCTGGTGGCGAAGCCGGGGACATCACCGACTAGAATGGTCTCTTTACCCATCGCAGAACCGATCGATTGTGCGGCTGAGATGGTTGAATCTGAGCATGAGTCATGCCGGACTAACTCAAGCAGACTCATGAGCGGGACCGGATTGAAGAAATGCATGCCTATGACTCTCTCGGGACATCCGGTTGCGCTAGCAATTTCACCAATCTGCAGACCCGAGGTATTGCTCGCAAGCACCGCGTGAGAAGGTGCCATCTCCTCGAGTTGTCGGAAGATGCCCTGCTTGAGGTCCATTACCTCGGGTACCGCCTCAATGACCAGATCAGCACCTGATACTGCCTCGGACATGTCCTTGTGCGAACTCAGATTGGCCGACCACTCAGCCTTCTGCTTCTCTGAGGTCTTGCCACGAGAAATCCCCTTGTCCCAGAAGGCATGAATCGAATCCATCCCATTCTCTAGGCCTTCCGGGAAGGCATCGTAAAGTCGGGTTTGCCAACCGGTCTGGGCGCAGACCTGAGCGATTCCAGCACCCATCGTCCCGGCGCCGATGACGGCGACGGTATGGACATCCATCGAATCACTCCCGACCGTAGGCTGCCAGTGCTGCTTGGAACAGTCGTTGTCGAGGTACATCATGCTCTAGGAAGCAGGTGAACGGAGCGACCTCCTTTAGCAACTCGATTGCAGTGACGTAGGCTCCGTACACGAATGGGTCAGCAGTTTCTGTGCTTGGAATCTCTATTCCCAACTTGCTCAATCCTCTGCGGGTATCCTCGTCCCAGATGGCATAGGTGTGGCTGGTGAAGTGGAGGTAGCCGGAAAGCCGGCGCATATCCGATCTAGCATTCTCGGTGAAACTCTCGATAAGGAGAGTATCTGGGTATCTGATTGCATACAGAGCCAGCATGACTTCTCTCTGTGTCTCCTCGCGCCAGTCGCGCTCGGGCTGACCCATCCACGAGTCAATCATATCGAGCATCTCGGGGGTGTATGGCCTGCGGACCCGGTAGAGCAACTCCTCGTAGCCCACTGCATCCTGTTCGGCCGAGTGGTGATACTCATGGAAGTACTCGGTCAACTTGTCGAAGAAAGGTGCGCAACGCTCCTTGTCGAACATGGTGAGAGCGATATGTTGCATGTAGTAGCCCCCAGGCTCAGTCGCCCTTCCACTCGCGGTACTGAATCCACTCTTCTTTCATGTACTCGTTAAGCAACTTCTCTTCATCCTCTTGCGTAGGCAGGACTGTGGAGAGGTACTCTTCCCAAGCTGTATCATCGCCCTCAAACACGTCTCCATGGACGGTGTAGCGCTTGCCAGCGTATTTGCCAATGCCGCGCTTGAACTTGTCAGATGGTATGTAGAGTTCAGGCTCACCTTCCTTTCTAGCCTTGCTTATTCTGCGCATCTCATCTCGCAATTCTTGGAAGTACAAATCTCTGCTAGCTTCGTTCAGGTGCTCCCTGTCTGCCGCTTCAGCGGCCTCTCTCTCGTCGTATCGGCCCTTGACGCCATATACGTATGCCCACTCAGCACTAGACGAGTCATCGGTGCCGAACAGGTCGAGTCCGGTACTTACCCACTTGTTGACATACTTCTGAATCAGAGCGCATGGAATGACTCCCTGCTTTACGACTCTTCGAAGTCCATTGGCACCCGTTCCAAGGTGAAAGGACTCCTCCTTGAGCATAGGCCCCATCGAAGCTGCGAGCGGCTTGAATGAGGAAGTGCTGAGCATCTTCAGTTGGTATTTGCCATCGCGGTCAATGAAGTGAGTGAACATGAAGAAGTCGAGCCAGTGATCGATTGGCTCGTTGAATGAACCAAGGATCCGAGTTCCGTCCTGAGCATTCCTCTCGAGTAACTTGGCAGCCTCGCGGACTCCCTGTTCGCCGAAGAAGGTGCACAGGAGGTAAGCCATCTGCCAGCCATGGCGTTGCTCTTCACACATAATCCTCAGAGCCGACTTACGGTCATACTCAGTAGGTGCCGATTCCAGCAGGTGGTTCTGCTGTTCGACAGATGCGAACTCGGTATCTCCCTGAACGCTGACCATGTTCACGATGGCATCCCTGATGGTCTGCTGAGGAATCTGCATCCTCCTCTCCCACTTCGGTCTGCCTTCGAAATCTCCGAACTCAATCTTGTCTCCTGCGATATCCCAGTCGAACTTGATGTCGAATCTGTAATCGCCTAGCCAAGAAGGGTCGAACCCGATTCTCGTTTGCCAGTCGTTGAACTCGTCAATCCACGCCTCAAAGTTCTGAGTGTAGTCTGCTACTATCTCTGCGTCTGCCATCGTGAATGGGCAGAGACAACAGGTATATCAAACGCTGTATGTGAAAACGCACTCTAAAGAGTGCGAATCTCAGTTACCGTCGAATTCTGGAACTTCTCTGTTCACATATGCTGCGATGCCCTTCTTGGCATCCTCGCTCTGGAACAGATCTGACTGCAACTCTCTCTCGAGAGCCAAATGGTATTCGAGTGGAATCTCCATTCCACTCTGCACGCTTCGCTTGATGTTCCCAATAGCCTTACTCGCCGCATAGGGTAGAGTGAACTGACCGGCATAGTCGAGCACATCTTGACGGAACTCATCGAGGCTGCCAGCCCAGACGTCATGGACTAGGGCCATCTCCTTGGCCTCCTCGTACGAGAACTTGCGTCCAGTGACCATGATTTCCATAGCCTTGGCCTTGCCGACCAAGCGAGACAGTCTGGCGGTCCCGCCGGTTCCAGCGAGGACGCCGAGCGAGACCTCTGGCAGACCTACTTGGCCCGAGTCCTTGCGACCGATACGGATGTCGGCTGCCATGGCGATTTCGAGACCGCCTCCCACTGCGTGACCGTTCAGTGCGGCGATTACTAGCTTAGGGGTCTGTTCGAGCCTGCTGAGAGTCTCGTTGGCGTGAAGGCAGAAGAAGTACTTGAATCCGGGACTGACTGAGTCCAGCATGCTGATGCTTGCTCCGGCAGAGAAGAACTTCTCTCCGTAGCCAGTCAGTAGAATTACAGTGGCATCATCATCGAAGCGAGCCTTGAGCACGGCTTCGTCGATGTCCCTCATCATTGCATGAGTGTAAGTGTTGACCGGCGTCTTACCCTCGGTTAGGGGCTCGCCAGCGGAATCTGAGCACAGTTCAATGATAGCGATTCCGTTGTCCGTCACTCCGTAGTTCACAAGGTTGTTCGGCATTGGCTGCATTTCCGGCCAAGATGTCATGCCCGGGCCACTCAGGGCCGCCATATCAACCAAACGGAGCCGGATGACGCCTTTCAGGCGTCGCTCTCGCCGAAGGAGACCGAGCCCCCGCCCTTGCGAATAGACTCCCACTGTGCAGCAATATCCTCGGCTCGCTCACTCGGCTCCCACGAGTCCCTAGACAGAGAGCCCCTGAACGGCATCCTGCGAACCATCCTACCGTCCTTCAGTTGCTTGCGGCGCAGCATGCCGAATCTGACCAGCGGCCACAGCATCAGGCGCAGGGGCCCGGGAGAGTACAGCCAGCGCATGAATGCGAGACCGTCGCCCTTCCTGCGTTGATCTTTCATCCAGTGGTTTGCTACCAACTTGAATCCCCTGTCTCCGACTCTGTTCATCAGGAAGCGATTGATGGCACTGGCTCGGACGAGTGGAACGAGGCGCTTTCGGATTTCGGTCTCGTAATCGCACTCACCGAGTACCGCCTTTGCTGCGAAGACTCCGCTAGTCACTGCATATCTCATCCCGAAGCCCCACATGAAGTCCTGCAGACCGCCGGCTTCACCGACGTAGTATCGGCCTTCGTGGACATACTTGTCAGGCAGCGAGAAGTCGCCTTTTCCGCCGACTCTCTTGATGGGTCTACGGTTGAGGTCGTAATGCTGCTCGTACCAGGCTATGGTCTCATTGAGGTAGCGCGAGGTGCGCTTCTGCTTGCGCCATAGGCAGGTGCAAATCAGGCCAATACCGTCGATGATAATGAGGTATGAGTAGGCACCGGGAGCGAGCTTATCGTTGAGTTGGAAGGAGACCTGATTGGGATGGTCCGTGTGGAAAATCTCGCCGAAGGCGACTGCACTGGACTCTTTGGGTCCGGCCGCGACGATGTGACAGTCCTCAGGCGCCCTTCGAGTGCCGTAGTGGATGTTGACCCCGGCTTCGGTGGCCATACGCTTGAAACCCTGATCGATGCAATGCGAATCGGTGCCGCGCTCGACCACTCTGAAGGCGACACCGTCCGTGGTCGGGTTGGTTATCTCATCGTCGGGGTGAATCAGGTCGATGATATCGAAATCGTCTGACTTGAACTCATCAGGGTCCAATCCCCACTCCCGCATCTCATCGAAGAAGTCTGATTCCTTGCTAGTCCAGTTCTCGATGCCTTGGAAGTCACC
>CAYMRU010000071.1:0-5591 GCA_964392975.1 uncultured Candidatus Poseidoniales archaeon | reverse complement strand
ACAAGATTCCCTGGGTGCACTTGGACATCGCAGGGACTGCTTGGGGCCCGGGTTCAAAGGCTCGCTCAGAGGGTACTAACCCACTGTTCCAGTTCGGTGTATCAGGAGTCCATGTCAGGACTCTTCACAGGCTGATTACAGAGGACTAGTCGTCGATTTCCTCTTCGTCGTCGGAATCGACGACTTCGAAGTCCGCCTCGACGACATCCTCGTCGCCTTCCTCGGCAGCCTGCTGCTCGGCCATCTCGGCTGCAGCGGCCTCGTACAGTTTGGTGGAAATGCCGTGCATCTCCTCCTCTACTTCCTGCATCTTTGCTTGGATGGCTGCCTCATCGATTTCATCGACCTCGACGGGAGTTTCTCCGTCGTCCTTGGTTATGAGTTTCTTGAGGTCATCAAGCTTGGAGTGAATCACCTCGGCATCGAAATCCTGGATCTTCTCAGCTGCATCGTCCAGCATTCGCTTGGTCTGGTAGACCATGCTATCAGCTGTGTTCAGCAAATCTACGCCGGCTCGGCGAAGTTTGTCCTCGGTGGCGAACTTCTCTGCGTCGGCTACCTTCTGGGCAATCTCCTCCTCGGAGAGAGAGGTCTGACTCTCGATCTTGATCGACTGCTCGGTACCGGTTCCCAAATCCTTGGCGGAAACATTGACGATGCCATTGGCATCGATATCGAATGTAACCTCAATCTGAGGTATTCCTCTGGGCGCGGGTGGTATTCCCATCAGGTGGAATCGGCCTAGCGTGATATTGTCCTTAGCGAACTCTCTCTCACCCTGCAGTACATGGACCTCGACTGCTGGCTGGTTGTCAGCAGCGGTCGAGAAGTTCTCAGAGCGTCGAGTGGGAATCGTAGTATTTCTCTCAATCATGGTGGTCATGACTCCTCCTAGAGTCTCAATTCCAAGAGTCAGAGGAGTGACATCGAGCAGCAGGACATCGGTGACGCCCTCGTCTCCGACAATGATGCCCGCCTGCAGAGCGGCGCCTACAGCTACTGCCTCATCGGGGTTGATTCCCTTGAACGGAGCCTTCCCTGCTTCTTTCTCGATTGCTTCCTGGACTGCTGGAATCCTTGTGCTGCCTCCCACTAGGAGAATCTTGTCGATGTCGCCGGCCTTGACGCCAGCGTCCTTCATGGCGCTGCGAGTAGGCTTCATCGTCCTCTTGATTAAATCAACAGTCAAATCTTCGAACTTGGCTCTGGACAGACTCATGTCCAAGTGTTCGGGCTGTCCGTCCTTCATGGTGATAAACGGGAGGTTGATTTGCGAGGAGTTGGTTCCGGAGAGCTCAATCTTTGCCTTCTCAGCGGCCTCTCTCAGACGGCTCATGGCCTGCAGGTCCTTTGAGAGGTCGATTCCTGAGGATTTCTTGAATTCCGATACTACCCACTCTACGACCTTGTCATCGAAATCGTCGCCACCCAGTCTGTTGTCCCCACTGGTTGCCTTGACCTCAATCTGAGGCTGGCCATCGACTTGGTAGATATCGAGAATGGAGACGTCGAACGTACCGCCGCCCAAGTCGAACACTAGGATGGTCTGGTCCTCTTCCTTGTCTACGCCGTACGCGAGTGCGGCGGCGGTCGGCTCGTTGATTATCCTCAGAACCTCCAGACCGGCGATTCGGCCAGCGTCCTGAGTCGCTTTCCTCTGAGCGTCGCTGAAGTAAGCCGGGCAGGTGATGACCGCTTGCTTGACATCTCTGCCAAGGTACTCCTCGGCGTCGGACTTGAGTTTCTGAAGGACGAATGCGGAGATCTCCTGAGGAGTGAATTCCTCATCGTCGATTTGCTTGCTCCACTCTGTTCCCATCTCCCTCTTGACCGACATCACAGTGCGGTCAGAGTTGGTTACGGCCTGGCGCTTGGCGGTGATGCCCACGAGTCTCTCGTCGTCCTTGGTGAAGGCGACCACGCTAGGTGTGGTCCTCGAGCCCTCAGAGTTCGGTATGACGATGGGTTGACCGCCCTCCAGTGTCGCCACGCAGCTGTTGGTTGTTCCAAGATCAATTCCTATCACAGGTCCGCTCATTTTTTGTCTCTCCTAAGTTCGCTTGGCTCATGCCAGGTCGAATGTAATGTCCAGAATACCGTTGTTCAACTCCCAGTCAAGAATGTCCTCGACTGACTGGGGTAGAATGAATCTCTTGAATGGTCGCGGCTGCGTTCTCCTGAGGAGTTGCAGTACCTCTCCGCCGCTACTCAGCAAGAGTTCGAGGTCTTCGTTCCTAATGTCAAGAAACCTCGAGATATCGATTGTGACTGACATCTTCCCGTCTGACACATACGCGTCCTCCACGGGAAGGTCCGAAATCTCAGAGTCCTCGGACTTCTCGACCTCGGCTGCGACCTCTTCCTTCGGCTGATTGCTCTTGACCTCGACATTCACTCCCATGCGCTTGAAGAAGTCTTGGAAGCCGCCTTGGCTGTCAAACATCGACTCCATGGCTCGGCGGAATTCATCGGGGTCGCCGCTGGATTCGAACTTGAACTCGGAGTGAGAGATTTTTGTCGGGTCGATGCCCATCTCCTCGAACTGCTCCATGACTCTCTTCATCATCTGCTCAAGGGCCTTGATGTCGATTGGCATGCCCATCTGCTCAAGCATCTTTGCCATCTCTTCAAACATATCTTCGGGCCAATCATCAGAGTCTCTATCGGTCATCTCTTATCACTACTCAACCTGAGGTTGTATAGTGCGATAGAACGCCCGTATATGAATAGCACGGTCAAGAGCACTGGTAACAGTGCTATGGCGAGCCTAACGGTCGGGTTCAAAGCAAAGGCGCATGTCGGTGCTCAACATGGTCGAGTCCGATCACGAAGTGGCCCTCGAGGACACCGATCGGATACACGGCCGCTCCGCCTTCGTCAACAACGTCAAAGCCGCGGTTGCACTATCCGGTGCCGTCCGCTCGACACTCGGTCCGAAGGGACTGGACAAGATGCTGGTCGATGAGGGAGGAGATGCCACCGTGACCAATGACGGAGTCACTGTTCTGGAGACCGCCAAAGTGGAGCATCCTACCGCCCGCTTACTGGTCTCGACCTCCTCGGCCCAAGATCGAGCTGCCAGAGACGGTACGACCACTGCTGTCATCCTGACCTCGGAATTGCTACAAAATTCACTGGAACTGGTTCGGGCTGGTGTCCACCCATCGGTAATTCTCAACGGTTACCAAATCGCTCTGTCCGAGGCTCAAGATGAGCTCAACAGAATCTCAAAGGGCGACATCGATGGCAACCAAATTCGTTCGGCCGTGGCGACCTCGCTGTCAGGCAAGGTCGACTCGTCTGTAGGAGAGCATCTCACTGGACTGGCTCTGGAGGCCTTGGATTCTATTTCAGCCGAGGAAGGTGGGGACGATATCGAGAGGCTGCGAGTAAAGCGGCTGAGGGTCAAGGATGGGGGCGTTCTGGATTCCGAGGTAGTGAACGGCTTGGTTCTGCCCAAATCGAGAATGGATATGGCATCGTCAGCAACCTCGGATGGAGGCAGGATAGTGATAATCGACGGCGGCATGGAGTCGCCCAGTCTGGATCTCGATGCTTCAATCGAAGTCACCGATGTCGGGGCGCTGCAGCAGTTCCACGATAGGACTCAGAGCCGGATGAGGGAGCAGGTTGAGCAATTGGTTTCGATGGATGTCGATCTGCTCGTAGTCAGAGACGGAATTGACGAAGCGGCGTCCACCATGCTCACCGATGCAGGAATCACAGCCTACCGCCGCTTCGAGCGCGAGGATCTTGAGATTCTCTCGAGGATGACAGGAGCAAGTATGGCTCGCGACTCCTCGAGGTTGCGAGTCGAGGATGTCGGTACCTATTCCTCGCGCAGTGAACAGACATATTCTGGAATCAAGCACACACGCATAGATGGGTCGCAAGGGGGTGCCGTGACCGTGGTCATCAGGGGTTCGTCACCTTCGGTCAGAGAAGAAGTCGAACGTGCCTTCGACGATGCGATGGGAGTTGCTCTGAGACTCAGCAATGAGCCTGAACTGTTGCCGGGCGGTGGTGCCACTCAGACTCATCTCGCTAGGCACCTGCGCGGCTTTGCATCAAGTCAGTCCGGCCGCGAACAGATGGCCATCGAAGCCTATGCTGCAGCGCTTGAGATTGTGCCGAGGACTCTGGCAGAGAATTCCGGGCTAGATCCCATCGATGCGGTACTCGAACTGTCAGCAGCTCAGGCCGCCAAGGATGGAGGACCATGGGTGGGAATGGACATAGACTCGGGGCAGAATGCCAAGATGGACGAGGTGGGTGTGTATGACCCTCTGTTCGTAGCAAGACACGCCCTCGACTGTTCGACTGAGGCGGCCTGCAGCGTCCTGAGGATTGACGATGTACTGTGGGCCAAGCAGGATGCGCAGACACCCGACTGGCAGAGTGAGATGGAAGATCAGGACTGATTTGAGAGTCTGTCTAGCATCTCATCGACCATTCTTGTCAAATCGTACTCAGCTCGCCAGCCCCATTCCTGTCTGGCGAGTGAGTCGTCAACAGCATCGGGCCAAGAGTCAGCATATGCCTGTCTGTGGTCTGGCTTGAACTCGCAAGTGAAGCCATCCACCCTCTCGGAGATGGCCTCAGCCAACTCACCGGCCGTGAACGACATCCCTGAAACGTTGTATCCACCTCTGGCATCTCCGATTGAAGCGGCGGGTGCATCCATCAACTCCAAGGTCGCTCTGATTGCGTCATCGATGTACATCATCGGCAGTCTGGTCTCTGGTCCGACAAAGCAGTCGTAGTGGCCTTCGTTTAGCGCAGCGTGGAAGATCTCCACGGCGTAATCCGTTGTGCCGCCACCGGCTGGTGACTTCCAAGAGATGAGTCCTGGATATCGAATCCCTCTGGTGTCTACCCTGTACTGCTTCCAGTAGTTCATCGCCATCACCTCGCCTGTGACCTTCGTCTTGCCATATGTGGTGGTCGGATTGAGAGGTGTGACTTGGGGTGCTGTGTCTGGGGCATCCGGTCCGAACACCGCAATAGAAGAGGGAGCGTAGACTCTCAGGCCGTGCCTGCGGGCTGTCTCGAGGACGGTTACGGTACCACCTACATTTACCCGCTCGCACAACTCGGGTTTCTTCTCACCTGTAGCAGAGAGTATGGCAGCGAGGTGATACACAGTTCCCACTCCTTCATCTTCGACGACTGCATCCATCGCATCCCCGTCGAGCACACTCAGACGAACAAAACGGCCCTCTTCGACAAACGGGTGCCCGGCGACCTCTCGGACATCTGAAGCAATCACAGCATCCTCTCCGTGCTTGTCCCTGAGAGCATCGACTAGGTCCCTGCCAATCTGACCGAGAGCCCCGGTAACCAGAATTGATTCGCCGGTAGTCCCGGACATGCGCCCTCGTTCAGCAGACGATACTTGAACATGGAGTTGGGCACTAAAGGGATTGCTTGGCCAACCTTGATATGCGAGGCTCAACGGCTTCAGACCCCGTTGATTGCATGAAGTATGTCGTAGTCACGGGTGGCGTCCTGTCTGGACTGGGCAAGGGAGTTACTGCTAGCAGCATCGGAGTTTTGCTCAAATCCGCTGGACTGCGAGTCACTTCAGTCAA
>CAYMRU010000070.1:0-5619 GCA_964392975.1 uncultured Candidatus Poseidoniales archaeon | reverse complement strand
CCTTCGCCCGACTCCGCCATGACTCGTCCTGATGGCCCTCGTTTGAAGCATTGTCGCAGAGCCCGAACCCTATATACGCACGAATCAACGCCAATTCTAGTGTCTGGTAGATGTGGTGGTCCGATGTCTTCCGGTGGTTCTCTATTCCCTTACATCGAACTTCAAGTCGAAGACGGTTTGGAATTGCGACAGATAGGGTTGGATGACGCTGCGGAGTTGTTCGCAACCGTCGATGCCAACAGGAAGAACCTCAGAGAGTGGCTGGCCTGGCTAGATAGAACAAAAAGCGTGGAGGACGAGACTTCTTTCATCGCATCAACTTTGGAGGAGTACGTAAGAGGAGAAGGAATCCTCTATGGTATCAGACTGGATGGTAATATGGTCGGTACAATCAGCCTGAACTGGATAGATTGGGGAAACAGGGGTTGTGGAGTTGGCTACTGGTTGGCCGAGGATCAAACTGGAAATGGATATGTGACTAAATCTTGTATTCGATTGATGGAACATTGCTTTGACGACTTAGGACTACACAGATTCGTCCTTGAAGCCGCTACTGGGAACTTCCGTAGCCGCGCTATCGCAGAGAATCTTGGAATGCGCTTGGAAGGAATAACGAAGGATAGGGAGTGGTTGTATGACCACTATGTCGACGCAGCACTCTATGCCATGACTGCTCCAGAATGGCGAACTCGTGATCAAGACTGAACCAGACCGTGATCTTCGAGTGAGCAGTTACCGGGTGGCAGGCACGATAACAAATCATCCTGAGCCAAGCCGGTGGCCTTGGAGATACGATTGGCTATACTCTCTTTCTTTTCTCTCCCTGGGGTGACTTTAGCCCACCTTTCGCAATGCTCAGATATTGTAGATGGTGTTCCAGAGACTGGAATGGGTACTCCGTTGACTACCGCCATTCCGATAGCCATCTCTAGTGGAAGATCGCGATGCCAGTTTCGCTGACCCCTAACTACGAATGAGCCACGTGCAAGTGATTCTCCGGATTCGGTAGTCTTCGAGACTTGACTTGGTCTTGCATGGAATGCGATAGCCGCAGCACCCCCGCTGCCCCACGCTCTGGACCAACATACTGCAACTTGAGCGGCCTCGGAGTGTAGCGATTCAGGCAGTTGACGAGCATCCTCTAAGTCCTCGCCGAGATTCTGTACAATCTGTAGTGAGGCTACCCCCTCCGGGATTGCTTCGGATGGGTTCTGATTGGGGATAAGACCATCCTTGAGTTTGAGCGAACAAGAAGGTGCTCCGTGAAGGTCGGCGTGGAAGTACAGGTCGTTTGAGGTCAGGTGCTTGCGGACGACAACATCGTTGCCTTTGGCATCCCTGCCTCCGACAAGGAGATGTCCGTCAGACAACATGGCCCAGCGATGCCTCTCAAACCAGAATCTCTTGCTTCGTTTCTTAGCTCTAAGTCTGCCTGCAGCGGCATCCTTGGCAGCCTGCTTCTCAGCCCTCTCCTGGTCCTTCTCGGTGAGCGCCAGCGCCTTCTCGGCTCCCTTGGCCTTGTTCTTCTGTGAGCGACCCTCCTCGAAGTAGCGCTGAGCGTTCTGGTGCACAGTGTTGGAGACCTCCAGAGTAATGCTCCCCCCTAGATCGCCATCCTCGTCGGGCAGGTAAGCTACAATCGTCTGCCTAGCCGGGTCGGCGCTGTCTATCCAAGGCACATCGTGAATCTTATCCATCACTCCCTCCCAACCGTCTGAGGCGACCGCCTCGTTGAACTGAGAGAGCAGAGAGTCTACGTGCTCCCAGTTGTCCTGAATTGCCCTGCCCAATTCTTGGGTAATCGCCGCTCGCTCGTGGAATCTATCAATCGCAGCCCTCTGCTGGGCTGCTCTGCGTCCCAACTTGGCCTGAATGACACCATCATCCTCTCCCGAATCGACCAGCATCTCCTCCTCGCGGCGGATGAATGCGGCAGCATCGTGAGAGCCGAACACCGCGTCATATGCGACTGATAGAGACGCGACCTCTACCATGGTGCTAGAATCGGTGTAAGCGAGGTCGATAGGGGCAATCTCAGTTATTCCCGAAGAGGCTGCATCTCGAGCAGCCTCGTTGTCTGCAGCCCCCCAGGCATCCATCGCCTTAGAGTCAGCCAACCACATCTTCGCATCAGCCCCATCAGACAACTGCTGCAACATCGAGTCGATTGCCGACTCGAGCGAGTCACGCTGAGTGGAGTCCAGTGAGTTGGCAGCCACATCCTCCTCGATTCCGGCAATCGAGCATGCCGTGCTGCCGTAGATTCTACCCAGATTGGCCCGTGCAGCGAGGGTCCGGATTAGATTGTGCTCACTGCCATCTAGCAGACTGTCCAGCACGTCTCGATTCATCTCACGTGGGTCTAGAGTCTCAGGAGGCGGAGTGTAAGCCACACCTTTCTTGAGAGTACGACTCGCATACTTGGCATGAGTTAGTGGCTGGATGATGACATCGTTTTCGTCGAGCAGTACGACGTTTCCATCTCTGAACAGCTCGATAATCAAACCTAGGCGCCCACCCCCGTGCTCGAAAATCAATCGGATGACTCGGTCAAACCCGAGTTGCTCCACTCCGACCAGTCGGGAGTTGTTCAGATGTTTGCGCATGACCATGGCGAAATGAGAAGGCTTCGAGGGCATGGGCCGATCCCTCTGAGAAGTGTAGACACGACGTCCTCTGACAATCACTAGGTCAGTCGAGGGAACGCCTTTCCGGTTCAGCCGCAGGACCACCTGTTCGTAGTGCGGCTGGTATGCCTTGCGCGCGCGTGCTCCGACCATTCCCGAAAGCTCACGCACGATGCGGGCGACATCGAACGATGAGGACTGCTCGCGCATGTTGCTCAACCCGCCCGGCTCAACTACCCTTCATCAGGGAATCGCTTGGCAAAATCGTCCTAATTGCCGATTGAAGAGTGGAATTCCTCAATCTCGACTAGCACTTCTGCCTCGTGTGCATACTGATTGCTAGGGACCTCAATCAGGACCGCTCCGGGTATCCGTTCGACGATGTCCAGAACCTTGCTCATGTCGTGGAGTGTGTCCGAGGAAGCGGTCATCACAGCACACGGCAAATCCACGCTAGAAAGGTCATCAGGGAGGCTGTATCGCATGTTGGCCCTAGCACTCAAGAGCATTCGATTCAGGTCCTGTGCCAGAAGAGTTCTACGATATCGGATACGCTGCCCTTCCTCCTTGGTCCTGCGGTCGACAAGCCACACAGTGAATCGCATCAGGGATGGATGAATGAATTGAGGAATTGGCAAACTCATGACTATTCTCGCCCATAGAGGGAACTCAAAATCAGGATTAGGTGCCAGAAGAACGGAAGAGTGACCGCTCAGCACACCGCTTTGGTAGGAATCAATCAACAGGGTCGCACCGAGAGAGGAAGAGAACCAATCGACATCCCTAGAATCGATGCCGAGGTGCATCAGGACCGCCCGTATGTCGGTGCCGTGCTTGGACATCTCAAAATCACTCCTGCCGACTTTTTTTGTAATCACGGCGCTCTTCTTCTCTCTGGTCTCGATGTAGACTATCGGTCGGCGCATGACCCATTCTGTAATCAGTGGCCTCCAACCCTCGAAAACAGAGCCCCAGCCAGGGACAACCACGACCGGTCCATTGGATGCTGCTGTCTCACTATCGGGAATCCATCTCAGGACTCTCAGTGAGATTCCAGGTTCAACCTCGATGAACTCCTCTTCAGAGTTCGCCCCCTCTAGTTCTGGAGCACCGCTCCATAACTCCTGCATATTCTGTCTTAGGAGAGAGATGATTTCATTCTGTCGAACGCTTACCTGCGCCCGCCACCGCCTCTTCGACCGCCACCGCCTCTTCGACCGCCACCGCCAGATATTCTCCTAGAGGAACTCCGTCTTCCACCGTGTCTTCGATGTCTACCAGAGTCTCTCCAAACGAATCTCCACCTAGGCCCCCTCCATCCTCCATGATGGTGATGGTGCACTACGGTAGAACCTCCTGCCTCGTTCGATTGATGCTCCCCCGGACTTAGCTCGGGAGAATTGTTTAACCTAGCATTAATCAATGTGGCAACCATTAGCAACAGGAAAACTGGTATACAGCAGAAGAATATGATAATTGAATCAGAAATGGGTTCGTAAAGACTGATGTCAGAGGGATTACCGGGATCATAGTAAATGGTGACCAAGCTGCCAATTGGTAGCGCCTCATCTTCAGCATAATCTAGACAATCAAATTCTGCACCATTGTAATCAGGTTCAGTATACAACCAATATCCATCTGCTTCGCCAGTATAGTTCACCCCGTCAACAGAGTAAGATACGTCCAAATCCGCCCAACACTCAATTTCTGTCCAGTAATCACAGCCCCAGTCATCACATTCCTCATGTTCGATGAAATCATATCCGGGGTACTTCTCTAGGATTTCTGCTTCTGCAGCCATCCACTTTGGCTCATCTCCGGAAATATAAGTCCCCATGCCTAGGAAGAACACAACAAGCATGGTAGAGAGTCCTATGGTCACGGCTTCAGTAGGTGTAAGCCACCAAAATCCTAGGACTCCACCGTGTTCCTCTCTCAGATTGGTTGTTTGACCATCCTCATCCTCAAGCTCCCCCTTCTCAGCTTCAATTCGTGCCAATTCAAGCTCATGCCGAGCCTCTTCCATCTCCTTATCACGCTGAATTCTTTCAGTTTCGGCTTTATTCAGAGCTTCCTCGACTGATTCTTTGGAGGACTCCTCTCCCTCCTCTTCGTCGTGAATCCACCAACGCTCGTCCTCGGCCATAAATTGGCCAGTGAATGCAGGACTTCAAGATTCACCCGGCAATGTTGCGTGGAATGTATTCTCTCGCCATTCCACATGCTTTGTTCTAATCAGCTCCTTGAGATGCGACAGTACCTGATCCTGAGCTAGTATGGGGTGTGCATCAGGTGTATCCGCGTAAACCACCGCGGTGATATTAGCCAACTTGGAATTTCCATCCTGAACCGCCTTCAGAACCCTTTCATGCCTCGCCTTACGATGCTCGATATACTCTGTCAGCAGCCTCTTAGGGTTGGCAATTAGGGGTCCGTGCCCAGGAAACAGGACCTTTGGCTCCATGGATCGAATCCTCTCCAGTCCAGAGATGTATTCGCCCATGTCACCCTCTCCCGAGGGAACGAGTATTGTACCCACCAAAGTACAATTGTCTCCGGACACAATTCCCGATTCGCCCACTAGACAAATCTGTCCGGGACAGTGGCCCGGACTCTCGATAACATCCCAGCGAATTCCTCCACTCGGACCATCGAGCACAAACGAGTCACCCTCGGTCAACACTCGATCCGAATCACAGGGATGGATGGCTGCTAGAGTCTCAGCACTGGCCCAGATTGGGGCTTGGTAAATCTCTGAGATTCGCTGTAAGTCGCCGATATGGTCCGGGTGCCTATGTGTGAAGATCGTGGCATTAATCGAACTATCATCATCAAAAATCTCCTGAACTTTGAACGCCAACTCCTCAAACCCCTCCTCGTCCTTAGCAGCCGGGTCGACAATTACTCTCTCTCCACCGCGCTCTCCGAGGATGAAGCAGTTGGTGTGAGTAGCCGGCGGGAGCGTGTCCGTAGGTATGAGTACACACTCGAC
>CAYMRU010000069.1:0-5808 GCA_964392975.1 uncultured Candidatus Poseidoniales archaeon | reverse complement strand
GCAGCGCACGTGGTTGTGCCATGTGGATGCGTGTGTGCGAGGGACTTGAAGAGTTTGTACGCTACTAGTCTCCTCGAGCAGAGATGACCTGGTCTATCCTGAGCATACTCATTGCCGTCTCAGTCGCCGACTCCAGACCTTCCTCAACCACTGCCCGGGGGTGCCAGACGCCCGTTGCTGGTCCCACGTTACCCTCGGGTGTGATGCCTGTGAAGTCATCCTCATTCGCTGCGGCTCTCAATTCGAGAATGCGGTCGAGGGAGTCCCCTCCTGAGTTCTCGACTAATGTCGCCGGGATGATCTCAAGGGCTCGAGCATAGGCATCCATCGCCAGTCTTGCTCGGCCCGGTTCCTGCTCGGATGCACGGCGTACAGCTGCCGCCATCCTAGCGTGAATTGACCCTGCTCCCGGAAGCAACTCGTCGTCTGCCAGAGCGATTGAAGTCGCTCTGAGCGAGTCGTGCAGACCTCTGATGATCTCCTCGGTAGCGGTGTCCCCGCCACCTCCGACCTCGATGGTCACTGCTCGCGGCTTGGGGCACCCATCGATTCTGATGATGTCCTCGACCTGGTCGGAGGCCTCCCTCCTCTCCCAGTCAAGGGAACCACAGACTCCAAGGTCGTCGGCTCCGATATCGAGCACAGAGTCGACGATATTGGCTCCGGTTGCCTGTGCAGCGTTCCTGAGCTCCGATTCGTCCAACTCTCCGACCGCGATGATCGCCGAGTCGGAGAGCCTGTGCAGGATATCGCGGTCGACTTCTCCCGAGCAGAGAACAACTCCGGCCCCACTGGAGATTATCGCTTCGGCAATCGCATCCTTGCGCGACCTCTCGGCATCGACGAAAGAGTCCAATTGGTCGGCGCTAGTGATTTTGATTTCGGCGTCTCTGGTCATCGAGCGAATCTTCAGGTCTCCACCCAATACAGCTACCTTAGCATCCTCAAGATGATTGGGCAGGCTGTCCATCAGAACTCTACGGTTAACGACGACGCCTCGAATCAGCCTCGAGTCCCTCAGCCCGCCGGTGCCGGTCTTGAACATCGCAACATGCTCGGCACCGGCGTCATCACGGTTCAGGGCAAGTACACTCAGAGCCTGTGAGATGATTGTTGAGAAGTGGTCCAATGCAGCCTCCGCTCCCTTGCCGCGCAGCGCGGTCTCTGCTACTGCAGTGAGTCTCTCCTCAGAGCCGCCTCGGCTATCGGCATCCATCTGCTCGATGCACGCCGCAAGACCCAATCTGTAGCCCTCGACGAGCGTAAGAGGGTGTAATCCCTTACGGAGTAGGTTGTTGGCCTCCTCAAGAAGGGCTCCACAGAGCAGCATGGTTGTGGTGACACCATCTCCACAGGCCTCCTCTTGCGAATTACCCATCGAGACCATCATCTTGGCAGCGGGATGCTTGACCATGAGTTCAGCGACGATCTTGGCACCGTCGTTGGTGATGGCGGTACTGCCATCGGTCTTGTACAGCATCTTGTCGAGACCACGGGGGCCTAGAGTCGGCTTGAGCAGGTCGGAGAACACTCTCGCAGCGGCAATCAGCTTCTCTTGAACCTCAGTACCACTGGTGACCGTGGTCTCGGGCTTGACGATGACCACTGGTGGCTTGCCCGCACCCTCGCTCATGAGTTCGGGCGACCCTAGGGGTCGCCATGAATGCTTTGAGTCGGCAAATCGCTCGGGTTGGACGGCAGAATGGAGAATATCTATCCGAGTGGAGTGGTAGCCGAAATCATGTCGAGGAGGGTAGTAGCAGTTACCTCGCTGCTCCTTCTGGTGCCTGTGATGGCACTGATTCCGACGGTTTCGGCACAGGGTGTGCTGCCCAGTGTGACACTGGAATGCACTGATTCGGTTGAAATCGACGTCTCTGGTTCTTCGAGTGGTTCGACGCTGATTAGTTGCGAAGTGGAGAACGACTCGATGTGGGATGAGGAAATCAGCATCGATGTCGAGTTCGAGGAACTCGGTGGTACCTACGAGGACAGTCTGGAGATTGCCGCGGGCGAATCTGAGATTTTCATGATTACAGTAACTGCTCAGCAGAGTGACGAAGCGGGAGACTATCTCGTAAACGTCTCTGCTGATGTCACCACAGCAGCCGGCATCCCTGTGACCGGCATGGCCAGCGACTCAGATGAGGTCGATGTCACAATCTCAGAGTTCACCACCTGCGACCACAGCGTAGGCCAAGGTGGGGGTACTATTGAGGCGGGGGAGATAGTGACCTTCTCGGTATCGATATCGTGTGATAGCAACACAGATTCCTCGACCTCGTATGATGCAGTGATGATCGATAAATCGGGCTCTTCTGCATGGCCGGGTGGTTTCGACGATCAGAGTCCGCCTTGCGATGTGATGATTCCGGACGGCGGGACATCCGAGAATTGTCAATTCACTTTGCTGACGCCCTCAAACCTAGCAAACACATGGGATGGTTGTGTGGTCGTTGTCAGGTCGGGTGAATCAACTCCGAATTCTTGTCCGGGAAGCAATCTGATTGATTTGACTGTAGAGCCCAAGAGTGTTGGAATCGGGACGCTAGAACTCACTGGCAACAACTCAATCTTCGGTGATTACGAAGAGGAGGCTCCGGTAATCATCGGTGGTGTCGCAGTAGTCCTAGTGCTCACTATCGCAGTTGTCGTAATCCGACGCAGGCGGAACTCATTCGACGATTAAAACGTGCCACCTGAGGGAAAGTGCAGCGACTATTCCCAGAACCAATGCTGGGGTTTGTGGCCAATCGAAAGTGCTCGTGAAGATTGAGAACAGGACTAGGGTAGCCGCAGTCGTAGCTGCGAAGTCCACTGCGGTTTCTTTTGAGAAGCCGGATTGATTGACGATATGGTCGCGTTTACTGATTGCGAGTGCGATAAGTGCCACCGCGCCGACTAGAATCAAATGTCCTGCAATCCACCCTAAGGATGTACCGAACGCGACATCAAGAGAGTCTTGGAATCCCCCTAATGCCGGTGATGCGAGGTCAATCACAAGACTGTGGAGCCGTATTCGATTATTCAACTCAGCGCAACAAGATTGTCTTGACTCGATGAACCAAGTCGATTTCTTATTCAGAATCTATAACCTGATGCTAGTTCGTTGGTATGTGAAAGAAATCGGACCTTCCGACTTAGTCGTCGAAGAAATGGACCTGTGGGTCGTTTCTCATGGTGGCGTTGCTTCGAACGCCATCTGTGATTACCTAGAGTCCAAACAGATTCGGACTCGGCCCGATAACTACAGCTTGATTTGTCATAAGAAGCACCCCGGAACTGCAGTAAATCTGCCTATTCTGGTTATTTTCGGAGATTTCGAGTCCGCAATCAAGTCCATGGACAGAAGAAATTTCCTTACTGCGAATGCGACGAAGATGAGGTATGGCATGGATTTGCCCGAAGTCAGTATCGGTCGTCTTATTGAGTCAAATCCACAAGATCCCCTTGGCATTAGTGAGTTGCTTGAGTCATTCCGCCACGCGAGTGAAGAAGGGTTGGACAAAGTCGAGTTTCTTCGATATCCCTACAGCAACGACCAGGCGCAGCAGTGCTTGTCCAAACTTGGCTTCGATGTTGACTTGGACGGCTTCTCGCTCAGAGGCAGGAAACGGAAGTTCGGATTGGTATCCAAGGAAGTGAAGCAGCTCGTGGAAGTATACGAGAACTACGATTTTGAATAGAAGGTGCTCTAATGATTGGATGGGTATCAACTTGGAATGAGAAGTGTGGGATTGCGGCTCATTCGGAGAATATCCTTGCTCATCTCGGCGAGGACTTCGTGGTCCTAGCGCCGAGAGGAGAGATGCTGATTCGTGAGGATGAGGATTTCGTACGCCGATGCTGGAGCAAGAAAGACGGGGATTTCAGCGAGTTGGTATCGTGCGCTCTCGAGGAGGGAATCACAACGGCCCTCATCCAGCACCATCCCGGAATTATGCTGTTCTCGAATCTGAACGTCCTCATCCACAGTCTGGTCGATGCGGGCATCGAGGTCTCCGTGATTCTGCACAACACCAAGGAGAGGCCTCTCGTGTTCAGGTCCAATCGGATAGACAGGGCTGTACCCGGGATGAGGTTGTGCAGGAAGGTAATCGTCCACCAGAGTAGTGATGTCAACAGACTTCGCGAACTCGGGGTCGATGGAAATACAGCACTTGTCCCGCATGGGGTATACCCCCCGCCCTCGGGCTCGGCCGGGCTCCCTGTTCCCGAAGGCAGGGTCATGGGAACTTTTGGATTCATGATGTCGCACAAGGGATTCACTGAGTTGATTCAGGCCTTCTCCGAACTGGATAATTGGGACTATCTGGTCATGTTATGCTCAGTTAGGGAAGATTCGGGTGCAGCTCTCAAAGAATGTGAGGATATGATTTCGAGGCTCGGTCTAGGGGGCCGTGTTCTGCTGCAGACCGAGTTCCTCGAGCAAGACTATGCGATTTCCACTCTCTCCTCAATGGAATTGGTGGTCTTCCCATATCAGAATACCAAGGAGAGCGCTAGTGGGGCGGTTAGGATGGCCGTGGCGGCTGGAACGGCAATCGCAGTGACGCCTCTCGATATTTTCGATGATGTAGAGGGAGCCATCGTTTTGCAAGGTCGGACGGCCGCAGAGATGGTCTCCTCACTCGATAATCTGGATGATGCTGCTCTGGGTGACTCGCGTGCGCGAATCATCGAGATGCGCGATGCTCACCAGTGGCCATCGGTATCGATGCGCCTGAGAGATCTGATCCTTTGAGTCACCATGTGCAACCGGTGAAGCAATATGTGCTCACGCTGACGTTTGCATGGTGGCCCGGTTGTCCCGAGAAGCGGTCGAATCCATGCTCGCACTCGCAGGCTTGGAGGGATTGGAGACAATCACGCCGATGGAAGGAGGCTGGGACAACTCCAACACCCTCCTCACTCTGTCTGATGGAACCCGGCTTGTTCTCAAAATCTGGAATGCCCAGAGTGAGTCGGGCGTCCAGACAGTAATCGAGCGGCAGTTGCACTTGCAGCAGCATGGCATCCCCACCTCAGTGCCGATGCAGCTCTCTGAGAGTGGGCGCTACACCGTCAGGGAGGGGATTGCTTGGACCCTGTTGCCCTACATCGGTGGCGGGCATCTCGGCTCTGACTCCAACTCCCTTGAGAGTCTCGGCGAAGTGATGGCTATGATGCACGAGATTCCTCTCGCCGAGTGCTTCCCACGCGATTACAGGATGGGTTGGAGTCTGTTTGAGCGGATGTACGAGGCGGCTGGACCTGAGTCGCAGTGGCCTGAATTCTTGGCTCGGCTCAAAACTGAGGGAGAGCAGTTGAGCGGAAGCATCTCCGAAGGCTTGCCAGAGGGAATTCTGCATGGTGATTTGTTTCCAGATAATGTGCTCGGGGCCGGTAGCGTTGCTGCAATCATCGACTTTGAGGAGGCGTGGATCGGTCCTCGAGTCTTCGACCTCGTGATGGCATTCGTCGGCTTCGGCTGGCAGGGCGGTGCTCCGGTGCCGGAGCGCTGGCAAGCCCTGTTGACCGGATACGAATCGGTCCGCCCACTCACGGACTCTGAGAGAGCGGCCCTTCCGGCCATGCACAGGTATGCCACGCTGTCAATCGCAGCGTGGAGATACTGGAAGCATGTGATGAGCGAGCCCAATGAGAAACTCGCCGACAGATACCTCGAAATGCTTGATAGATTGGATGTTACATTCGACTTCTCGGAGGCAGGCCAATGAGCGCGGTGGTTCACTCGATTAACGTCTGCGCCGAGGGTGGTGTGCCCAAGCATTCAGTCAATGCAGCGAGGATAGATGTCGAGGGGGT
>CAYMRU010000068.1:0-5827 GCA_964392975.1 uncultured Candidatus Poseidoniales archaeon | reverse complement strand
CCCGCCCACATGGCGTTCCGACTATCCCCCGTTCTCCTTCCGAATCCCGGGTTCCGCCGCCGCTTTTTCGCGGCTCGGTTTCTGTGGCCCGCGGGTCGCGCCGAAGCGCCCCCACACCAGCTCCAAAGAAGCGGCAAAGTTCACAGGGAAAGCGGCGGTAATTAAACCTTTCTTTATTTCAGAGCAGTACAGCGGAAATAAGGGTCATAGATTGTTAATTTCCACTGCGTTTCAGCGCCCACGCAGACCTCTCAATCTGTCCATCATCTCCTTCTTTCTGGCATCGTCCTCACTCTTGTCAGTTTCTTGTTCGAGGCGCCTAGAGAGCACGTCTCGCTCGACTAGGTGAATCGCTCCTTGTGAATCACCAAGGACAATAATGTCCCCATTCGAGTCGGATTCAGTGATTCTGCATTCATGCACCAGCTCTAGCAGAGGATTCCCGCCATCCTGGTGGAGTACTGTCACACCGTGTCCTGAAGGAATCCAGAGTACTCGATCAGAGGATATCCAGGGACCTAGGGAAAGTGCTGCGACAGTTCCCCCGGAAGAGTGGCTCCAGCCTGCGCTGGAGACTACCATCCCGTCTTCAAGACCAACAATCGTCCCGTTTTCTACTCCTAGGACGGCGCTGACCGGAGATTCACCTTCAAGCGCCGAGCCGCAGTCGGACCCGTCTACTTCGCTGACCTTACCGTCAGAGTGACCAAGCAGGATCCTATTACCAGCAACGGTTCCACAAGTAACAGGGCCCGCACCGGGAATCTCAAGATGCTCCAACTCCCCATCGTCCAATCTCAGCGCACCACATCTGGGCCTACCCAGACCGAGGACCAAACCGCTGTAATCCGAACCGATGAACCAACAGCGCTCTGCAATGGTCCAGCGTTGCTGCAGTTCGCCAGCACCATCGAATCTCCATATCGTCGACTCGGTGTAGTCGCCAATCTCAATCTCATAGACTGACGAGGTCGCCCAGACGCCATCATCGACGACGACGTAGTCACTGGAACCTTCTAGCTCCTTGCTCCAGACGATCTCACCACTATCGTGATTCACACAGTTTACCATCGATGACCCGGCTACGTATACGCGATTTTCTGCGAAGTCTAGATCGCTGATTGGCCCCGCTAACGATGCCTCCCAAACTTTCTCGCCTGTAACGGCCATCCAGCAGGCCAGAACGCCCTCTCGCGAGCCGGCGAAGATTCGGTCTCCATGGATTCTGAGAACTGTACATTCGTCTCCCAAATCTCTTCTCAGCGAGGAGACGGAAGTCAGAGCAAGCCCAGTCACGCCCTCACACAGGGACCATCCGATATCGGACTTTCGTGTGACCGCTCATCCACTGATGCCGTAAAGCCGCTCCACCTTGTCGCGCAGGTAGTCTATGAAAGCATCCGGAGACGGAGGAGATCCTGTAGCTTCCCCAATCAGGTCTGCAGGCTCTAGAATACTGCCTCTCTGGTGGACATGATTACGCATCCAAGATAGCAGTGGGGTGAATTCTCCACTGCGCATCTGCTGATCATGGTCAGGAAGATCCTCGCGCGCGGCTGCCAGCAGTTGCGCGGCGTACAGATTACCCAAGGTGTAAGTCGGGAAGTAGCCGAAAGCACCCATCGACCAGTGGATGTCCTGCAGGACACCTAGCGATCGGTTGGGAGCCCTGATGCCGAGAAACTCCTCGTACATATCGTCCCAAGCGTCGGGTAGATCATCCACCTCGATATCACCTGCGATGAGTTGCTTCTCTAGCTCGTAACGGATCATGATGTGGACATTGTAGGTCGCCTCGTCAGCCTCGACTCGAATCAGACTTGGCTCGACGAGGTTGACGGCCTGCCACAACTGCTCGGCGGTGACTCCGGCCATGTTCTCGGGGAAGTACTGCTGCCAGAGCGGCAGCGCCCACTCGCAGAACTCGCGCGAGCGCCCGACTTGATTCTCCCACAGCCTACTCTGACTCTCGTGGACACCCAGGCCATTGGCTTCCCCTGCAGGTTGGAAGTCCAAATCGCGCCTCCTTCCCTGCTCGTAGGTTCCATGTCCAGTCTCGTGCATGGAGCCGTAGAGTGAGCCGAACGGGTCTGACTCGTTGTATCGTGTGGTCCAGCGCACATCATCCGGGTTGGCCCCACCGCAGAACGGGTGTGTAGAAGCGTCCCGCCTTCCTGCGGAGAAGTCGAACCCGATAGCCTCAGACACGGCTTGGCTGAGAGACTCCTGCCCGGATTGCCCCCAAGTATTGTCCTCAACCCAGGACATGTCGGGTCGCACCCCGTTCTCATTGACCTGCTTAATCAGCGGGGCTACGTTCTCACGTAGGCCCGCGAACAGGGGGTCTACTCTGGCCACACTCAGGCCTGTCTCGTAAAGGTCAAGCAAGGCATCGTAGCGCAACTCGTCATAGCCGAGGTAGTCTGCTTTGCGCCTCGCTATGTCGATGGCCTTCTCCAAATCGTCTCTGAAGATCGAGAAGTCGTCCTTGGCACGAGCCTCGGTCCACGATATCTGAGCTCTCGATCGGTGCTTTGCCATCTCCTCGACGAACTCAGTGGGAAGCTTGGTTGCCTTGTCGTACGACTCCCTCGCCAGTCTAACATTGGCAGACTGAACATCATCCAGACCACCTCTGGACTCCAGTTCGGTGAGTAATTCACCCACTCTGGGATTAGTCAGTTTCTGGTGACCGGTCTTGGAAATCCAAGCCATTTGCTCAGCTCTCAATGCTGCTGCCTTGGGTGGCATCAGGACCTCTTGGTCCCATCCCATCAGGCCTCCGATCTGACCAATCAGGTCGATGTCCTTCAGTTCCTCAAGCAATTCGTCGTATGCATCCATGACTCCGCGACAGGGGTCTTAGACACATAGGTTGCGGAGGCGTTTTCAGGCTCAGATATCGACTCCTAGCATGCCTCTGAGAGCAATTCCAATTCCGTAGGAAATCAGACTGACTACTCCGAGTATTGCCGCCATCTCTGCAAATCTACTTCTAAATGAGACCTCTTCGACTACTGATACATAGAAGTTGAACACAGCAACGATCAACAATCCTATGAAGAAGGTACAAAGAAGGGCTTGGACATGTGGCTCTAGCCCTTGGAAGTCAGGGCTATCTGCGCTGAACAGTAGGTATGGCGAAACCAGTAATAGAACTGTAATCAGATATGAAATCCAAGTGAAGAATGCTGCCTTAACTGCAGATTCGCTCTTCTTTTCCGCCCTTGATGACAGGTATTCGGAAGCCCCCATGCTGAAAGCGGCAGAGACTCCAGTTACGAGTCCGGCTAGTGCAACTAGGTTGAGACTCTGCAAAGCGAAAGTAAGTCCTGCAAGGGCACCCGTCAACTCGACTAGAGCATCTGACATACCTAGCACAACACTACCTGAATATCTCAGACGCTCCTCATCGAGCATTCCAATCATATTCTCCTCGTGTGCTTCCTCCTCTTCTGCAATCTCGTCCAGGCCAAGCTCCCTGTATTCAGCCGCGGCATCTTGCTCTGTAGCCTCCATCATTTTGACAGAGAATGTAAATCCGAACAATCTCGCTAGCATGATTTGTCTACGAACCTTCCTCATGTCCGGACGAACCTTCTCACCAGTCATACCCGCAATCACAGCCTCATGACGCTCTTCTTCAAGGCTGATTCCTTCCAATATGGACCGATTGACTTGGTCCTTCTGCATCCTCGCTAGGCGACGGTACACTTCAGCCTCTGTGGCTTCCATGCGCTGTAACTTCAATAGACGAGCACGCCTGTCATCTTCCACAATTTATCCTGAAGGCATCGTCTATTGAATCTGACCAAGGTACAGAAGTGACGGCGCAGCATTGCGAACGCTTGATGCAGGGGTCTACTCTCGCGAAATCCCATGGCGGCCAGAGATTCGAGACCTAGCGTCCCTGTCGCTGACCGCATTCTCATGCACTTGTGGGAGCAGGACCATCAGGCCGATCACTATCTCGTAAGCTACGAAGTTACGCGGCCCGGAATAGCCGAAATCTGTGCCCTCCATCCACCAAATGTCTCGAGGTCGATGCGCGAACTGATGACAAGCGGATTGGTCTCAGAGCACACGAGAACCATTCGAGGCGAGGATCGCAGACAGAAGACATGGCAACTCACGGAGGATGGACGAGCCGAGGCCAGAGAGCGAATCAGCGAGATGAGATCGAAGAAGATTCTAGTTAGAGGAAACGACGGCAAGTTGCTCGAAGTCAGAGCCGACCAAGCAGCAAGCCATCTCAAGACTAATCTCACACTTCTGCAGGTGCTAATGCACGCACAGCACGAAGGGGTTCTGAACTTCGGTGACATCCGCTTCGGAGCAATAGTCAGAACCGACTCGGCAGACCTGCCTCCCCCCGGCTCGCTCTCACTGCTCGCCGGTGCCCACTCGACATACCACACCAAGCCTCCGCAGACAAGGACGGTACACGGACGCGCAGAACAGAGAGATACTCTCGATGAATGGTACTCCTCTGAGACTCCTGCATTCGCACTCTCGGGGATAGCTGGTTGCGGCAAGACTACTCTAACCTCATTTTGGATGGATGGTATGCTGGAGCAGAACTTGGACCTGATGGCGATGTATTACCCGTGCCAGCCATGGGACTCTCCCTTGGGTATCGCAACTAGCTTGCTACACCGATTAAAAATCAATACTGAAGATTCTTCCGATGACCCCTACGGGGTCATCGATAGCCTTCCATTGAAGCCAGGAGCCAGACTCGATTTGGATTTGTACAGACGCCGTTTGGTGGCACACCTGCAAGACGAAGATGGACACAGGGGCGAGCAGATTCAGCAGTTTCTGCTCATACTCGATGATGTTCACAATCTTGGCACAGAAGGCAATCATCTACTGGGCGCTCTGCTTCAGATAGCCGAGACCACCTCGATGAGACTCCTGCTGATTTCTAGGACCAGCATGACGTTCTACGACAGACGTGATGTGCACACGAGAGGCAGGGTGCAGGAACTCGCTCTTTCCGGCCTGACTCTCGAAGAGGTGGCCCAGTGGCTGGATACTCTAGACCTACCGAGCAAGGCTCCCGCAGAGGAAATCCATCGGGCAACGGGCGGGCATCCGCTAGCAGTAGAACTGCTTGAGATGTACGGCCAGGCCCTGCACGACGACTGGCTTCGCTTCCTCGATGAGGAGATACTCGATGTGCTCCCTAGTGATCACCGTGAGATTCTGGCCTTGCTCGCGGTTGCAGACAAACCAGTTCCTTGGGACTCGCTGGCAAGTGCCGCCAACTTCGACGGCCTCCCACCCTCAGACTTAATCGAGCGTGGACTGATGCTGGAATTGAGCGACGGGATGTGGCTGCACGAGGCACTTAGGGCAAGACTCCTGAGAGAAGTCGGAGCTCCACTTGAGGAGCGTGCAAGAAAACTGCGAGAAGCCACCGATTAGGCCATGTGGCGGTTCAACCAGTCATCCATACTCGGCTTGGGAAGCGCTCCGGTCATCCTGTCGACAACCTGTCCGCCGCGGAACAGCACCAGGTTGGGAATCCCGCGAACACCGTGTCTTACGGGTGTGATTGGGTTGGCATCTGTGTTGACCTTGGCTATGGTGATGTCACGCTCACCGGCAATTTGCTCGAGCACCGGCGCGATTACTCTGCACGGCCCACACCACGGGGCCCAGAAATCCACGAGTACCCACTCGTCACTACTTGTCACAACATCGAAGTCCGCATCGGTCGCATTCACTATCTTACCCAAGGGCTCACCTACATCTATCGGGTTATTACCATCCTATCAATCTGTGTCTTCCCAAGTATGTCAACTTCCGCAGGGATTGTGAA
>CAYMRU010000067.1:0-5892 GCA_964392975.1 uncultured Candidatus Poseidoniales archaeon | reverse complement strand
AGGTCAACACCAGATTCACCATCACCGGTAAGCACGCTAGCGTGCGACTAGCCGAAGGATACGATGCCGAGGAGGCAGCTCTCAAGTTAGGAGCGTTCTAGGGAGGTAGATGAGATGGGTAAGCGCACACGTTCACAACGCAAGGGTTCGAGTCCAAAGAACAAGGTCTCAAGCCACCGTTTCCCGGCTTCCAACAGGATTCCTCGTGTTAACGACAAGATTGGAGAGGTCGTCGAGTTGATTCACAGCCCAGCACACACCGCACCTCTGGCCAAGATCAAGTTCGATGACGGCACAATCGGCCACATCGCAGCCCCTGAGGGAATCTCGGTAGGACAGAACCTTTCATTCGGTGGCAACGTGACTCTGCGACCTGGCAATGTCACCAACCTTTCACAAATTCCTGAGGGAACTCCAATTTCCAACATCGAGGCAAGACCCGGTGACGGCGGCAAGTTCGCTCGCTCGGGCGGCAACTCAGCCGTACTTGAGGCCCGAATCGATGACAGGGTCCGCGTCAGACTGCCAAGTGGCCGCGTCAAGGACCTGCCAGCAGACTGCAGGGCAACTATCGGAGTACTATCTGGCCACGGCCGAAACGAGAAGCCTCTGATGAAGGCCGGTGCTGCGCACTACCGCGCTAAGGCACGAGGCAAGATGTACCCGACTGTGAGCGGAGTCGCGATGAACCCGGTCGACCACCCTCACGGCGGAGGAAACCATCAGGCCGTCCACGGCCCGAGCTCAGTCAGCAGAAACGCTCCACCCGGCAAGAAGGTCGGAAACATCGCTCCGCGCCGAACCGGTCGCGGCAGAGTGAGAGAGCAGGAGAGTGCATAGAATGGCCCGAAGGAGATCCAAGAAGGTGTTCCGCTCCCCTAAGCTGGCGCGTCGCCAGGCCCGCAAGAGGCGCTCGAGGATTAGCGAGCGCAGGAAGAAGGAGTTCCTGTGGCGCGGCTACACAATGGAGCAGTTACTCGAGCTTCCTCTTTACCCTCCCGAGGATGACATGGGGGCCCCATGCATCGCCACGCTGATGCCTTCTAGGGCAAAGCGTTCGCTCTCACGAGGCCTGAGTCCAGAGTGCCAGAAGTTTTTGGACAGAGTCCGCTCCAACAACGGCAAGGTCGTCAAGACCCACTGCCGTGGCATGTATGTACTACCTGAGATGGTTGGGACCAAAGTTGGAATCCACAACGGCAAGGACTTCGTCAATGTCGAGGTAGCCCCTGAGATGATTGGCCATGCGCTGGGCGAGTTCGCCCACACGCGCAAGTCGGTCACACACACCGGTCCTGGTGTGGGTGCTACCCGTTCGTCACAGCACGTGGCACTGAAGTGAGGTGAAGAGATGAGCAGGAGAGCAGGAAAGCCGCAGTCTGGATACACCCAGTTGCTTGAGGGCTCTAACCTAGTGACGGCTCGCGCCGTCAACATCGACTGCCACCACAAGCACTGCTACCACATCGCCAAGGCAATCCGGGGTATGAACGCTGCAGTAGCCGTCCAGTATCTTGAGGACGTTGTAGCCAAGAAGAGGGCGATACCCTACACCCGCCGATCTCGCAGAGGCAGAGGTGGCAACACGATGGCAGGTCACCGCAAGGGCAAGATGGGCCCTGGCAAGTACCCGAACAAAGCCTCTAAGGAATTCATCAAACTGATTAACAGCGCTATGGACAACGCTCGCCAGCGCTTCGACACCCTCGATGCCGAGGACATGACGATTACTCACATAGCCGCCCATCGCGGACAGGTCGCCGCCAATTGGCGCCCCCGCGCGCAAGGACGCGCCACTCCTAGCAACCACTACCAGATCAATCTCGAGATTTTCCTCGAGCACTATGCCGAGGGTGAGGACGAGGAGCTATTCTGAGGTGAATGAATGAAGCAGCAGACGACAATCCGAGCTCTCGTCGACCGCAATGTCAAGCGACAGCTCGTGCGTGAGTTCTTGCTCCGCGAGACCGAGCGCGCAGGATTCTCCGGTCTGACTTTCACACGCACTCCAGAAGGCACCAAGATTAGCCTTCGGGCCGAGCAGGTCGGAAGAGTGATCGGTCGTAGAGGAAAGGTCATCCACGAGCTCGGTAATCGACTCAAGAACGATTTCGACCTTGACCGACCTCATCTCGATGTCGACGAGGTCGAGGAACCTCGCCTGAGCGCTCAGATCATGGCCAGCAAGCTGGCAAGCTCGCTCGAGCGAGGCTGGTTCTTCCGCAGGGCCGGTCACGGCACTGCCCAGCAGATTATGGATGCAGGCGCCCGCGGTTGCCTAGTCATCCTCAGCGGCAAGATTACCGGTGCCCGCCACCGCGTAGAGAAGTTTCAGCAAGGACACATCAAGTTCTGTGGAGAGACTGCGCTAGAGTTCATGGACTCTGGATTCTCAACCGCTGTCAAGAAGCTCGGAACCATCGGCTGTACAGTCAAGATTATGAGGCCGGGAGTCAAACTCCCACACGAGATAATCATCACTGAGCGCGCAGACTCCGGTCTACCGCCTATCTCCGAGGTCGCGATATTCGAGACCAGCGAAGACGACATCGAAGGCACTGAATCTGAGGATAGCCTAGCCCCTGAAGCCGACGACGTGGTTGACTCCGTCGTAGAGAAGATGGCCGACATCGAGTCGAAGGAGGAGGAGTGAATGTCGCACATCAGTTCCAGAGACATAGATTCTATGAGTCCCGAGCAACGCCTCGAGATGCTGGAGGAGCTCAGAGAAGAGATGCTCCAACTCCGCTCCCAGCAGGCATTGGGCGGCTCAGCCTCCAACTCAGGAGCTTACAAGCAGACTCGAAGGAGCATAGCCAGATTGCTCACACGAATGAATCAGGAGAGTGAGTAGAACAGATGGCGGGCATATGCAACCTGTGTGGACTGCCTGACGAACTATGTATCTGCCAAGAGATAGCGAAGGAGCAGCAGAAAGCGACAATCTCAGTAGAAAGAAGGAGGTATGGAAAGATGGTCACAATCGTTCAAGGAATCGATGACTCGGCCATCGACCTCGGGGAGTTGGCTAAGATACTCAAAGGAGCCTGCGCTAGCGGTGGCACAGTCAAGGATCGCACCATCGAACTACAGGGCGACCACAAGCGGAGGGCTGCCAAGGTCCTAGAGCAGAATGGATACCAGGTGGAGGTGCGATGATGATGAGCACAATGCACATGCCTTGGCTGTCTAGAAACATCACTGTGGTAGAATCATTGGATCCAACTCTGGTCGGTTTGACTGGAACGGTCCTAGATGAGACCCGCAGAACCATCCGCGTTCTGACCGACAGCGGGAGAGTTCGCCTGGCGAAGAACGTCATCACATTCAGAATCGATTCCGGAGAGCTAATCGAAGGCTCATCTGTGACTCAACGTCCAGAAGATCGGATCAACAGAAGGTACAGGAGGGACTGAGATGAGAGACATAGGAGTCGATGTCAGGACCCCCAAGGGAGAGTGGGACGGAAACGATAACTGTCCGTTCTATGGGAGTCTGAGGCTGCGTGGACAGATTATCGAGGGCACAGTCTCCTCATCGATGATGTCAGATTCGATTGTTGTCGAGAGACAGACCACTCGCTACATGAAGAAGTACGAGCGCTACCAGAAGCGCACCCGACGCTACGCAGCACATCTGCCTTCGTGCATCGGGGAAGTGAACGCAGGAGACAAGGTCCGCATCATGGAGTGCCGTCCTCTGTCCAAGACCGTCAAGTTCTGCGTCATCGAGAAGGAGGGATTGGAATGAAGGGTATACCCGGAAAGGTCACTGCAGGACTTCCTACGCAGGCGAAGCTCGACTGCGTTGACAACACCGGGGCCAAGGTAGTCCAGCTCATAACAGTCCTGAACAAGGGCGGGGTCGCACGCCGCTACCCCTCAGCAGGAGTCGGTGACATGGTCAGAGTTACTGTGCGCAGAGGAACTCCCGAGACGCGACGCCAGATTTTCGATGCCGTAATCGTACGTCAAGCCCGTCCATTCAGAAGGGTCGATGGCACCTGGGTCCAGTTCGAGGACAACGCCTGCGTGATTACGAACCGCAAGGGAGAGGTCCAGGGCTCTGACATCAAGGGTCCTGTCAGTAGGGAGTCCGCAGAGCGCTGGCCGAGAATCGCTGCAACGGCGAAGCAGATTGTATGAGGTGAGAAAAATGGTGAGTAAAAAACCCGGAAAGCAGCGCCGCAAGGGAAGTGACGCTCCACTACACCTCAAGCGCAAGCGCATTCGAGCTAGATTGGTCACCGACGACCCAGAGTTGCAGGCCATTCGTACGGTCACCGTCAGAGTCGGTGACGAGGTGGAGGTCGTGAGAGGCGATTTTGGCAGCCCCAACAGCGTCAAGTCAGATTCACGTGGCAAGCGTCTGGGACAGTCTAGAGGCCGCAGCGGAATCAAGGCCAAGGTGGCCTCGGTCGACACCGAGAGGTCGCTAATTTTCATCGATGGCATGACCTTGAGTACAGCGGACGGAAAGGAGGAGGGAGTCCCCATCAGGTCCTCCAACATAGTCGTCACCTCTCTGTTCGATGGCGACCAATTGAGAATCAAGAGACTCCTTGAGAGAGCTGGAGGTGCCTCAGATGAGTAGAAGCCACATCAAGAGACTCGTGATGCCCCGCAGCTGGCCGCTTCCAAGGAAGTCTTCAATCTGGGTCCAGAAACCGAATCCAGGCGGACACAACATCGAGAACTGCATGCCGTTAGCACTCATCCTCCGCGACGTGCTTGGAGTCGCTCACACTCACCGTGAGGCTAAGCGAATACTGCACTCGCGAGTGGTCAAGGTCGATGGACGAATTGAGACCGACGGAGGACGCGGTGTTGGGTTGATGGATGTGCTGACCGTGGCTGATGACAACTACCGATGTGTGTTGGATACCAACGGCAAGTTGCGTTACCGACCAATCTCTAGCAGTGATGCAAACTCCAAGGTATGCAGAGTGATGGGGAAGGCCACCATCCGCGGCGGCCGAACTCAGTTGCACCTGCACGATGGTCGCAATATCCTGATGGACGATGCATCCGCATACAGCACAGGAGACAGCGTTGTCCTTTCTCTCCCTGATCAGCAGATTTCCGCTCACCACAAGTTCTCCGAAGGCACACTCTCGTACCTCACAGGGGGCAGTCACATCGGCGAGACCGCGACTATCAGAGGTCACGATATTAAACGCTCATCAAAGGCCAACGAGGTCCAGTTCGAAGAGTTCTCGACGATAGCAGACTACGTCTTCGTTATCGGCTCATCTTCAGACATCCCGGGGGCTGAGTCATGAGTCAAGGAGCCAATCCGATGCTAACCGCCTCGATTACAAAGGTCACCGTGAACATTGGTGTGGGCGAGGGTGGTCAGCGCCTACAACTCGCTGAGCGAGTTCTTGAGTTGCTGACCGGAATGAAACCCGTACGCACTCTAGCGACCCAGACCAATCGCGATCTGGGCACCCGCAGGGGCGCTCCGATAGGCTGCAAGGTCACTATTCGCGACAGTGAGTCCGTCCAGTCCTTCCTCAAGGACGCTTTCTGGGTCCGCCAGAACACACTTCCCTCGTACAACTTCGACTCACAGGGCAACCTCTCCTTCGGAATCTCCGACTACACTGATTTCCCGAATCAGAAGTATGACCCGGATATCGGAATCTTCGGTATGGATGTCAACATAGTCCTCGAGAGGCCCGGCCACAGGGTCTCGCGCCGCAGACAGAGTTCCTCGCGTGTCGGATATGGGCACAGAGTTGGCACCGAAGAGAGCAAGAAGTGGTTCACCGAGCAATTTGAGCTCGAGATAGTGGAGGAGTGAGATAGATGGCTCATGATCATGGTAGGGAGATAGGCCGCTCAAACGGCTGCCGACGCTGCGGCCGCAAGCGCGGGATGATTCGCAGAC
>CAYMRU010000066.1:0-6079 GCA_964392975.1 uncultured Candidatus Poseidoniales archaeon | reverse complement strand
TCGGGAAGGGCATTCCAATCAACTCCGTTGATTACCCCGACGGTGGCATCGTAGTAATCCTCGTCGGGGTGCATCGCATTGACGAACAGATTGCCCAGTGAGTTAACATGCAACCCAGTCACCTCTGCCCCACTTGGAACCATCATGACTCGAGTCAAATCTGAGGGAGTTCCCTCGGGTTCACTCCCACCTCCTCCGCCGGAGCCTTCCGAGTTCTCTGCTCCCGGAGTGTTCTCCTCGGAGTCGACCCAGTCAGCTGATGCATCAGCACCGGGAATCTTTGAGACTCCGTTAGATGCCTCTCCTGTGGTGACGGTGTGAATGATTGTGCCACTTGCGTCCTTTAGGTACAGAGTCTCACCAGCATTGTTGAGGCGAAGTGTTCCGACCTCGTTCTCTGCGATTACGACATAGCTCCCTGCTGCGATGACGTATGATTCGTCCAGATTCGAGAATCCGACCCATGTCGAGGAATCGATTGGGTGAACCCAGCCTCCGATGTCTTCGAGGGTCCAGTTCTCCAAGCCCACTCCTGTAGAGCCCGAGTTGTACAGCTCGACCCATTCTCCGTTCGGGAAGATTCCTTGGTCTGAACCATCCGCGTTGGGCATGAGCTCATTGACACATACTCCTGAGCATGCTGTCGAACGACTAGTAGCATTCTCCGTTCGATTCTCAGTAAGGCCAGACTCCACTGCAGGATACAGTGACATCAGTAAGAGCATGGCCAATGCTAGGGCCGCTGCACTAGCACTCCCACGCTCTCGCATGGTGCACGCCACTACTAATCGGGATTCAACCCTTCGTGCATGCGTGCCCGCAGCCGGCAAAGCCGGCTGGAGACTCTAATCCTCTTCTTCATCAGGGCCATTGGCTCCCATGGAACCATAGGTCACAAGTCCGATTCCGGCCACATACAACAGAGCAATCAACATGTGCACGTATACCAGAGGAGCACCTGCTGTGCCACCGAAGTTAGTCCAGCCCATAGGGCCGAGGTTTTCGGTAACTCCACCTACGAAGGCATCTGCAGTTTCGTCATCGACTTCAGTGAATGAATGAATCTCGAATACCGGCATCACATCGTTGGAATCGAAATCCGGGTTCATCGACCCGGGTCCTCGCAAATCTAGGTAGAATACAGCGGTGACCTTTCCATACATCGGCATATTTGTCACTGGCTCAACCTTCATGTCGATATCCACACCGAGGTATACAGGAAGAGCTCCAGGCATAGCATCTACGAAGGTCGCAGAACCAATCAACTTGCCCTGAATCTGGGTGCTGGCAGGGTCCAAAGTAACAGTGTGCTCGACCATGTCTATTCCCTTGTATGTAGTATCTCCTCCTAGCTCCGACTGAGCAACTGCATATCCGATGATGTTCACATCGAAGGGATTCTCCGCATCAGCAACTGATCCAATGGTACCTGCTACCATAGTTTCGTCGTTACCGACATGGTCGGAAAGCAGACCCAATGCAGCATCTTCGCGATGAGGGGCTCTCCACGGCAGATACTCTGTCATACCGTAGACTTTACCTTCTTCACACGGCAAATCATAGCCGAGGAAGTTGCCCTCCGCATCATAGTCGTAGTCGCACAGACCATTTCCATCGGAGTTGATGTATCCTTGAGCCAGACGCTGCGTGTAACTGTCTCCGGAAGTGCTCATCGTGTACACCGACCGATCTCCTGTGCTGACTCCTTCGGAGCCGTAGTAGGTGTCATTGGTCTCAAGACTGACCCAAGGGAAGAAACCGAAGTATGTGTTGACAGCATCGTTCCAGCCATACAGCCAGTGGCTCACGGGCTGAGTGGTATATGGCTCGTTGCCGGTGACGAAGTTCAGCAGAACCGGCATCACGGTGTCGAAGTAGAAGTTGTTGACCCAGTCCCTGAGGGCATGAGCCGCATCTTCGGGAATATCATACAGCGAGGCAACATAGGCATCGTCCCAGACGTGCTGGTTGCCGTCGGAATCAGGTAGGGACATGCCAGCTAACTCGCCATACATGAATGAGGCAGGGAAGGATGACTTCAGGCCGATTTCAGGGTCGTTGAGGATGAAGTCGGACTTTTCCATTGATAAGTCTGCCATCCCAGCGAATTGTTCTCGGTTGAGTCCTATGGGAATGTACTCTCCAGCAAGCGGGTCTGCTGCTCCGAACGCGGTGTGCCACCAATCATCGGAGTCCATAGTCCCCTGCCCTCCCATCAGAATCTTCTCGAAGTGTCTAGGCTCGCCGGTTACCCCAAGTCCGACCCATGGCTCGACGTAGTCGGCAAGGGATGCGATAGTCAGGAGTCCGAGATTGTAGGTAATCATGGCATCGTAGTAACTGCCGGACTGCAGGGGCAGCAGCAGCCCGATGACCATACCAGGCAGGGGTATCCCGCTAATCTCGAACGACCCCATCATCCCCACGTTGGGATCGAATAGCAAGTTGTTGAGTGTGTCTGGGTCATTCACCATGATTCCGCTGACCTCGTTAAACCTCTCCTTGAGCTGCGGGGTTTCGTTGTTTATCTCGGCCCCACCACCATGCTCGACGAACTTACTCGCAGCTAGCCCGAACACGGCCGCATCGACTGAGTCCATAGTCGCCGCATCAGCACTGGAGTAGCCGTATAGAGCCGCCCTAGTCTGTGTGACCTCGCCTCCATCAGGTGCACCCATTCCAGCCACTATGACTGGACCGAGGTCGCAAGTGAGGGCGATACAGTTCCCAGTAGAGGGATCAACTGCATCGTACATGATGCTGTCAAAGTATGGGGCTGGAAAGGTGAGTGAATCCGCCATTTCCTCGATGTCCTCGGACGCCCAGATGCTGGGGGCCCTGTTTGAGAGATCGAACTCGACCATCCCGGCTGCGAACATGGCCTTGGCAAAGGTCTCGCCGTAGAATATTCCACCACTGGCTCCACCCATTCCGCCAATTCGCTGCGTATTCCAAAGGATGTTGACGTTGGTGATGTTGGTATCGCCCGAAACCGAGGCGTGCTCGACGCCCTCGTCATCGGTCCATGTGCACTCGGCACACCACTCGAATACATCGTACTCGGAGTAGGTCACAGTTTTCGCATCATAGTCGAAGTCGAGGATCTCTCTGTTCGTAGTCACATTGTAGATGAAGGGACCCATCTTGGTGAATGCATCAGCAGGATTGTCCGAATCCAATGCTGAGGCATCCGTGATTGAGTTGGCGAAGTAGACTCTTGGGGCAGACGAAACATGCCACTCCTCATCATAGTCTACAGAGTAGTTCTCATTGCCATCTTCGTCGTAACCGTCGTAAAGTCCTGCAACCCCCTCTTCAACTGTGCCTTTGATTATCCCATCAACGACTCCAGTTACTCCGATTGCTATGTTCACCAATAGGAGCAAAGCCCCTACCATCAATGCTGTTTTCTTACTAACCATGCTCTCGCACCTAACGCCGTCAGAGCGGTTGGACGAATAAGCGTTGCAGTATCGAAAATGCTCTCTCTGAGCCGTTACTAACTCAGATGAAGCCAAAGCCATCGAACTCGCGCGCGAACGTGTAGAGCATTATCGGGACGAGGATAATGCCCATCGCATGACTGCGTCTGATGCCTATCCTAGGTGGCATCAGACCCATTGCTGTACCAATAATCAGTACGCCCAGTCCAATCCAGCCGGTAGACAGCCAGACAAGTATGGCGATGAATCCAGTTACCGAGATTACCAACGTCCTCAGAGGGACCAGTTCGTGCATCTTCAGCATGCCCTTGCCGACCTTGATCATTACCGGGACAGCGAACAGCCCGGAGGCTATTGTGATGCCCAATAGGCGAACGAAGTCTGCTGGTGGCTCGACTGCGTTCCACATGTCGATAGGGTACATCATATTCAGAGCTAGAGCAGCGCCCGATCTGGGTCTTCCGACCATATACAGGAAGCCGAGAACCATGACCGTCACCGCAGTGTTGACAGAAGAAAGGATTGCGATAATCTCGAGATCCTGCTGCTGGCTCTGAGCCCCAAGGTCAAGATCAGGACTTACTCCTGCTTCAGACAGCACCTCCTCGAACATCTCCTTCTCATCCTCCGAGAGATCGTCTAGCCCCTCAATGTCCGTTGCATTCGCACTGGGGATGAATCCAGGCTGGGTGCCATGCTCGAAGTCCGCCGGAATGTAGTTTGGGTCTGTCAGTCTGCCCCATAAGTTCCGCATACTCATCACTACCACAGTAGCCTGAGCGGCAGTCATTCCCGGCAGGATTGCCATTACCGACGAGACGATTGCGGACAGGAAAGTCGGAATTGCAAGAGGCTTCATCGGAGGCATCTCCCAGTTAGCCTCCTGAGGCGGTATCTCTGATGTAGTGACATAGATGTCAATCAGGTTGGCTATTCCGAACAAACCTGCTAGGCCCGGGAAAAGCAGAGTCGCTGAAGGCATCCCAATCGGCGATCTTCCTGGTAACTCGAAAACAGCCCAGCCGTAGAACCCGGTGAGCAGGAAGAAGAAGGTCGCTGCGAGAATACCCGCAGTCCTCGAACTGTCTCCCAGCCGCAGGTCGATATTCTCCCACTTGCGCTGGATTCTGAACTTCCAGATTGGTATGCTAAACTCAATCTTGCGCGGTAGCGGGAACACCAGCCTGCTGGTGAGGCGCTGGCTCCATTCTGGCCATGACAGTCGGGTGGTCTCCGTGAGAATCAGGAAGATTGAGATGGTGAGCAACAGCCACGGCAGGACCTCACGACTGGACTCGTAAAGTCCCAAACCAGGATCCTCACCGAATAGTAGTCTAGCCACTATCAAAAGAGGGATGGACATCAACATCCCCATCTGAGAGCCTCGCGCGGAGTATGCTACTCCCTGCGCGGCTTGGCCTGAGATTAGCATCCTGTGGCCAGGTAGCAAGGCCAGAGCCATGTTATCGTCCGGAGCCCCGACTAATGCGCTCGGGATGTAGTTGAGGAAGGTGTGGACCGTACCGCATGCAACGATGATGCCAGCCACTGCATCTAGTGGTATGCCGATGGCAACCGCAACCGGTGACAGACTGAGGGCGATTAGCGCGACATTGTTGACGTGAAATCCCGGAATTAGGCCGGTCAGACAGCCCAGCATGATTCCGAAAATGAATGATGCTATCAGCCAAGCAAAGTCCAGCATCACCCCGTCCATGCAACCACCTACGGTCGAATATCGATGCAGAATTGAGCAGAGTTCTGTATCGAGTCCTCAATCATCGTCAAACGACCAATCCATTCAATTGGCTCACCAATCTGCATCTGCTGGCTAGACTCTGTTCCATCACCAAGCAGACAGACTCTCTCTTCGCTCCCGGAGCGTTTAATCCACTGATTTCCATCCTCATCCATCTCCGCCTCTCCGGTGATTTGAACTTTCCATCCGATGTTCCATTTCCAAGAGTTGTACCCGTCTCCCCAGTTCAGTATGGTGGGCTCGGGAACCTCTCCCAGAAGCCACGAGCGTGCCTCGAGCACCACTCTACCATCAGCTTCTGACCAGAGCACTGTGGCATTGAACCGAATCTCTTGGCCAGGCTCAATCCACTCTGTGTGTTCGCCGACCAGATGCAATCTCAACTTGGTGTCGCGGTCGTAGTATCCCTCGCCATCTCCGACATACCCCTTGTCATAGTCAGGCGAGACAGGATCCGTAATCCAACCCTCAAACTGGTAACTGTTTCCTACATACGAGAAAGGATCCCCAGCGACATCCTTCAGAGCAACGATGTCATCCCCGAATTGCCCTGCTGGATATTGCAACGACTCGGCATAACCTCGGTCTAAGCAGACCTCAGCCTCGTCGGTAGACCATGCCAACCTGCCGCCCCAGTCACCGCTCTGACCGGTAATGTTGCCATCGATATCCTCGGGTGAAGGCAACAAGCACAACTTGTCAGTAGGCGAGTCTCCTTCTATCCACCAGTCTTCTCCATCGCTCACGACAGTGCCGTCGATGACGACCAACTTGCCAACCTCATAGGTCAGTGTGTATGGCTCAATCTCCCAGTCGAGGTAAACTACCTCTCCCTGAGAGAGAACCTCAATCTCGGTTGCTTGGACGAGCAGTCTCC
>CAYMRU010000065.1:0-6102 GCA_964392975.1 uncultured Candidatus Poseidoniales archaeon | reverse complement strand
AGCCGGGCCTGCCTCACGAGGTGTTCAACTGCTCCGATTCTGAATGGGTGCATGCTGTAGTGGCCCGCTCTGACGCATCAGAATGGCAGAACATAGCCCCTTACGACCGAGATTCAGAGTAATCCTTGACCACAAGGCTACCTGACCTCTCCGTCGAAACCACTCTCTCCCCCATCCTGCGCTTGCACCATCCGTTTCGGATTACGACCGTGTCTCCGGTGGCAACCAAATCGACTTGATCATCCCATAGAACCAGTCCGATTACACCAGTGGAGTCTCTTCCACATGCCGCAGCGACTCTACCTGTCCACTTGCGGCTTGAGATTAGGCGAGGAGGATATCTCCGTAGAACTTTGACTTCGAGTTTTCTGACTGGCCTATCCTCTCTGATTCTTTGAACGGGCACTGCCCCAGCACCAGTAATGCCCGAATCCCTCAGAATCACTTGTTTGAATTCCTTACTCATTGAATCATCATGCAAATCCGAGATTCGGCTATCAAATGTGGGCAGGGGGGTCGTTCAAAGTGTAGAAGCTTGGAGGTTGAAAGTGTTCAATCGTCCTTGCTCAGCCTTCTGAAACCGACCACAGTATCCTCGTCATCCTCGTCATCCTCGACAAGCACACCTAATTTCCCCAGATGCTCGTTGACTTGGTCCAACGCACTCTTGCCGCGAGCGGCTGTTCGAGGGTGTGGCAATCTGTTCTGGCATACAAGGTACGTCTCGGAAGACGAGCTTCTGCTGGCGGTCGGAGAGAATCTCTGAACGTTTGAGAATCTATCTCTAGCCGCATCCACAAGCCCCTCAATCCCAATACCTTGGAATATCTTGGTCACGAATGACCCTCCTGCGGGTACGAACCGCATAGCAGCATCCAGAACCAGAGTCGAGAGCTCTAACGAGATAGTCTGGTCGGTGTCGTAGCGCCCAGTCAGATTGGGCGAGATATCACTGACTAAAACATCAATCTCACGGCCATCAAGGGCTTCGTCGATTCGCCCAATTGTGGATTCTTCAGTGATATCTCCGATGATTACGGCAGCGCCTTCTACAGGAGAGGTGGCGAGCAAATCGACTCCTATTACGAGCCCTTCATCTCCTGACTCCTCGACTGCGACTTGCAACCAACCACCCGGATGACACCCTACGTCGAGCACGCAGTCACCTTTCCTGATGATGCCAAACCTCTCTTGGATCTGTTTCAACTTGTACGCCGAGCGTGTACGATATCCCTTGGAGCGCGCGATGCGCCTCCAGGCATCTCGCCTATTATCCTGATACCAGCGCTTACTCACGGGACTTCCTCGTGGTTCGTGTTAATGAAATAGTCATTAGTTGCACGACATCAAAGCCCAATCTCTGATATCAGTGCGTTTGCAGTATGCCTGATAGCATCCTCGGACATCATCTCAGGCCTGAAGCCGGTATCGAACAGGTTGTCGACATTCAGTGAGGTCTTGGGTACATCGCCAGCCCAACCCCTGTCTCCGCCGGTGTAATCAACCGAGACTCCCTCAAACCCACTCTCCTCGATAACTATCTCCGCTATCTTGCGCACCGAGCAGGTGTCTCCAGTGCCTAGGTTGTACAGATTGACATCCGAGCCGGTGTTGTCGATGAGGTGGACCATCGCCTGCACGCAGTCGTGAGCGGACATGTAGGACTTTTCTTGCAAGCCATTTCCTAGGACCTCAAGCCTACTCGGGTCCGCCTTCAACTTGTGAATGAAGTCGTAGATTACCCCGTGAGTGCCCCTCGGGCCGACAATGTTGGCGAAGCGGTGAATCCAGGACTTGGCTCCGAAGGTTCCGCACCAAGCTGTAATCAGTGCCTCTGAGGCCAACTTTGAGGCCCCATAAAGGGAAATTGGCTTGATTGGCCCATAAGTTTCGGGCGTGGGCATGACATCAGCCTCTCCATACACAGCAGACGAGGATGAGAATGAAATCTGCCCGACATCCTCGAGCCTCATCGCTTCAAGCACATTGTAGGTCGCGACTGTGCCCTGTTTGAGGTCAGTGTCAGTCACAGTCGTACCCAATCTGATATCTGGATTAGCTGCCATGTGATGCACGACGTCTACGCCTGCCATGGCACCCCTGACTGAATCTGAGTCCAGAAGATCAGCTTTGACCACCTCGATCTTGCCAGACCCCTCGTGTTGGGAGAGGAACTCCATCCGGCCACTGCTGAAGTTGTCGAGAACCCTGACAGTCTTACCATTGGAAACCAAGGCGTCGACTAGGTGAGAGCCGATGAATCCAGCCCCTCCGGTGACCAGTTCCATGTGTCGTCCAACCTACCGCATGCCTTGAGTCCATCGGGCATGAGATAACCCTCTTCATTCATCACTTTCGTATACTCTGCGAACCCAGCCTACGGCTGCTACAGAGCTACAGTTTCATTCGCAGTGATGCCCCTTGGCTCAATTGATATCTGGATGGGTATCTCGACTCGGAGATAGGAGGTAGAAAAATGACGAAAACAACCCCGAAGAAAGATGAACAAAAAGAGAACGAAAACCCGACCACCCTGGTGGGGTGGGCGAGGTGCAGCAAGGCAGGTGGAGCACTCAAGCTCAGTCTGCATACCGAAGCCGTTTCCGGCTGCAGCACCTACACCACCGCTGATGGTGCAGGCTACGTGCCTCTGGTAATCAGTATGGCCGCACTCAGGCGTGTCATCGACGGCCAGCAGACAGTCACCACAGTCAGTCAGTTCCAGGAATCCTGATGCTGCGCTAAATCGCCTCTGACGGAGAGCCATTACGAACGCTTCATTTGGCTCCCGCGGGGGCACCCCCGCGTGGGTGAGGAGGAACCGACCGACAGATACTCTGTTGAGTCCGACGAAAACCGTGATGATGAGCAGGCCTTTTGGGATCGATTCTTTGAATCCTTGAAGCCAGTAAAGCAGTCAATTGACGACGCCAGAGAAGCGATTTCATCGAGTTTTATCGGCGACGGTGTCGATACGGTCGCACAACTGGTGGACGATGCCGGTGATGCTGCCGACGCAATCACACGCAGAACCGCTGAACTGACTTATTCCTCAATTCTCAGAAGCCCTGCGGCCGTAGTGATTCTGCTACTCCTAGTTACAGCTACTATAGGCAGAGATGCGATGGAGTTCGAACATCAAATCAACGGAGATGTCGAAATCTATCTGCCTGATGGTGCAGATTCCACTGAGTTGCTACAGCAGGTCCGTGAGCAATGGTCAACTGACATCTTCATGCTCTACATCCAGACTGACAATGCCATCGCTGACCCATCAATGCGAGGCACTGAGAACATCACTCATGTTGAGATTCTCAAACAGATATCTTGGATTGAAGGCGATGATGTTCATTATGGTGGTTCAGCCTATCAAGAGGGGCTCGATTACAATAAAGAAGACAGAGGGGCAATAGATGGTGTAGTCTGGGTCCTATCGCCTGCCCAGATTATCAAGGAGGCGAACTCCTCCAATTATCGGTTCAACTGCGCTATGGAGAAGCATGTCCTTCCGACAGGAGACGGAGAGGACTGCGCCGTATCCTTATTGAATCCGTTTGAAGGCTACTCAATTCCAGAAGGAGAGGGCGCTCAAGAAAGAATCGACCGTTTCGTAGAGGACGCAGAACCACTACTATCCAGCTTCGTCCGAGATACAAACGACCTCGACCTAACCGTGGATAGCGACGGCGATGGAGACCCAACCAACGACCTCGACGGAGACGGTATCTGGGACACGGCAGTGGTCATCATGGGCCTGAAGTTCGACATGAGCGAGACCGACATCACGGCTCGACCTGATCCCAAGGGTGTCAGCGATGAGAATCCAGAAGGAATACTGAGAGATCACAAGGCATTCATCAGACATGCTAAACTGACAATCTATGCCGAACCTAAACCTGGCGAAACTCCAGTCTGTCCGATATGTCTCCGCACATATCTCTCTCCGACTTCAACGATGGATGAATTCACGTCCACTGACGAAAGGAAGGCTGTGACCATCACCGGGCTGACTCCAGTGGTACACGACATCTCGGATGCCATCTATCAGGAGCTGGTAGACCGTATGTTGCCAATCAGCGGAGTGCTAGTATGTCTCGCCATGCTGCTGCTGCACCGCAATCCGAAGGTAATCATCATCTGCGGGGCTCCAATCCTTATGAGTCTGGCAATCACCTTCGGAATCACCGTAATCGCCGACATCACACTCACTCCGATGATTATCTCCGTTGGACCGATTCTAGTCGGCCTCGGGGTCGATTACGCCCTTCATCTTACGAATAGAATCGAGGAAAATCGGGTCGAACTGATTGAAGAGAGACTCGAGATGGCTTGGTCTGCCCAGAGAGATGGTTTTGAGACCGAGGACATTGACCCGTGGGACTCGCATATCACTCTCACAGCCACCGTAAGGGCAGTGTTGACCACTGGTCACGCCATCTTCCTCTCAGCTCTGACCACTATAATCGGATTCAGCGTTCTTCGATGGCCAAGCCTCGTGCCAATAGAGCCAATGAGGACAGTCGGTACGACCCTGCTCCTAGGCATTGCGATTACATTTGTCATGTCGATGATTCTGGTGCCGGCCTTGGTACAACTCCTGAAGTACAGAAAAACTCCTTTCAAGGCCTTCGACAGGCTTTGGGAAAGGATAGGGGAAGTGCCGGTGAAGAACACGGTAATCGTACTACTCGTCACCCTAGTTCTCACTGCCGCTGGGGCTTCAATCCTCAAGGAGGAACTCGGGAAGGGAATCAGCGGGGCGGCCGACGAGGTCCCCCCAGGTCTCGAGTCGTACGAGACTCTCAGAGAGTACAGTAACGTGTTCGATGGCGGGCAGACGAATATGTTCATTGTAGATGCGACCCAACGCGGATCTCAGAATGAGACTGCCCCTATCAGAGACCTGCCTATACTCGATGCAATCGAAGTCATGCAGGTGAACAAGATAGATCGAGTCAAAAATACTTCAACAGTCAGTCTGGTGACGATACTCAAATCAATACATGTCGATGTCGTCATTGGGGATTTGGAGCTGTACGATCAGAGCCTGTGGGAGATTCTTCACGAAGAGTGCTGGGACGAGTCATCGAACCCGTTCCGACCAGATTGCTGGCCATATGCTGCCACCAGCAGGCAGGACATGGTCAACGTCGCCTTCGACACCCTCTCTCCCGAGATCCGCTCGATGCTAATGAACGAGAATCAAGGAAGCGGCGAGACAAAGACGCTGGTGTATGTCAATCAGCCTTACCTGAATCTCGTCAATGCCACGGTTCTGAGGGATTCTATCGACGACTTCCTCTCAGGCGGCAAGGAGTGTGACTCCTCGTGGACATGCACAGGTCTGGAAATCGAGCAGGTGTTCAACTCTCTGCTGACCGGCGGACTCCCGGTTTCTATTGATGTCAATGACGGGGTCCACGAGGCCCAGTCCGAGACCACGATAGCCACCATGCTGATTCTGCTGATTGCCATGGCCTTCCTCTTCCGCTCTCCCAGACTGGCCTTCTTCACCATGATTGCAGTAGGAGTTGTAGTCGTGTGGCAACCACTACTGATGCGCAGCGGAGGGGTGAATGTGAACTTCTTCACAGCGATGGTGGGTACAATCGTGTTCGGAATCGGGGTGGATGATTCGATTCACATCGTTGATAGAATCAAAGACGAACGGGAGACTCCTTCTGGCATCGTGAAGTCCGTGGCCAAGACCGGCCAGACAATCTTCGAGACCACCACTACTACCTGTGCGGGCCTCGCAGCCGGCCTTTTCGTGGCGATTCCCGGTCTACAGAACTTCTTCGTCCTGATGATGCTCCTACTGATACTGGCACTCCTGACCAGTTCCATCCTGTTGCCCGCCATGATAGTGGCTTACCATGAGGTGGGCACAAGGATAACCAGAGGTGAGTCGTGGCTGGACTACGAGGAAAGCGGAGCTCTGGCCACCGAATCCGTTCTCGATGCCATAGTCGAATAACGGGTGTTAGGGCGAGGGAGCAGGGAGTAAGCCCCTTTCTGTTCACCTTTCGGCTGGTCGCATTCAACTATGCGTCCTACCCGGTCCTGCCGATGCCATACGGACCTGCTTGGACTTGCTCCGGC
>CAYMRU010000064.1:0-6132 GCA_964392975.1 uncultured Candidatus Poseidoniales archaeon | reverse complement strand
TGTAACATGGACCGTCAGCCCGAGGATGGAAGTGGAAGCCCACGAATAGACGTCAGGTCTCTGCCTGAATCTGTAGCGAGGCTCTGGGAGACTATGCTCAGGCTAGATCCGTCATGGGACCTTTTCGATTGGCTCGACGAGCGGGCGACCGATCAGTTAGAGTTGGTTGAAAGTCATCTCGGAAGAGAGAGGCTACGACTGGAGCAGCGGTTGCACCGAATTGAAACTCTGGTCAAGCGGCTGCGTCGCCAGCGCGAGGTCGTCGAGCGTTCGACTTGGATGGACCCGCATCAGAAGAACCTCTTCGATATCTACGAGAAGGATGCACAAGAGGAGAATTCGCTGCAAACTGAGGGTGAGGGTGAAGCTGCTGTCGACTTCGGCTCCCTAGATGCTGATGATGACCCATTCCTAGCCATCGTCTCGGAGCACATACTCGGATTGATTGAAGAATCGTTGCAGAATGGCGAGGAGCAACTCCATTTCGACCGATTAGTAGCCGAATTGGAGGGTTTCGGAATCAGGACGGACGAGATTGACGAGGCCGTCGCCTGGCTGCTTCATAGAAGGGCAATCATCGAGTTGGAAGAGGATTCTTTCGGACTCAACAAATGAGTGCGCTCAATGACCGATTCAACAACCGACCGTGCCCTTCAAAGAAGGGCAGCGATTCGGCCGGGCGTAGTACCATGTCAAGTGTCGCCTCGGGATGGTATGCACGCCTCGATCATGTATGTCCGAATCGTATCGAGCAACTTGAGAAGTGGCTTGATTCCTGGGAGGAAGCTGTAGTTCACAAACTACCCATCGCTGCCACTATGCCTGGCTCCTGGCCGACTCTTCCAGCCGGCCTTATTTCAGACGCCGGGGCTGTCCTCGAGCATCTTCTGTCCCGTCACGAGGCGGTTAGCGACGGTCGCTCTCCCAGAGGCGCCTACTCTACTCCCGACAGACTGGTTAGTGCTGTCCTTGCCGACGAACTCAAGGGTCATACAAAGAATACTAGAGAACCTCCCGCGACTCTCTCGCTCGCTGCCATGCCGCCCGGATTCAGGGCCTACGCAGAGAAACTCAATCAGACCGTTCTCAGCGGCTCCGAGGAGACTTCCGAGGGCGCCATTCAGGCAGGCGAGGTCACTCGCACCGGGATTCCACTGCCTATGGCCGACCCGGCTGTGGCTGCCGGAGTAGTCCCCAGCCGCCTCATCAGGATTCATGCCTCGAGATGTGAGGAGCTGCCTCCCGAGCAAGCCCGCGAGGATACGATTCGTCTGCTCCACGGACTACAGATGGCTGACCCTTCGAAAATCGCAGTGACTTGCGCTCGCAGGCGGATTCTGCTGGTGCTGGCACGCTCGGGTCTGGTTGACCTGCAAGGAGATGGTGACCACGGGCGCATAGGCCGCAAAGAGGTCGATGAGATCCTGCAGACCAGCGTCAGGCAGGTCAATGCACTCAGGGACGGTTGGCCTTGGCAGGAGGCTCCTCGTCTGCTTGTGAGCAGGCCTCCTTGGCTGCGTATCAAGGACCGATTCAGAGGTCACCCCGAAGGCAGTCAATTGAGAAGAGATCTGTCGAAGTCGCTGCGCAACACCACCGAAGCTGACGGCAGCAAGAGATTCTCCGCTCTGAGAGGGAATGTCAACCTGTACAGGCTGTTCATAGAGAGAGCCATTCAACTTGTCTCAGAAGGCGGCAAGGTCCGCATGATTGTCCCTGACACGGTCCTGAGGGAGAAGAGTAGTGTTGCTCTGCGCAAGATGATTGTAGAGCAGAACCAGTGGGTCTCATCGTGGTCGTTCCCCGAGCCTCAAAGAGTATTCCCGGGAACCTCACAGGGAGTCTCTGTAATCGGCATAGAGGTTGGCGGCAAGACCGAGATGATGACCAGTTTCGGGCCACTGCGAGGCGAAGATATCTCGACCAAGACAGGTCTGGACAGTAGCTCCCCATTCATCGAAATGGAGCGCGGACCTTGGTCGGTCTGGACCGACATGACTTGGGCTGTCCCTCGTATGCCGCGTGACGATTTCTCAAGAAGAGCGGTACTAAAGGCGATTGGCAATCTAGCAGATCAACCCAGACTGGGTGAGGAAGGTAACTGGCTCAACCCGAGTGATGAACCGATCCGAGTCAGGGTTGGCGAGGTCGACCAGTCGAAGTGGTCCTCGGACATCGAGAGTTGGGGCGAGGATAGTGATGGAGTCCCTTTCATCAGAGGCAGTCACTTCCTGCTCGAAGACGGTCGGGTCAGCATCCGCCACCCGGCCTATGACGCCAGTATCGAAGAGTTTGCAACCGAGCGGACTCATGCCCTGTGGTCCGGCTCAATCGAAGCCAAGGGAGTGTCACGAGTGGCCTGTCAAGCCATCGTGAACGCCCAGAAAGAACGTCGACTGCGCTGGGCTGTAGTCCCACCTGACTGCGTACTGGGCAACTCGGTCAACTACCTCGAGTTACCCGAGGTCGTTCTGGATGGTCTGGCTGAGGAGCACGGGGGCGTAGACCAGGGTCTTCTTTCTCTTGCAGAGCAGTTGAATTCGGATGCTCTGGATCTTTGGTCCAGGGCTTGGGCTGCCAACAACAATGTCAACAATTACGAAATCGAGAGGTTGCCTCTACCTCCTCCGTCCACCGATGGTACCCTGAATTACGAATTGAGGCAGTAAATTCCCTACTTCTGGGCATTTCTAGGAAAAACGATTCCATTTAACTGCGAAATCGCAACAATTGACCAAACAGTCTATTATCCTAAGGCTCAGTAAGCGGAGCGTTCCATCGCGCAAGCTTTGGCATAAGAGGCAGAAGTAATGGGAATTAACCCGAAGATTGGCATCACCGGATTGCCTCGCTCAGGTAAGTCGGCCGTTCTCGATAAGGTCGTCAGCATGCTGCTCGAGGAGCGTGGTGCGGGTTCCGATTCCAGCGTAATCGGTGGGATGAGAAGTGAAGCGATAATTGAGGACGGTGAGAGGGTCGGATACGCATGCATCGACATCTCTACCGGTGAGAGTGGAGTGATGGCTCACCGAGAGATAGATTCGCGAACTAGAATCCTCGGATACGGGATCGATCCAACCGAGATCGATAGGGTCGGTGCCCCGGCCATTCGCAACGCCGTTGGCAACTGCGAGGTATTGGTAATCGACGAGGTCGGCAAGTTCACCGTAGAGAGTGAAGGATTCGTTGAAGCGGTCAGGGGGGCTCTGGAATTCGACATGCCGACTCTGCTGACGCTGCACAAGAAGAGTCGTCACCCTCTGTTGCAGGACATCCGCAGAAGAGATGATGGTCGCATACTTGAGGTGACTCCGGTCAACCGCGCTCTGCTTCCGTACAAGGTCCTCAAGCTAATCAGCGAGATGCCTTGAGTCTGCGGTCAAGTTATGCGTGGAATGCCGTTGCGCATCCATGGGTTCCCCTGCTGGACGAACTCGACGTGTTCTGATAGGGTTCGCAGTACCGTTGTACCTGCTGACGGCTCTCTCGCTTGCAGAAGGCCGGATATCGCTCCTATCTGACGAATCCCCTGTGGATTCCTCATTCGCCCCCATCTTCGCCGGACTGGCGATTCTCGCCACCTTGCTGCAAGCATACATCGGCTGGCTGGGCGACAAGCCTCACGGCTCTTCCAGATTAGATTCTCTCATCAGTCGCGAGGACGAAGGTGAGATGCTCGAGCGGCTGCGCCAAGAACAGAGAGAAGCGGATGTTTCCAGTATGGGGTCAGCATGGGCAGAGATGGAGAAAGAGCATCTCGAGGAGTCTCTCGGGGAGGAAGAGTGAGTATCGAAACCTTCACTCCCTGAATGCAGTACCGAGGCACGAGAAACATGAGCGAAGTGCCAGACGACCTGCATTATACCGAGTCTCACGAGTGGATTAGAATCGAAGGCGACACAGTCGTAGTAGGCATCACCGACTACGCCCAAAACGCACTTACAGACGTGGTATGGGTTGAGTTGGCAGAGGTTGGTGCCAAGGTTGGTGCTATGGAGCCGTGCGCGAGTGTCGAGTCGGTTAAATCGGTCAGCGAAATCTATGCGCCGGTCGCTGGAGAGATAGTAGAGTCCAACGAAGCTCTCGAGGATTCTCCCGAGTCGATTAATCAGGACCCGTATGGAGAGGGTTGGATTTTCACTCTCAGCATGGAAGATACCTCTCAGGTCGAAGGTCTGCTCGATGCGGCCACCTACTCTGGCCTGATTGGAGACTGAATATGGTCGAATCCTCACTGCATATCTATGTCGATGGGTCTTGTGAGGAGAATCAAAACGTCACAGCAAGTACTCCTGCGGGATGGGGCTTCTGTGTGGTTGCCGGCGACAGTGGAATCGGCCGGGGAGGTGGGGACGTCATCGCAGAGCGTTCGGGCCCGGTAGTCACGGACCCTTCAGCGAGTGATTTCCTAGGGGCCGAGGTTGGCTCGAACAATACAGCCGAGCTAACAGCGATTGCTCATGCAGCCAGATGGATTCTGACTCAACCCGAGGGTGGAGTAGTGGTAATCAGGGGCGACTCGCAGTATGCCCTCAACATCGCCTCGGGCGAGTGGCGCGCAAAAGCCAACCGAGACCTAGCCGGGTCGGTACAGGCACTGTGGCAGGAGGCTGATTCGGTACGTGGGCTGAGGGCCGAGCACGTGCGTGCTCATCGCGGGCACAGGTGGAACGAGAGAGCTGATCATCTCGCCTTCAGAGCGATGCAGGGGGAGACTCCTCTGCCGTTGCAATTCTGGAAGCCTGGCCAGCGTTGACTAATCCGAGTCTGAAAGTGCGCCTACGCTCAGATAGACGTAGACGCCGTTGAGTAGTGCCAGTAGGCCGACAAGGGTCAGAATCAGACCGGTTGGTTTAGGCAGGGCTTCATCGACAACATTGCCGGCAAGCCAAGCTGCAGCGATGATAGCAAGGCCTGCCGCTATAACACTCCTTGACGAGCCTTCTGGGTCTTGCCACAGATCCATCCAAGGGACCAGCCCCTTGCGCTTGAAAGTCAGTCTGTACCAAGTCATGTACAGCAGAACCAGTCCTGTCAGCCCGATTACACCCAAAGTGAACGACTCATCATCCCACGGGCCTGCCGGAGCCAACTTGACTGTCAGGGTGTCGAGCAGTAGTATGCTGCCTATGGCTGCGTGGACCCTCCATTCAGGTTCGGCCTGCGTCGCCATGCCACGACGAGGTGGTGTCAGCGCTTGAAATCCGCGCAGCGATGGAGTCATGAGGGATATCTCGTAGCGAGATTCGTGGAGTACGCAATCAGCAGCGAGGATGTCCTCGCTGCAGCCGGGCGACTGGACGCTATCGTGAAGCGTACTCCTGTGGTCTCGGCCGAAGGGATCGACAAGCTCGCCGGCAGGCAGGTACTGATGAAGTGCGAGAACCTACAGCACGTCGGGGCGTTCAAGTTCAGAGGGGCCACGAATGCTGTGATTATGCTCGGTGATGCTGCCGAAAGCGGTGTGTGCACCCATAGTAGCGGAAATCACGCTCAGGCGCTCTCAATGGCTGCCAAAAACCGCGGGGTCGATGCCTACATCGTGATGCCCAAAACTGCTCCTAGAGTCAAGGTGCTCGGAGTCAACAACCAAGGAGCTGAGATTACCTTCTGCGAGCCCACTCTGGCAGCCAGAGAAACTACTGCTGGAGATATCATGGACAGAACCGGTGCGGTCCTGATTCACCCGTTCGACAACCCGAATGTGATTGCAGGTCAGGGAACCGCTGCTCTCGAGTTCTTTCAGCAGGCCGGTGAATTGGATGCAATCGTCTCTCCCATAGGGGGTGGTGGGTTGATGTCAGGAACCTGCATTATCACCAGAGCAATGTATCCAGAGACCCGTATCTTTGGTGCTGAGCCTGAGGGGGCTGACGACGCTGCTAGATCCCTCAAAGCAGGGGAGTTCCTGCCCCAGACCGGACCAGACACGATTTGTGATGGGCTGCTGACTAGCATGGGCGAGCATACTTGGCCAATCATCAGGGACCATCTGGAGACCATCATCACAGTCAGTGACGAGCAGGTTGTCGAGGCGATGCGTCTTATTCTAGATAATCTGGGGATGGTTGTCGAGCCCAGTGGAGCAGCCTCACTAGCCGCTGTTCTAACGCCTGAGTTCAAGGCTCTAGG
>CAYMRU010000063.1:0-6365 GCA_964392975.1 uncultured Candidatus Poseidoniales archaeon | reverse complement strand
CCCCCACCTAGAGCATTCGCTCACGGTGGGTTTTCTTCATTTATTCACTTGACTAGCGGCAAATCGCTTGTCAGTGCATCGATTTCCGAGCGCGAACCTGGACCTATCCCAAGGACGGTAACTGTTCCTGCAGGGATCTCAGTGTGGCCTGCATCTGTGACCATGTAGCAGACTAGTCCACACATCCTTGCATCTCCATAGAGTCGTTTGAGAGAGTCTAAGTCGGGTGCTTCACAAACTATCTTTCTAGCGCCCGCTCCTGTGTATCTCTTCAGCATCCTAGGGTCATCTCGCTTGGCCTTGAGGATGCATTCAGCCACGGCATGGCCGCATTGAGCTGCCAACTTACCTCGAGAGAGATTCAAATCGGCTCTGGTCACTAGAACCATTGTCAGTTCAGAGGATGCTCGAGACAGGATCGCTCACCGCCTTAGGAGAAGAAGCATCGAGGTGCTTGGTCATGACTTCACTCAAAGGAGTTGCCAGCCAAGCAGCGAATGCGACGTTCCCGGCCGCATGAAGCAAATCGAATGGGATGCCGGCTACGATGTATGGAAGCAATAGTTCGCTTCCCATCGAATGTAGTGCGCTTACAGAGACAATCCAGTCGAAGGCAAAGGCCGAGGCAGCGGCAACAATTGCCAGCCTCTCGATGTGGAGTCTGCCATCCACTAGCAATCGGCTAGAGAGAAGTGATCCAGCAACCGCTACCGCAGACCATCCTACGGCCTGATACAGCGACCACAGGCCGTGTCCTAGGATTAGATTGGAACACAGGGTCACCACAGTAGCTAGGGCAATCGCCCTAGGAGCGCCATAGTGTATTCCGGCTAGAAGAACGATTACTGTGACGGGTTGTACATTTGGAATAGGGTCGAGAAGAACTCTTCCAGAGACTGCGAAGACGCCCAGCATCAGCAGCAGAATCCAGTCACTTCCGGATTCTAGTCTGCGCTCAGCCTTCCATAGTCCCCAACCAATCAGGCACAGCATTGCTGCGTTGATTAGCAACATGCCATGAGGTCCGATTGTGACTGCGTGGGCATCGAACATGTGCGCTCCCTCCTAGTCAGATTCAACTCCCTCTTGATGGTTGTCCTAACTGGGCCTCACCAAGTCTCGATGGACCATGTGATTACGCTATCTGGCTCTAGCGCTAGGTCGCTGATTCCAGCGGTTGCCAACGGTCCATTATGGAACAGAGCCCACGAGGCTCCTGAGGTTTCAGAGCAGGGTGAGATCTCGCATGGATTGACTTCTGCAATAGAATTGATCATCATACCGAAGGTGTACTGAGTCGAGTTGTAAGCGAAGTTTCCTCCCGAAACTGCAACTGCCTCATCCATTAGAGCGAGGCCATTGTCGAAGCCTGAGAAACCACCGATACATGCTCCGGTTTGGTTCCAATTAGAGTCGGTCATGAAATGCGTGCCATCGCTATCAATGTGATATCTTGCACCTTCATACCCGTCTGGAGCATTTCCTTCTGGGAAGTGAAAGCAGACTACTTGCTTGCCATCCCAGATATCAGGGAGCCCATAGCGAGGATCGCCCTCATCGTCGATTAGCTCTGATGTCATCCTAGCCCACTCGGTGCTCAGAGTTGGGAATGTAATCAGCAGGATAATTACCCAGGCAATTGACAAATTCTTGAGTTTGTTCTCTTCCTCTGCTGAGCCACCTACTGCAATTGAAATAATGATGAAAAGAGCAATCAGGATTACCAAATCAGACACGGATTCGGAGGATGTAAAGTTCGGTTATTCAATCTTCTTCGGAAGATATCTCGGCAATCTTTGAGCGAAGTGCATCGCTCACCGCTTTGCCATCTGCAGAGCCACCCAATTTGCCCATTACCATTCCCATCAGAGGTCCCATCGCACCCATGCCTCTCTCGCGAATCATGTCAGCATTATCTGCGACCACTTCGTCAACCGCTTCCTCGACTGCCCCGGTATCTGCAGGAGTGAATCCGTTCTCCTCGGCCTTGGCCGAGAACCATTCGAGCCTGTGCTCAAAGCCGGATTCGATTGCTGGGCCCTCAAGCCAGAGCAATCGAGCCATAGGCACCACGCCCTCTCTGGTCACTACTCCTGTCTCGCGTGCGTGGATAGTCAGAGTCAGCACTGGCCACGGCACCTCGGTCTCTTCACTGCCACTGCCACTGCCATCTGCGACTTCTGCGCGTAAATTGTCGAGGATTGCTGAGGCCCATGCTTTTGCAGGCAGTGGCGGGCATCCGCAAGGCCCCCCTTCTATTCCTATCATCAGAATATCATCCATCTCAGAGCCTAGAATAGCGTCAATCTGGTTGTCAGAGACTCCTGTCCCCTGAATTCTCTCTCTCCTCTGTTCAGAGGTCAGCGGGAGTTCTCCATTTATGCTGTCCCAGTGTTCCTCAGTGATCTGCACCACAGGGATGTCAGTCTCAGGGTACATCCTAGCCCCACCGGGAAGCGGTCGCATCGCGGTGGTGGTGCCGTCTTCGGGTTGGCCCCTCCTGATGACTACGTTGCGGACCTCGCGCGGGATGCGATGATATGCGAGTCTAGCGCGTAGGACCACTGATTCCAATGCCAACTCTGCTTGCCATTCAGGCGCTACACATAGTGCGAATGCGTCATCTTCTGTAAGAGATAGGGACTCTCTTACGGCTTCGACCTCGGACGTGGAGATATCGTATGCTGGCAGTTCGTCCGAATGGAATATCCCGGCCACGCCGGCTACCTTCGCTGCACTGGCAAGTTCTCTCCCGAGGCGAGGAAGTTGCGCGCCCTCGCTGTCGGTTTGCTTGGAGCCCAACTTTCCTGCGAATCCCGGCAATGGTACTGCTAGTGCCTTGGAGCCGGATGAGAGGGAATTGCGGACCATCTCCGATTCGCAGTTTGAGAATGACTCGGTTAGGTCATGCACACCCAAAGGGAGCCTTGCAGCGGCAGAGGCAGCGACTCTGTTCTCCACCGGTAAGTCGTCGTCCGCTCTGTCAGTAGGCAACTCAGGCAGACCCGCTTGGCTTCGTAACTCACTGGCGAGTCTGTACATGTGCAGTTGTCTTGCCATCTCGAGTCTAATGATTCTTGGAATCCAATCCAAGTCCTGACATCCTTTGATTTCGACCCGGTCACCACATGCTATGCTGACGTTGAGATCCTGACGAATCGAGCCAAGTCCTCTCCTGACTTTGCGCGTGTCTCGCAATAGGGTACCCAAAGCCAAGGCAGTCTCACGCGCGTGCTCGGGAGTGTTGATTTCAGGCGCTGTGGCAATCTCAACCAGTGGCATACCGAGTCTGTCCAGAGTGTAGTAGACTACTTCACCGGATGATGATGGTTTGGTGTCGAGTTTTCTCGCTGAGTCCTCCTCGAGGCATATCACATCAACGCCGACTTCACCTTCTTCGGTCTGGACCACGCCGTCGGTCGCCACTAGAGTAGTCCTTTGGAATCCACTCGTGTTGGAGCCGTCAACCACGGTCTTCCTCATCGCTTGCAAGGCTGAGACCGGTTTGGCTCTCATCATCCCGGCCAATGTAAGGACGATGCCGATGGCCTCATCATCATGCTCCAGCGGCGGGGCCTCATCCAACTCGATTAGACCGGCGTTGGGGGGCTGTATGTACACGAATGAGCGGTTCCTCTCCTGCTCGAATCGAGCCGCCACATCCACCTGTCCGGATTCTCCCTCAGAAGCCCTGAGACGGCGGCTTGAGCGAATCCAGTCTTCTGGAATCTCGTCAATACTGTAGTCGAAGAGCTCGCTAGGCATCCGAGAATGCAATTTTCCGGTATCCAGTTGCTGGTGAATCTCCAATCCGCACATGAACCCCAAGGAGATTGGGTCGAGTTCACCCGACTTGCTGATATCTCCTCGCGGCTGCATACCCGATGCGAAGAGGGGCTGTACAATAGACTCAACGGGCGAACTGGTAGAAATCGTTGCGTGGGCTGAACAACTCACCACTCATGAGCATGCGCTGAATGACATCGTCAACAGTGGTCTCAGGGATCTTTCTAGCCGAGGCTGCATTGTAGATGTCAGTGATGTTCGCAGTGCCATCACCGGAATGGCAAATCTCCCTGACAATGTTTCGAATCGTGGTGTTGTTCGAACGTACTGTGGCCGAGATGCCCGAGTACAGCTCGGAGTCGTCCTCGATACCTGATTCATCCCTCCAGTGACGGAAAACCGCAAGTGCGACCTTCGCATCCTCGCCCGTGGCGGTATCTCTCAGATGCATTCTCGCGTGAGCTTCGGTCAGTCGAATCAAGGCCTCAAGCGCGCGAGCAGTGATTGGAATGACTTCTGATTCGCCCATCTGGTCGTCTCGTCCGTACGATTGTCGCTCGTCGGTGTAGTACTCCAGAATCTTGGCCCTCGCATCAGAGTTGAGGTTGGGGTGGTGGTCGCGTTTTGCATGAGCGATATACTTGCGAAGGAACTCAAGAGTGAGGTGTTCCGTCCCGTCGACGGTGGTAGAGTAAATCTGGTCCTTCACCTCGTCAGATGGATCCATGCTGATGGCCTCCTCAATCTTGGTCTCACTCACCCCCTGCGACCTAGTGTCGAGGATGTACTTGGCAATCCTCTCATCGTCCTCGACCCTGACCTCGTCCCTCAACATCCAGATGATGTCGAACCTCGATGCCAGAGGGGCTGGTAGGCCAGTCTCGTTGAATGACCGCATTACGCTCTGGTTGGGGCCGCGTTTGGAGAATCTGCCCTCCTTTGGGTTGGCAGCAGCGAGGATGGCGCAGCGCGAGGGAAGAGTCGCGGTGATTCCGCCCTTCGCGACGTGAATCTGCTGCTGCTCCATAGCGGGATGCATGACCTTGCGGTCATCGTCGCTAATCTTGTCGAACTCGTCAATTGCTGCTAATCCCCTGTCCGACAGAGGCAGGACACCGGCCTCCAATGCGAATCTTCCGTCACCGAAGGCATCCCTGACAGCAGCAGCTGTAAGACCGGCACCCGAGACTCCTCCTCCGGAAGCCAACTTGCCTCTGGGGGATATCTTCGACATGTAGTTTAGAACCTGCGATTTAGCCACGCCTGGGTCTCCCATCAGGAGAATGTGGATGTCCCCACGGGTCCTAGTTTTGTCTTGATTTATTCGCGAGACACCGCCGAATAGCTGCAGGGCGAGCGAGCGTTTGACGTAGTGCATGACCCCAGTGGCGAAAACCGAAGGAGCGATTGAATTCTGCATCAGGCCGACCAAATCCTCCCTCCTCGATATCTCGAGAATCTTCTCCCTGTCCTCTTCGCTAATCTTGATCTCGTTGAACGGGGTGCTCTCGTGTTCGGAACTGACTAGATGGTAAATGATATCGAACATCGGAGTCTTACGGTTCCTCCTGACCTCGCTGCGCACCACTGGCATCACATTGGCGACGATTCTCTCTCCAGGCAGGTGGCGATTCACCTGGTCTCCCTCTACTAGAACCGATCCGCGGGTTGGTTGGGCTCCGCTGGGCACGCCCTCAGGGAGTTCCTGAATCTCTATCCACTGGTTGTTGACCATTCTAGATACGTTGACTACGAGGTTGAATCGAGTTGGGTTGTCCTTCGAGTTCCGGCTCCCTCCGCATCCCGAATCTGTTGGGCATCGCAGCGGCTCGACCAGTTCCCTCTCGTTCTTCTGACTCACCTCGATTGTATTCCCACAAGCCTCGCAAGTGAATACAGCGATGTGCAGCCTCGGCTTGAGGTCGGAAATCTTGGTGATGATGACTTCGACTGAGCGCAGGCGCTCGATGTCTGCTGTGCCGATGTCGCGCAGGGACCTTCTGCTGTCTCTGGGCAAATCGCCGACTCGCAGGATCGTATCGATGTCTTCGCCCCTCTCTCTGCAGATCTCTGCGAGGGTCTGAGAGCCGCGATCGAGAATCTGTCGCGGATGCTGGAGTACATCATCGGCGAAATCGGGATCGAATGCCTGAAGTTCGTGGAAAGGTATCTCAAGGTAGGGCGGAGACTGCTTAGACAGCATGAGGAGGATGTCGTCCTCCTTGGCCTCGTTGAGGAAAGTCCGCCATCTCGCTGAGGAGTCGTGTGCAGCCATTGTCACAGTTAGCACCGCCGGGCGTACGCCCTCCGTTTCAAGGTCTATGAACAGTGCGGAGACTAAATCCAACCCCTGTGCTTCCAGTGCAAGAATACGGTGGCTTCCAGTGGTCGAATGGGCAACTGAACGCTTCCACTGCAGTATCCTACAAGTTTCGCCGGACGCAGTAGAAATCATCCTTGGGATTTATTCAAGCACCGCTGCACAATCGCCCGCCCATGGAACACACGCGTTCAGGAAGTGACATCCTCGTGCGACTTGACCCGGGGGAAGAAATTCACGCGGCACTAAAGGAGCTGGC
>CAYMRU010000062.1:0-6682 GCA_964392975.1 uncultured Candidatus Poseidoniales archaeon | reverse complement strand
ATAGGGTCTTGAGCATTGACGATGCTTCAAGCCGAAGGCTGGGTATCAGTTCCCTTGGAGATGGTGTCGATAACCTTGGCCAGACGCTCGACCAAACTGACTTTCTCTTCGGCACCGACGAGAGCATGCTGTAGGACCTCGTCGAGTGAGTCCACCGGGAGTACCTCAACCTGCTTCTCCCACTTCTCATCCACCAGCACGTCCTGCATATTGGCACGAGGGATTACCACTCTCTCGATGCCAGACTTGGCTGCGGCCTCGATTTTCGCAGTAACTCCTCCGACGGGCAGAATCTCCCCTCTGACAGAAAGTGAGCCGGTCATCGCAAGATTCTGCTCAATCGGCACTCCTTCGAAGGCGCTGATTATCGCAGTTGCCATGGTGATAGAAGCGCTGTCGCCGTCGACGTTGTGTGTTCCTGGAAACTGAACGTGCAGATCGTAGTCCTTGATGTCCTTTCCTGTGAGTTTCTTGACGACTGCGCTGATGTTGGTAACGCTCTCATTGGCTAGGTCTGACAGGCCACCTGTGGCGATTACCCTACCCGACATTCCTTGAGCAGGGGTGACCATAGCCTCGACCGGGAGGACGACTCCCGAATAGTCCGAGAGTCCACTGTCTGCGCCTAGCACAGCCAGTCCGTTCACCCTTCCCACTCGGTTGCCGCTGTTGACCAGCATGGCATACTCTGCCTGCCTGTCCAGATAGCGGTCGGCGACTTGCTGCTCGAGAGGCTTGGCAATCATCCTAGCCCTCGTAACATGCTGGGGTCCGGTCATCTCCGTACCCTCTTCTGCGGCAAGGTCGCCAGCGATTCGTACTAGCCCACCTAGTTCACGTAGTCTCAGAGAGAGCTTACCTCTGCGACCGGCTCGCCTCTGGGCCTCTTTCAGGATGAGTGCGATAGAGCCCTTGTTGAAGTGAGGGATTGCCTTGCCTGAACTCTTGTTCAATTCATTCTTGACCTCTTGAGCGATGAATCTGATGAGTCTGCGACGGTTGCGCTCGGTGTCAGGCATGTCGGTGTTGACATAGACCTCGTAGCCATACCCTCGGATACGGCTCCGCAGAGCTGGGTGCATGTTCTGGATGCTGTCCAAATTACCTGCAGCGATGAGAATGAAGTCTGTTGGAACCGGCTCGGACTTGGTGAGCGCTCCAGATGAGCGCTCCGAGCGGCCGCTGATTGGGAGTTCCTTCTCCTGCATTGCGACCAACAGAGCCTGCTGCTCCTCCATCCTCAGCATGCGAATCTCGTCGATGTACAGGACTCCCTTGTTGGCCCTGTGAACGGCTCCTGGCTCGACTCTCTCGTGGGCCGGGGTAGCCAAATCAGCACCGGACTGGAACGGGTCGTGCCTGACATCTCCAAGCAGGGCTCCGGCCAGAGTTCCGGTAGCATCGATGAACGGAGGCTCGTCATCCCTCTCATGCTTGATGAGCAGTTTCGGAATATTGGCATCCTCTCCTGCTGTAAGGCGAGTTCTCAGGAAGAAATAGCCGAAGACGAGGATGAAAGAACCGAAGATGAAAGTCAGTATCTCTCCGCTAGAGATGGTCGCCAGAAGCAGCGCGGCTCCGATTACTAGGGCGATGAATAGAAGTGTCCTGTTAGTCCTCTCTTTCTGAATCCTAATCTGAGCCTTGCGCTCTGAGATGATTCTAGATCCGCGACCGGCGGGTACAGTCCTGACTCTCGGCTCGTTCTCGTCCTCTTGGTTCCTGAATACGAGAATGTCCTCAAGTTGCTCTCGCGGAAGGAACTCGGTCATCGATCTTGAGAGCATCGACTTGCCTGTGCCTGGCTCTCCGACCATGATGACATGGCGGCGCTGCTCGGCGGCCTTCCTGACCACGATTGAGGCTGCTTCCTGACCGATGACCTGGTCGACCAGTTTGTCTGGGATGGGCACTTCATCGGTAGAAGTGATCTGGACTCCCTCTATCCACTCCTCGACCGGAGTATCGCAAATTGGGTCCGTGTCCTCTGATACTCCGAAAGCGGGTCCGTCCTCCCACGATTCAAGAGCATCCGCGCCCTCATTCGACTCGTCCTGCGACTGCTCGGATTGACCCATCTGCGCTCCCCGGGGTATAGCCTGACGCTCGCACCTTCTTGAAGGTGCGTCAAGCAGGACAATGCCGATTGAGTCGATTATTGGCGTCGGCGGAGATACTCCTCGCCGTAGTAGTGCCACTGTTCCATGGTCCAGCCAGGAGGCAGTCCCTCAGGTGGCAGAGGAGGGATTTGCGGTGGTGGTGGAGGTAACTCAGATGGAGGTGGAGGAGTCTGCAGAACAGGTGGCTCGGGTTCGCGATAGTAAGTCTGGTCATCCTCTTGCCATGACGAGTAATCAATCGCCATTTCGGGCTCTTGGCCCTGCCGGCGCAGAACGATAGCCAAAGCCAGAATTAGTGCGGCAGAGAGGAGGATGCCGATAACAATCAATCCGGTGGAGAGCCACTTGCTCATATCCGGATTGGAGTCTGAAACCTGATTCTCATCAGGTTCTGGCTCTGTAATCTCAACTGGTTCGGATGCGAACACCTTGTATTGAATCTCGGTCAGCCTATCGAAGCCATTCTGGTCTTCGGCTGAAACTGATAGTGACACATAGTCACCAATTCCCAAACCACTCCCACTAGATGGATTGACGATGAATGGGCCGAGGTTGTGAGAGACTCCGGATGAATGGCAGATTCCAGTGATTGAGTTACACACCGTCCAGGTCACTCTCAAATCAATCAACTCTAGGGTGCCGACATTTTCGATAATAACTGTGGGATTGGAGCCGAATTCGGTGGTGTCGAACGAGACAACTAGGTCGTCATCCCATAACAGAGGGAGGTTGTCGACCACCGTCACTGCGATCATGTAGGCGTTGGCATCGCCGTGACGGTCCTCTAGAGTGATTGTGACTGTCTCGAATCCGGGTTCCGACCATTCCATGGACAGTATCCCTGTAATCGGATTGAACTGGGCTGCTCCGGGCACGAAAGTGGTTGCAGTTGCCCATATCTCCTCGGTCGGATCGTCTATGTCGGTCATCCTATCAAGAAGCTCAATGGTAATTCTCTCTCCCATCTCGACAGTGAACTCGTCGATTCCATCCATGTTAATTCGGGGTGCGTCGTTGACGTTCAGTACATGGAATACGATGGTGGTGTCAGAGGTCTTCGACCCATCACTAGCCCTGATTACAATCTCGGCCATGCCGTTGGAGTCGTCATCGAGCGAACTGACGGTGAGTGAATGACCCGACACGCTTGCCTCGACGAGCGAGTCATCAGAAATGGAAATCAACTCCAAGGTCAGTCCTGAGGTGGAAATCTGATTGCCGCTTTCGTCGGTATCTGAGAGATAGCTAGTCAGGCTGATGCTAGCGGAGCCTCCCTCATCGAATGACTGCGTTGATATCGGAGCCCATCTGGGAGCTCCATTCTCAATCACATTGAACATTATCATACCCGAGTTGGTATCATCACCGTCATCTATGGTCATGAACATCCCCTGTGGGATGGGATTGCCTTGGCTGTCCCTGACGACCTCATCGAAGTTAACCACTAACTCAAGAGTGGAGGGGTCCCACTCGATGAACTCGGGAGAGTTGCTGTCAATGTTGAGCAGGGAAAGTGGAGTTTCTGCATCGTGCACCAGTCCGACCACCGAGATTCTTTCCTGAGTTTCCACCTTGACTGTCGGGGTGCCGGCATAGAGAGGACTGTCTCCGTTCAGAATAGTGGGCAATCCGTTCTGCAGGTAGAAGGCACTTTCCGAAATTATCCAGTCTCCCGTCTGGCCTCCAGCGTCTACCCATCTGATTCTGAGGTCGTACTCACCGATATCGGCCGTCAATGGTGCGTTGATGGTGTGAAGGTAGCGGGCGTTGCCGCCGCTGCCCACGAGGTCGGATGAGGCAATCCACTGATCATCCCAGAAGTCGGTGCCTGAGATTGCATAGTGCAGAATCGGAGTCATGGTCGACATATCATCGACCAGATCATTTGAAAGGGCGGTGCTCTCGAATTGGATGGTGTCTCCTCTATCTATGGTCACCGAAGCAACAGCAGAAGGCTGGTTTGCTACCGGAGGCATGTCATGCAGAGCGCTCACATCGGCGTAATCGTTGGATGAAACCCGGTCTCCAGTGAGTCCGGACAGTTTGGCTCTGAATGTTGTAGTCCCGGAAGAATAGGTGTCGATGTGAGAGGTGTCGAATTGGACTGTGAGCGACTGGGAGGAGCCGGGTTGGATGGACTGGATGGATGCGCCTCCGACGTATGTTTCATCCAAGCCAACCATCTCGTACACCGAGATTTCGCCTCCGTCGGTGTAAGGATCCACTCCATGGTTGGTGACCTGCACTGTGAGATCTAGAATATCTCCTGGAACGAACCCTGAGTTCCCGTTCTGGTTGTCCGCAGAGAGGTCCAAGATTCCTAAATCGACTAGAGGAGTCATGCCCAAATCAGCGGCTGTCAGCACATTGTTGTACGATGTGTGTGGGCCGTCCATCAGAGCGATTACTGGCCAGAAGTTCTCAAACTGGGTGTTGCCTCCAGCAGCTCTTACCTTGTTCACAGGGACCGTCCAAGTTGTCTGAACCGGGTTGCTAGGAGTGAGGGTCAGCTGCTCAAAGCCATCTTCATTGCTGTTGAGGAGCCAGTCCCTGAAGTTATGATGTGGCCTCACTCCGTTGTCATAGGCATCCGCTCCGACCTTCTCTGTCACTGCACCGTAAAGGTACACTGTGACGGATGATGCTGATCCAACATATGTGGATTCGACATCGATTGTAACTTGGTTTGTGGAGCTATCTAACGCTACTGACAGAGAGAGGATGTAGTCGCTGATATCGGAACTCATGCACCCACCTGCCGTGTAGTCTGCATCGTAGTAATTCGAGCCAGCAGCCCCGACCTTGTAGCAAGGGCTAGATTGGGAATCTGCGAATGAGAAGGTTGGGTATCCACTCGAAGACGCCATTACGTGATTCCTGCGATCGATTGGAGAGTCTGATGGCCATCCTCCTGAGGATGACTCAAAGAAAGAGACGAAGGTGAAATCCTCTGGATTAGATGACTTCAGGTTATCCAACGAAGGAGAGGCACTGTTCATACATGGGCCGCACCAGTGTGCTCCGACGTACTCTCCGAACACAGGATGTCCAGGACTGGTCGCATACAGAGGCATCTCCCTGTGCTCCAATTGCTCTCTGTCGGGCATTGGGTCATCGACTGCGAGGAAGCCGGTGAACGACAGAATTACGACGAGAGTCGCTAGAGTCGTGGAACGTAGAAAATCAGAGAATCTAACGTAATCCATCAGTTTGCCCCCTAGCGGGGGCCGTATAACCGTGTTGGCATCTGGTTTGCCTTAGAAACGGCTCTTTAGAGAGCCGAAGGTATTGATTACCCCCAAATCGGAGCATGCAGCATGGAGGGCGAGGCAGAAGCGGAGTGGGTCGCTCTGCGAGAAGATGATGGCAGGGCCTATCTGCTACGCCGAGCACCCGGCGAGGTCAAGGTCAAGGGCCTAGGTAGATTCGATGCTGAGCAACTCCTCAACGGCTATGATTTTGGAGACAGGATTACGGTCGGTCAGAAGTCCCTCACAGTGGTTGACCCCGCACTTCCCGAAGCTCGCAGGAACATGGCTCGCAGAGCCCAAGTAATCGGTGCCAAAGATGCTGGATTCCTCATCTCCTGGATGGGCATAGGAGTCGGCTCACGGGTCCTCGAAGGAGGGCACGGGTCAGCCGGCCTCGCCATGCATCTGGCCAATGTGCTAGGCTCCTCTGGCACTCTGATTTCCGTTGAGTCTCGGCCCGAGCATGCAGAGGTCGGAAAAGCGAATATGGAGCGTCTGGCCGAAGTCATCCCCGAGTTCCCTGACTGGCACTTGATGGATGGAGATTTGACTGAAGTCGGCAATGCCGTAAGCGAGATTTGTGGCTCGCTAGATGCTGCAGTCATCGATGTGGCTGAGCCGTGGCGCATAGTGCCGGCTATCGAGCCGTTGCTGAGAGTAGGTGGCAGAGTCGCTTGCTACTGTCCCACGACCATTCAGTTGGAGAGATCATGGGAGTCGGCTCAGAGGCAAGGATTGGTAGTCGAGTGGGCCGGTGAGATGATTGAACGAAAGTGGGTCAAAGCGAGTAAAGGCGGAGTCAGGCCAGGTAACCAGCCAATGGGTCACACGGCTTTCCTGCTGATTGCGGCGAAAATCGCACCTCATGAAGAAGAGTGAGGCGTTATTCTGAGTCTGCTTGGTGACTACAAAAGAAGAGTTTTAGATGTTGGTTGGACATTCAGAATAATTATCAATGAATTTCTGAAATTCAACGTTGTTGGAACTTTCAATTTCTTCTTCGCTTTGGTCCTCTATGAAGTCCTTTATTGGATTGATCTTTGGCCAGCCCACACAGCAGTAGCCGCTTGGGCTGTATCAACTGCTATAGGGAATGTAGAAGCCCACTTTATGCATTATACATTCACATTCAAATCTACATTTTCCTACTTCAGAAGTCTGAATCGGGCCTTTTGGACATATACGGGCCAACTAGTGGTCACCACATCATCCCATTACTTGATGGTCGAAGTTCTTCTCGTCCATCATAGAATTGCTTACTTGATTAATACCTGTGTGTTCGGTTTTCTCAACTTTGTACTAATCCGCTGG
>CAYMRU010000061.1:0-6728 GCA_964392975.1 uncultured Candidatus Poseidoniales archaeon | reverse complement strand
GCTAATCCAGTGGTGTCTCACCTCGGGAGTTCGAATCTCCCCTGCCGCGCCACACAACAATAACAGGTTTCATGCACCAATTACACCCAGTGGCAGTATGGACTGGGGCTCTACTCAGATTGCTGCCGGCCTCGTCCTAACAATTGTTCTATTCTGGCACTTCAGTAAGAAGCCTTCCAATGAGCGTGATTGGGTCACCGAGAACGCTAGGATGGCGTATGCTGAATACCAGGGTGACGAGGTTGTTCTGAAGAATATCAGGGACTTTAATTGGAGGACTACTCGCGACTATGATGAGCGTTGGACTGAGTGGAGATTCAAGCCTAGTGAGGTCAGTAAAATCTGGCTTATTCTCGAATACTTCGATCCCAAAAGAAAACCGATTGCTCATACTCTTGTCAGCTTCGAATTCAAGGATGGTCGCAGACTGGCGTGCTCGATAGAAGTCCGGAGAGAGAAGGGAGAGATGTATCACCCGATTAGAGGCATGCTTCGGCAGTACGAGTTGCTGTATGTTTGGTCCACAGAAAGTGACTCTATTGGAGTACGTGCAAGATGCAGAAAGAAATCGAAGACCCACCTGTTTGAGGGCGTTGTACTCGGAGAGGGAAATCACCAGAGACTGCTCGAATCTTTCCTGCGCCGTACCAACCGGCTTCACGGCAGACCCGAGTGGTACCACAGTATCGCCAATACCTGCACCACAAACATAGTCGGGCACGTGAATGAAATCTACCCTGGGAGGGTTCCTCGTGCCGTTTCGATTTTCCTACCTGGGCTCAGTCCGAAATTGCTAGAGCGAAATAATCTGATACGAATCGATCAGGATTTGGACCGAACTCTGGAGGCAAGCCTGATTGACCAGAAGTCCGTAGATTGGGATACTGAGGCAGATTACGGGGACTGGATTAGGTCCGGGTAGATGGCAGCATTAACACTCCGAGTCCTGTGCCGAGGGTGTGCTCAGCGTGGAACAGCTGCACCTAGAGGGTCCGCTTCAGTGGGTACTGCCTCCCTCTAAGAGTCACTTGATCCGTTGGCTAGCGCTCGCAGCCCAGTCGTCGGATACTATGAGAATAGGTTTCTCACAGGAGCCTGGTCTCGATGTCGCATCTATGGCGGATTGTCTCGAATCGCTAGGCGCTCGAGTAGAACGCAGACAGGGAGAATGGATCGTTTCGGGTGTCGGCGAAATAGGATTCAGAACTCCGAGTGACACTCTGGAATGCGGAAACTCGGGGACCACAGCGAGATTTCTCATGGCCATCGCCGCGGGGATGAGCGAAGAAATCAGGATAGACGGTGATGATTCACTGCGAGGAAGGGATATGTCGGCTATCTCGGGAGTGCTCAGAGATTTGGGCTGCTCAGTATCAGGGGATGCGCTTCCACTGACAGTAACTGGACCTCTGCAGATAGACTCCGCGAGGCTTGACTTGAGTGCTTCTAGCCAGCCCCTATCGGCGGTGCTATTGGCCTCGCCAGGATTCCCATTCCCAATCAAATTGGAGTTAGGCGGAAGTAGTGTCAGCAGGGGATACTACGAGATGTCATTTGGAATCGCTGAGAGTTGCGGCTCTCAGAATAGGTTCTGCGAGGGAGAGATAGAGATTCGTCCTTGGAAGGTGATTGTTCCCAACCACGTGACTGTGCCGACAGAGGAGAGTCTTGTGCCGATAGCGATGCTAATCTCAGAGTTGCATCAGGTCAGAATGGAATTGAGTGGTTTGAGTGAAATCATCAGCCCTGCGTTAACCAGTCTTGCAGAACAATCCGCTGTGCTCGACCTCCGGGACGAGAGTGATATGATCTGCCCGGTATCCGTTCTGATGGCCATAGGCAAGGGGGGTAGAATCATCGGGGCGGCTCATTCCAAAGGTAAGGAGTCGGATAGGATTGATTCGACAGTCTATCTGCTCAGAGCTTTCGGCATGGATGCTGAAGCCACCGATGACGGGCTTGAAATTCCAGGCGGTCAATCTCCAAGACGCCCCGATTACCCCATCGATTCGCACCGCGATCATCGTCTTGCCATGACTGCGATGGCCCTGGCTAGCAGATGTGGAGGCACTATCTCAAATCCTGAGATTTGTGCAGTTAGTGACCCCGGGTTCATTCCTAGGCTTCTAGGATTGGGTGATTAGTTGTCTTACAGAGATAATTTCAGTACCCATCTGCTACTTCTTCTGGTCGCAGCAATCTGGGGCTCCACATGGGCAGTTGGTCGGTTCCTCAGCTACGGCATGGACGATGTCAGGGCTAGCATGGGTCCGGCGACCTCAGCCTGGCTCAGATACGTCTTCGCTGTGGTCGCATTCATAGCATGGTGCTGGATTTACAAGAACAGAGGCGGCCCTCGCATCTTGCCCCAAGGCAGGAAGGCGTGGAAGTACACAATCTGGATGGCTCTGCTGGGGACTATGGGATACCAACTGCTGTTCATGAACGGAATGAAGTGGACTGCTGCAGGTGACGCTTCTCTAATTATACCGTTGAATCCTGTTTTCACCGTACTACTAGCTGTTCCAATGCTCGGGCAGAGGCTGAGCATGAGGATGCTAATTGGACTCACTGTGGGTTTGGCCGGGGTAGCGACTGTAGTGGGCTGGAGTCCAAATGTGGATATCCCGTTTGAGCATCGCCTAATCGGAGCGGTGATGATTGCCCTAGCCGCACTGACTTGGGCTGCGACCAGTAACCTGACCAAGATGGCTCTCTCGGATGGTTCAGTCGGAACCTCGCTCGAGATTGTAGTTTGGTACTCTCTCGTCGGCTGGGTGCTGCTAACCCCGTGGATGCTGTTTGAGGTATGGGGTTCCGGCATCCCCGAACCCAGTCCTGCCGAGTGGGTATCGGTGGCCTATCTGGGGCTGATTTCGACAGTCCTCACCTATGCTTGGTTCGCCAGAGGCATAGACAGGATTGGGGCCACAGCTGCGGCATCATACGTTTTCCTAGTCCCTGTCTTCGGAGTACTGAGTGGATGGTTGATGCTAGACGAGAGTATCGGGGCCTCCATGCTAGTGGGATTCTGCCTGATTGTTTTAGGAGTCAGAGAGGTCCAGCGTGAGAGTGAGAGGTTGGGTGCTGATTGAGTAGCCCATTCTGCCTTGCCTCATGGTTAAATAGAGAGGGTCGGTGGGCCGCGAAGGAGGTATCCGTATGGCACGCAAGCCCGCCAAGATGTATCGCCAGATTAAGGGTCAGGCATACACTCGCAGGGAGTACAGCGGAGGTGTCCCGAACAACCGCATCCTGCGCTACTTCATGGGTAACAGGAAGGGTGCTGAGACGGGCCAGTTCGAAGTCGTGGTGGAATTGACTGCAGACAACGCATGTCAGATTCGCGACTCGGCTCTCGAATCGGCCAGACAGGTCGCCAATGCAACCATCAGGAAGCTAGCGGGAGAACAGGGCTACGCGCTGCGCATGCACACATATCCTCATCAGATTCTACGCGAGAACAAGCAGGCCACTGGGGCCGGGGCTGACCGTGTCTCACTAGGGATGAGGCAGTCATTCGGCAAGAACGTCGGTACTGCCGCTCGCGTTCAGAGGGACCAGACCGTGGTCTCAATATACACTTCTCCTGAGCACTACCTTACTGCTAGGGATGCTCTCAGGAAGGCTGGATGCAAATTCCCAACTCCCTGCACCATCAGGGTAGCTGAGGGAGCCGAGCATTTGAAGGGCCTTGTGTGAGGTTGCGGGCCATGTCGCCCTCTGACCCACTGTCTGTGCTGCAGGACTCACTGCGGGGCTCACCCATCATCTGGAAAGGAGATTATCCATACTTCATCCACCCTATCTCGGACGGGATTCCACGCATGGATGCCGACGTGCTGCGCGCCACTCGTGACCTCATCGTGGAGATGGTTGACTGGTCTAAGATAGACCTCATTGTCAGCGTGGAAGCGATGGGTCTGCCACTGTTGGCAGTCGTTGGTGATGCCACCGGCAAGCCGACTGTTGTAATCCGCAAGCGCGAGTATGGCATGGAAGGAGAAGTCCGAGTCGATGTCTCGACCGGTTACTCACGATCCACGACATTCATCAACGATATCTCGCCGGGTGAGAGGATTCTAATTGTCGATGATGTGATTTCCACCGGAGGCACTCTCGAACCCATTCTTGCAACGCTGGAGGAAATGGGAGTTATCCTACAGGACATCGTGATTGCGATAGAGAAGGGAGAGGGTCGAGAGAGACTTGCCAAGGAGCGGCCTGGATGGCCGATTAGGACTTTGGCGCGTATCGATATCATCGACGGCAAGGTCGAGATTCTCGAGTGATCGCATGGACTTGGATCGGCACGACTTCGAGTTGGATGAGTTAGTAGATAAGATCAAGGCCAACGACAACAGATTGGTGGCTCTGCAGGTCCCCGAGGGGTTGAAGATGCAGGCTCTTGAGATGATGGACTCAATCGAGGATGAGTCAGGTGCGAGGGTTATTCTCGCCGCTGACCCGTGCTATGGTGCATGTGATCTAGTACACGATAAGATGCAAATGATGGGCGTCGAACTGGTCGCGCACATGGGTCACAGCCAGATGAACATAGACTCGGGTATGCCGACTCACTTCATTCCGGTCACATACGACGGTGATCCAGAATTAGCCCCTGTCCTTTCCATCCTCGAGAGTCATCGCGCAATCGCGCAATCTCGTATTGAGACGGCTAGTGAGGAAGTCGAGATGGACGAGGAGTCTGCTAAGGAGAAGTTCCTGGATGCTGTGGGCCGGGTAGCCCCTCTGACCGGAACTAAACTGGGGCTAGTCGGTTCGATTCAGCACCTGCATCTGCTTGAGGAATTCAAGGGTAGGCTGGAGAAGGTCGGATTTGAAGTCGATATCCCAGTCGGAGGGGATAGGCTAACCTTCCCTGGGCAAGTTCTCGGGTGCAACTACTCGGGCGACGACCCATCAATCGGACACTATCTGTTCCTCGGCTCGGGAGACTTTCACCCAATCGGCCTCGTACTGCACACCGGTAAGCCACTGGCAATGCTTGACCCTTACTCAGGAGATGCCACAGAGATGTCGCTGGAACGAATCGAGAGGATTCTGCGACAGCGCTTCGGACTCATCAACTCAGTCGACGAAGCCAATTCGTTTGGCATCCTGATTGGCGAGAAGCCCGGTCAGATGCGGCGTAATCTGGCCATTCGAATGAAGCGGCTGTTGGAGAAGCACGGGCGTAAGGGATACCTGTTGGCGCTCGACCACATCAGCCCGGACCTGATTGATTTCTACCCTGTTGACGCATACGTGAACACGGCTTGTCCGAGAATTGCCATTGACGACTCAGTCAGATATGCCAAGCCACTGATTACACCCTATGAGCTTGAGGTGGCTCTAGGGGAGAAGAAGTGGGAGACGGGTTACCAATTCGACGAAATACCCTGAACTCGCGCGCACGCCACAGACGCGCATATGCGCGCGCGTTGCTCCAAATATGTCTAATAACGATGTGAGCACGAGTCGCATGATGGCCGACTACCTCGATAGAATTGGAGCGGGCAAGGTCCTGTTGGACAGAACTCCGTTCTCCTTCGACTGGACACCACCAGCGCTGGTTGGCCGGGACGATGAGTTACGAGGTCTAGCCTCGATGTTCGTCGGAATCGAGAATCAAGGAGTCAGTGGGAGGGTCGTAATCACAGGACCGGTCGGTTCCGGTAAGACAGTAATGACTCGCCGCTTCGGCGAGGATCTGCAGCGAGCTTTAGACGGGCGCAGGAGACTCATCCTTGCACATGTCAACTGTCGCAATCACCCCACTGCTTCACAGGTTCTGCAGGAAATCGCCCGTTCTCTCGATTCGGGGCACCCAGAGAGGGGTTTCAGTTCGAGTGAAGTTATACAGTCGATTAGGCGCAACCTCGCCTCGCACGATGCACATCTTCTACTCGTCCTCGATGAGGTAGATGTACTGATTCGCAACGATAAGGGAGACCTGATTTACAAACTGCTCAGAATAGACGAAGGACAGAACCGGCAGGGTTCGGTTTCGATGATTCTAGTCAGTCAAGATACCTCGCTAATCAAACTGTTCGAGCCGGCGATAATTTCGCGTCTCGGAGAGAGCAATATGCTGACTCTGAGCGGCTATGGAGAGCGGGCCTTGAGTGACATAGCGAGGCAGCGCTACGAAGAGGCCTGCAGACCCGGCTCGGTGGATGATGGCGCTCTCGCAAAGATTGGGAGGTTCTCGGCTGAATCAGGAGATGCCCGCCTCGCCATCGAATTACTCGAGGCTGCTATCATCCGCGTAGAGAAGGAAGGCAGAGGAGAGGTTCTAGCAGAGGATGTTCGGCCCAGTACCTTGCGGGCCGCGTCAGTGGAGCCTAGCCAGGTCGATGAATTGGGTGAACACCAGAAACTCGTCCTGCTCGGGATCTGCAGACGATTGAAGAAGGCGGATGCGGTTTCTAGCGGGGACGCTCAGAAACTGTACAATCTCGTTTGTGAGGAGTTTGGAATCAAACCGCGCAGTTACACTACCTTCTGGAAGCACCTCAAGAGGCTAGAGAGTATTGGGCTGATAGAATCTCGGACTGCTAATGCATCTGTAGGAAGAGGACGGACTCAGCACATCACCATGACGAATACTCAGCCCGCTCTGCTCGAGAGTCGTATAGAGAAGGAATTCCTCTGATTATCAAGCGCCTACGGCGCTTCCGAACCGCTCTTATAGGGGCCTTTAGTCGGGAGGCCGTTCAGAGGTG
>CAYMRU010000060.1:0-6740 GCA_964392975.1 uncultured Candidatus Poseidoniales archaeon | reverse complement strand
GAGCGGCGGACTGTTAATCCGCAGGTCGCAGGTTCGAGTCCTGCTGTCGGCGCCAATCAATCTCTACGTGCGAAAGCTGCCAGAGCTAGAACCGCCAGTGCCGAAATCAGTCCAAATCCAGGAGTTCCATTTTCACTATCGGGATCGACGTAATCCGGTCCATCAGTATCATCGGGGTCCATCTCATCACAGATGCCATCGCCATCTACATCTCCTGGGAACGAGTTAGCATCTAATGGGTCGCTGCCGCAACTATCCTCGTCGGAGTCGGAGTACTGGTCATCATCATCGTCGGTGTCAGCGTTGTCCCCAACGCCGTCTCCATCGCTGTCATCCCACTCTGAAATATCAATCGGAAACGCATCGTCACCATCTGCGACACCATCTCCATCGTCATCCGGGTCTAGTAGGTCGCAATTGCCATCATCGTCACTGTCCACCGGGACCGAGCCACTGTCTAGAGAATCGCTGCCGCAGTCTTCTTCCGATGAATCCGTCCAACCATCGCCATCGTCATCGTAGTCTCCATTGTCACCGTGACCGTCACCATCGGTGTCAATCCATTCTGTGGAATCGTCCGGGAATGCATCTTCTGAATCAACCACACCATCGTTGTCATCATCCGAGTCCATGGTATCGCACTCTTCATCACCGTCGGTGTCCACTGGCACTGAACCGGAGTCTAGCGAGTCGCTACCACAAGCACCCTCGTCTGTATCGGACCAACCATCGTCGTCATCGTCGGTGTCGGCGTTGTCTCCCGTTCCGTCTGAATCGGTGTCTGTCCACTCGGCTGGATCGTCAGGAAATGAGTCCTCGGCATCGTTGACTCCGTCATTATCAGAGTCACTGTCCTGCACGTCACAAACGCCATCTCCATCGGAATCAACAGGCACCGAGTTGGCATCGAGTTCGTCAGACTGGCATCCCTGTTCTACATCGTCGGAGTAGCCATCATCATCATCATCGGAGTCGAGAGTGTCACAATCTCCATCACCATCGGTGTCGGTAGGTACCGAATCAGCATCGAGAGGATCCGAGAGGCACCCCTCCTCTGTCAGATCTGAGACTCCGTCGTTGTCATCATCGTCATCAGCGTTGTCTCCGACCCCGTCGCCATCACTGTCACCCCACTCGGATGAATCATCGGGAAACGCATCGTCTCCGTCAAGCACTCCGTCGTTATCATCATCGTCATCCGCGCCATCGCAGATTCCGTCCATGTCGTTATCGCCGGATTCGTTAGGATCTAGTGGATCGCAATCACTTGCATCATCTACACCATCATCATCATCATCCGAGTCGAGATAGTCGCAGATGCCATCTCCATCAGTATCTGTAGGGGTGGATCCTGAGTTCAACGGATTAGTGTTGCACGCAGTCTCATCAATATCGTCCCAGCCATCGTTATCGTCGTCTGGGTCATTGTCGTTGGGGATTCCATCGCCATCGAAATCACCCCCCTCCAGAGCATCACAAATCCCATTGTTATCAGTATCTGTCGGAACATCGTTAGCATCCAGCGGATCAGTTCCACAGTTCACTTCGTCGACATCAAGCCAACCGTCATTGTCATCATCGTCATCAGGCACAAGAGAAGCAGAGGCAGTGAATACAACATTGTCGACATAAATCGACTCTGATTGCGAGTTACTCGTCAATTCAAACTCCAAGCTACCTTGTCCCAATGAGCCAATGTTCGAAGTAAAACTAGTCCAAACCCCCATGTAGGGAGCAAAACCACCGTTATTGCTGGATCCAGTAGCGCCGGTTACATTTACCAGCTCAAGTGTCGAGGAACCTCCTACAAATCTGATGATTAGGTTGTCTGTGTCCTCGTAACTATTGGGACTACTGCCGCTACCCGGGCCTTGAACAAAAACATCGAAAGTCATTGAATCCGCTGTAATGTCGTCAAGAGACAATGTAGCAGTTCCATCCACATCGGCCATCTGGTAGCCTTGAACACCGTCTGTATAATTGCCAACTACGCCAAGGTAGTTGGCTGTACCGAAGTAATCTCCATCTGTCAGCCCGACCCCTCCAGTTGAAGTGTAGAACAGCGTGAATCCCATTTCAGCCCCATTGGTCTGATTATGGGCTACATGCGGCTCATCCACATTGTTCCAAAGATAGTAGTTTGAAGTTCCACTACCGTAATCAAAGTACTTCGAACCATTAGTGAATGGGTCTTCGAACGAGGTGTAAGCCACTACTGATTGGTAAGTGCAACCACTCACTACCGTATCGGGCAAACCATCTCCGTCTGTGTCGGTGTCAGCACATGGGTTGTTGGGAAAATCGTCGTTAGCATCATCGGTCCCATCGCCATCGGAATCGGTGGCCAGTACGGCGTATGGGACAGTTAGCAGTAGCAGTGCGGTCAGGATTGTTGTGCGGGTAGCGCGGCGGCTCATGGGCCACCATACCAGCCTCGATACAAAATACTCTCCCCGGATGAGCCACAACCTGATTGTTCGGTTGGCCTTCCGCTAACCTCTTTGACTTGTTTTCGATGCAGGGCTATGAGTGCCCGCGAATCCACATCGAGGATACTGGAGGCAGTGGACGAGTCAGGCAGACATTACCGTGACAGCCTGCCGATGATTGCGAGTGAGAACATACTCAGCCCATTGGTCCGAAAGGCCTGTGACTCGGACTTGCACGGCAGGTACGCCGAAGGACTCCCGGGCAAGAGATACTACCAAGGGTGCGAGGATTTCGACTCTATAGAAGAGATAGGGATAGAAGCTGCCAGGCGCGTATTCGACTGTAGATTCGCAAACATCCAGTCGACCTCGGGGACCGTCTCCAACATGGCCGGACTCAAGGCTCTGGCCAAGCCAGGAGATACAATCACGGCAGTCTCCACAGCAGATGGAGGGCATATCTCGCATGCCGGAATGGGAGCAGTCGGCTTACGCGGACTCAATCTAATCACTTATCCATGGATAGAAAGCAGAATGGAGCCAGATATTGATGCTGCAGCGGCGCTTATTCGCGAGACCGAACCCAGTATAGCCCTGTTCGGCCAGTCCGTCTTCCTATTCCCCACTCCGCTGCGCGAACTTGCTGATGCTGCACACGAGGTCGGTGCCAGAGTGATGTACGATGCCGCCCACGTCCTAGGCCTGGTTGCTGGAGGGCAGTTTCAGGATCCCCTGCGAGAGGGTGCTGACTTGATGACCGGAAGCAGCCACAAGACCTTCCCTGGCCCTCAGGGCGGTTTCCTCCTCTCAGACTCTGATGATCCTAAGTTCATGCGCCGACTCAACAGCTCCGTTTTCCCGGGAGTCTGCTCGACGTACCACTTGCACCATGTCGCAGGGAAGGCTGTCGCCCTAGCTGAGTTCGAGGCTTTCGGCGTTGATTATGCTAGGGACATCGTAGCCAATGCAAGGGCGTTAGGAGCGGCTCTGGCCGCCGAAGGATTCGACGTTATGGCTGAAGAGAGAGGATACACCGCCAGCCATCAGGTTCTGACTCGGCACGGAGAGCCCGACTCGGGTGCAGGTCGAGACGCTGCTGCATTGCTCGAGGATGCAGGGATAATCACCAACATGAACATGCTACCAGGCGATACCAAGGCCATGACCCCTAGCGGCCTGAGGCTTGGCGTGCCTGAGTTGACTCGATTGGGCATGCGAGTGGATGAGATGCAGGATGTCGCACGCTTCTTCGCTAGAACTCTGATTGCACAGGATGATCCGGCCAAGGTGAAGAAGGATGTGAACGAGTTCAAGTCTGACTTCCTTGAAGTCGGATACTGCTTCGAACCCGGTCCGGCCTATCCCGGCCTCTGACTCGTCCTCATACTTATCCTCCCGTCCCCCCTCGGCATGCCATGCATCAGCATCGCAGAACTGCAATTCTACTCTGCCTGCTGATGCTAAATTCGGGATGTCTGGGTCTATTCGGTAGCGAAGAAGATCAAACCGAAAATTTAGACTGCCAGTCGCAGCCTACGCACCCGGATTGCTTTGAGGAAGTGGTCACAGAGGACGATTGTACTTCCCAGCAAGTATTCACTGGTGAATCCTGCAGACTTATGCTGCCCCCCGCACAACTCTCCTACGGCGAGGATAGCATCGCTCTCGTTGTGGGCCTTGAGATGCAGGCCCTGACTCCGTCTTTCCAAGGCGATGGCCCTCAGAATTGGTTTGTCAATCCTCGACTCCCTGATGGCCTAAATATAGATGAATCAGGTGTCATCTCAGGGACTCCGCAAGAGGTTTCGGAATCGACTCAACACACTGTGATTGCGACAAACACGATGGGCTCTTCAAGCACAACCATCGACATCGCCGTAGGGGCTTCGGCACCCGAGTCTGTGCAGTATCTCAGCGACACCCTAGCATGCACACTCGACTCGCACTGCTCGATGGACTCTCCGATGGTCACAGGTGCCATGGCAGAAAGTTGGTCGGCAGACCCGCCTTTGCCAATGGGCTTGGAGTTACTCGAGGACGGATCAATCTCCGGGATTGCCAGAACTTTGGGGGACTCCAATCATACCATCTTTGCAACCAACTCAGGGGGCTCGACCGAAGTCGATTTGCGTATCATCACCCTGCATGAGGCCCCAAACTCGCTGATGTATCCCGGACACCCGTTCTACTGGACGATAGGTCAGCAGACTCAGGCCATTCCCTCATACGGTGGAGGACAGGTGAATCATTGGTTAGTCGAACCACCACTCCCTCCTGGAATTCTACTACATCAGGAGGATGGCTCGCTCCGTGGCACCCCCTCAGATGTCTATCCGCTGAGGGAGTACATCATCACCGCATACAATACTGGAGGTTCGATATCGACTACAATCCTGATTGATGTCCGTGATCTAGTCGTCGCCGAGCTCAGATATGACCCCTCCACGCTCGACCTGATTCAGGGAGGGGATATCGGGCAGATAGAGCCAACATGGGAGGGAGGCTCACCTGATACTTGGGAAATCGACCCTCCATTGCCTACTAGTTTCATTTTCGATATCTATACGGGGAGCATCAGTGGTATCGCTACTCTGCTGCAGCCTTGGACATACCACACAATATGGGCCAACAACTCAGGCGGGATAGCCTCGACATCGCTGCAAATCAGAGTGACAAGTCCACCGCCCGACCAGATTTCCTGGCCAAACAATCAGTTCGCTCTGAAATCAAACCAAAGCGTGCACATACCCGTTACAAACGATGGCCCGACGATTGAGACATGGGAGGTCAGCCCAGACTTGCCTGAAGGCTTGAATTTGCAAGTAGACGGCAGTATCGCTGGAACACCTACCAAGAGGACTGATTGGCTACAATACACCATATGGGCAAACAACACAGGAGGCTCGGTCGGCCTATTGTTGTGGATAGCGGTTCATGACCTACGTGCCGACCAATCCGACTTACTGCGAGGCATGAGTGAGACCAATTGGGGCGGCTGGCCCTCTCCGATATTGCCAATAGGCGAGTGGGCTTTCCCGATTGGCTTCACCGAGGAGGGCTACGGCTCTTCAATCCCGGTAATTTCGGCTAGCCATGTTGGCCGGGGCAAGATGCTCGGTTACGGACATGAGAGCTGGGTTGATGGTGCCGGTGTGGCCGAGACTGAATTCTCACTGAGAGCAGTGGAGTGGGTCTGCGGCGAGAATGCAGACGTCGGACTCGCATATGGCGCTGGATTCGATGACTTTGTAGACGAGTTGCAAGCCGAAGGACACACCGTACACCCCTCAGTCACCCCTGCTGACCTTTCTGGAATCGATTGCTTGTTGGACGAGTTCTGGAACGGGCACGACGATCAAGACAATCAGAATCTCATCGACTTCATGCTACAAGGAGGCGGCCTCATCATGGGTGGCCACGCTTGGTATTGGTCATACTCTAACTCCGATGTAGCGCACAATTACCCAGGCAACAAGATCGCAAAGACGACCGGACTGTTCGTCTCTCACGCTTGGGGTTACAACAACGTCGACCTATCTGAAATTCCGCACGAACTAACCCGCCCCCATGCCGCTATCGAGGCAATAAGGGCTGACAGGATTGACAACCAGACACTCTCGACGGACGATGCTGCGATTACAGACTCAACACTGTCCGTATGCACAGGAGTGGTGACCTTGGACTTCCATGACTTCTGGTCACCACTAAGACAGACAATCAATGCTACAGGTTGGACGGTAATCGAATATGGCACATTGTGGGAGGACGTTGGGCATAACATGGGCGAGGACCCGGTAGCTGACACCTTACTCAGAGTAGAGGCGGCACTGACACAAGGGCTACCTGCGCATGAGCTACCCGCTCATCCTAGTCATGCTGAATTCCCCGGAGAGGTACCATCCAATGCAACGAGGATTTTACGGACTCTAACAATCGATGGCAATCAGAGCGGTCTTCCGAGCAACTTCGGATATGCTAGCGCCAGAGCGCATGTCAGGATGTCTACTGGATTGTACGCCGCTCCAGGCGAGGTCGTGACAGTAACATTGCCTAACCATACAATCGACTCAGGCACCTATGTCTTAGTCGGTGCTCACAGCGATAGTCTGTGGTCTAAGAGCCAGTTGCACCGTCACCCGCAGATCGTCAGATGGTGGTACGTCGACGATGCGACGATGGAGGTCGGCAACGCCTTCGGTGGACCGATATACATCGCTATTGATCCCGACTCCACATTAGGCGACTTCGAGGTCACCATCTCCAATGCCGTGAAGGCGCCAATGTTCGTTCTTGGAGAGACTTCCGACTTCG
>CAYMRU010000059.1:0-6846 GCA_964392975.1 uncultured Candidatus Poseidoniales archaeon | reverse complement strand
TCCATCGAATCACTGTCAGGCTATGCCTGACAAACCCCCGAGTCGAATCATGTCCTTGAAGAAACCGCTCCAACAGGCAAACTCATGGGCTCATGGCCTAGCCTAGTGCCATGGCGAGTGGTTTCGCGCCCGGAAAGTGCATCCTGTTCGGCGAACACGCCGTAGTCTACGGTCATCCTGCCGTAGCGGTCGCTATTGACAGCGGTGTGAGAGTCAGTGTCGAGCAGTCAGACGAATGGACTCTGGAGGGTGTGCCTTTTGAGCCCTCAAGGCACCCTCACATTTCGCACATCCTGAACACCGTATTCGAGTACGACGGGCATCCTCTGAAGATGGAGGTCGAGAGTGGGCTTTTCTCTGCCGCCGGATTGGGATCTTCGGCAGCCCTATCCAACGCCATCGGAGCTGCTCTTCAAGCTCACATCAATCCCGGTCAGCCGTTGGACCCAATTGCCCTCGCCCGGATGGGTCATTCTGCAGAAGCTATGGCTCAGAAGGGACGAGCCAGTCCCACTGACACCGCAACTAGCGCTCTTGGCGGCTGTGTCGTGGTGTCTGGCGAACCTGTCCAAGGCACTAGACATGTTTTCGATGCCGATTTACAGACTCCCGAGGGACTCAGGGAATGGTCAATAAATGCCGTCGATATGCCGGATAGTCTCAGCGAGGCATGTTTGGTAATCGGATTCACAGGAGAGATGTCATCCACAGGCAAGATGGTTGCGGGAGTCGCCAAGCGACTAGAGGAACAACCTGGGCTAAGAGGCGAGATGGATGCCATCGGGAGGATAACTAGCGCCGGGCTGACTGCGATTTCTGCGGGCAATCTGGAGGCGGTCGGCATGGCCATGGATGCTTGTCACGAAAAATTGCGACTATTCGGAGTGAGTAGTCCCTCGCTTGAGGCTCTGGTAGAGGCTGCTAGACCACACTCGCTTGGGGCCAAACTAACTGGCTCCGGAGGCGGGGGCTGCATGATTGCGCTCGCTCGCAATCCGCAACGTGTCGCAGAAGCCATCGAAGTAGCTGGAGGTAGGCCCTTGGTTTCTCGTCTCGGCGCCCCAGGGGTCCGGCTACTGAAAGATTAGTCAGAAGTGTGGAAAATCGCACTCCGATGTCATTTTTTAGCCAACTACCCTTTATAAGCAGAACATTGGTGCCGACCTCATGCTTAGCGACGAGGAGAGATTGACAGTAGTCAACGTGGTCGCCTCCACCAGAGTGGCGGAGGAACTCGACCTTCCAGACATAGCCATCCAACTGAACTGCGAGTACGAGCCCGAACAATTCCCGGGAGTCGTCTATCGGGTCGTCGACCCGAAGTTAGCTATTCTGATGTTCAGGTCTGGTCGGGCGGTCTGCACCGGAGGCAAGAACGACAGTAACATCCGCGTGGGAATAGACATGATGACCAGTGACCTGAGAGCCGCTGGAATCGACACTTGGGATTCTGAGGACATCGAGATAGAGGTCCAGAACATGGTAGCCACCTACTCTCTGTTCTACCCTGAGGACTACACCGGGCGCGCTAGAATGGATGACAACAACACTCGCGTCATCGACACCGATGACGGCATTAGAGCCGCCACCGATGAGGAGGTCGAGGACGAGGACCCGCGAATTCGTGGAATCCGCGAGGGTGAGCCTCTAGCTGCCCTACCAAGGAAGCTCAATCTCAACAACCTCACTTTCCACCTGCCTTTCGACAAAGTTGAGTACGAGCCCGAGCAATTCCCCGGTCTGATTTACAGACTGGACTACCCGAGGGTAGTGTGCCTGATATTCGGTAGCGGAAAGATGGTGATTACCGGTGCTAGGGCGAAGGACGAAATCCTTGAGGCTGTCCAATTCATCCAAGACGAATTGGCCGATCTCCTGTACTAGTACACGTAGGGGTGACATTGATGCGTTACTCGCCTACAGGGCGGGATATGTGCTCGCGCCTGAGGCTGGCCGTTGGCCTCTCATTGATTCTACTAATATCGCCTTATGCAAGCCTGTCTACAATACAGGAGGGTGATTCAGATGTCTTGTACGACGTTCAAATTTCTGAATCCTCCGCTAGGAGTAGCAGTATTGAGGATGTACCTTCTTGGAGGGTCAATGATGCTTGGAGCTACAGCGGCACTCTAGACGTCAGAGACTTCGTCACCAGTTCGGGTGTTTCGACAAATGTACAATACCTCTCAGGAACTCTGAATGAGCAGGTCTCAGACGTGTATACGACTATTGTAGACGGAGTCGAAACTCTAGTCTACAAGGTAGAGGGGCAAGGATACTACGAAGCTCAGAACATCAACCTCGACGGTAACGATGGGGACTTGGTTGTCGAGATGGACACAGAGGAGATAATCAGGGTCTCAGATCTGGCAACTATCGAGCAGAACGCCGATTTCGACATCGACTTCCTCTACCAGATCTGGTGGTTTTCATACACAGTTCACGTTGCCGATTTGACTGTCGAGCAGACTTACAGTCCTCCTTTGGAGGGGTATGACTTCCCAATCAGCGTCGGCGAGGAGTGGCAAACTGACTACTCGTATACTACAGAATACAGTGGAAGCAGCGAATACGTCACCATACCAAGCGACTCCAGTGGGCAGAACTCTACCAGTTGGGACGTCGTAAGCAAAGGATTCCCAGGGGTGACTTACAGCGGTTGCTCACAATCCTACAACATCACCAACTACGACGACAATGGTGACGAAATCGGATACAAGTGGTACTGCCCGGCAATTCGTGGCGAAGTCCGCTCCTCGTACACCAACACGGTTGGCTTTATCGCCGAACACACGCTGACTTCTTACCAGTCGGCTAGCAGATACAAGCTGATATCTGTAAATTTGGAATTCCCTCTTTCCCCTCTTGACTTCCAAATGTCAGCATGGATTAATGTAACAACATCTGGTCAGACTACGAGTGGACAGGAATTGCAATACAGATATGAGCCTGAAGGTGCAACAGGAAGCATTACTACAGCCGCTAATGGGTCTGCGTTCCTGACTTTCGATACGGGTCACTCCAGTGATGACAGTGACGGATTGGGCGAATTGGGTAGTCATGGAGTTATTGCTTGGATTCCAACCCAGAGAATGGTAGGAGTTTCGACGGTAATAATCGACCCTGATGTGCATGAAGTTGACTTGGTCTCACGCTCACAGGGAGTTACTGTCGAGAGGACCAGAGACAACCGGACTGTAACGCTAGATAGCAATATAGGATTCAACGCCATTCCACTCGATCAACTCACCTTCAGCGTACCAGTTCTGAATCGCGGCATCATCGCATCTCCCGCTACTACGCTTGAGGTCGAGGCTCCGGACGGCTCGACCTCTTCTACCTACATCCCCAGTCTGGACAGTCTAGAGGAGATGAGGGTCGAGGTAAATTGGACTGTACCTCAGAGTCAGCCCTCAGGAGACATCAGCCTAACTTTCACTGCGGATCCGAACGAGCAGGTATCCTCTGATGGAAATCGCTCTAACAACGAGGGTTCGTTCGGATTGTTCATCGGCAGGCTTCCAACTGCTACTCTGAGCATACCTGCTGAATCTCTGACCCTATCCGAGGTGACTTTTGATGGACTTTCTTCCTACGACCCTGATGGAGGAGAGATGAGTTGTGAATTCAGTGTTGAGAAGCTGGATGGCGATACTTGGACTTCCACTGAGAGCGACTGCGTACACGAATACACCTGGGATGATGATGGCGTGTTCCTTGTCTCACTAGTGATTACTGATGATGAGAATGACAAGTCCCATGCGGAGTCATTCATTGAGATACTGAATAGGCCTCCTGAGGTCGAGATAGGTTCCGATCAGAGTTCGGTTCCAGTTCTCTCAGCGATAACATTCGACATCGATGAAAGTGGCGACTCGGACACTCAGAATCCGGATGCTCCAATCGACATCGAGTGGAGTCTACCCTGCGAGGAAGGACAGGTGGGTGAGAGATGTACCGTCACTCCTCAAAACGAGGGCCCTTTCACAATTGGAGTAACGGTCATGGATGATGATGGTGACACCGCGGAAGAAAGTATGACGGTTGAAGTGACAAATATAGCACCTTCAGAACCACAAGCAGAAATCTGGTTCGCTGGCAATCGGTTGTCTCCTCAGATTCTAGGAGAGAACGCCCGCTATGTAGTCAACGAGGGAGATTCTCTCACTATGCGTGGGTTAGCCCAGGACTCACCCAACGACTTGGATTCACTTGAGCATCATTGGGCTCCGGACGCAGAACTGAAACCTGAGTTTGTTATTTCCAGTACTGGACAGCAGAGTGAAATAGAGCACATCTACGACAAATCGGGACAGCATCTGGCTACTCTGCAAGTCGTCGATGATGATGGCGCTAGCACTGAGACTTTGATTATCCAGTTCATAGTCCATAACATACATCCTACGATTCTGCCTGTAACCAACCCTCTCCCTGTGGCTGAGGGAGGAGTTATGCAGTTCTCGGTCCAGGTCAGCGATACTGTGAATGATTTGCCCGGTCTTGTGAGTTGTTTCGACCTTGACCCGGAAGTGAACTCCGACTCCGAGGGCAATGCGACAGATGACTGCGATGTAGAGTCACAAAGCCTAGATTATAAGTGGGAAGATGCGATTACTGCTCCGAGCGAGATAGTCTTCCACGTCACTGATGACGACGGAGCAAGAGCCACAGTTGTAATCCCTGTGCAGATTAACAACCTGCCGCCTTCTCCCGCTGCATCCGCTAGCGATTACGAACCCACTCAGGGTGATGTGATTGTGCTATCAGCGAACGGCACCACAGATTCAGAGTTCGATATGGAGAACATGCTGTACGTGTGGGATTTGGATACCGAAGCCGACTCAGATGGAGACGGCGATCCTACCAACGATGTCGATAGGCAAGGCAAATGGATTGAGGTTAGTTTCCCACAGGAGGGGCTTAAGACCGTCAGGATGACCGCTTATGACGAGGGAGGAGGGGCTTCGGTCACACTCTCAATTCAAGTGGAGAAGGAACCATTTGGATTGTCGACTCTTGTTGGCGATTACGGAATTTACATCGGACTTATCGCATTGATTGCGGTTCTACTGGTAGTTCTTCTCCTGCGGATGCGTCCTCCGGAGGATGAGGCTTATTCTCCTATTCAAACGGAAAAGGAAGTCAGGAAAATCAGAGGAAGGAGAGTCTCGATGGATGACGCTTTCGATGATCCAGACTATGACCCATTCGACGATGAAAAGCGCAATAGCGGCCCTAAGGACATAGGAGAGGGGGATGATTCTCAAGAAATCGAAGAACAGGGTGAGGACGAGGAAGGTTCTAGCGAAAGCCCCGTTGATTCTGATTTGTCAGGCGCTTTCGAGGAACTAATTGGAGAGTCATCAGAACAGGCGGAAGGGGAGTCTGCGGAGGATGTCGCGGTGTCTGTAGATGAGGCTCTGGACAACGAAGACATAGAAGCACTCTTTGATGATTAGTCCCGCCGCCGCTCATGGTCAATCTGTTCAGGCTGTTGGGTCTGCCCGATCCATCGGGCGTTCAGAGAGCTAGTCCTAGGGACAAGGTGAAGTCAGTCGACCCGGGACCGCAGGCCGATGACAGGTTCCACGATTTGGGCGAGGACGCTTGGTCGGAGAGAACAAGGAGAATAGTCCCAAGACCGGACAGGAGGCTGGTTTATCTGAAGCCGGATAGTCTGCATAGACTTCCTCTGGAAGGGGCGGAGAGGTCACTGATGGGAGGTGACATGCTGCTTGTTGACTTGGGGTCATTGACCCATATGCCCAGTCAGCAGGACGTGTGTAGGAGGAATGTTCAGAACATGGGTGAGAGCATTGGATACCCGGTTTTCTCTCTTAATGAGAGTGATACTCTGCTAATGATTGCTGGTGCTAGGATGAGGGTCGATACCGATCGGCACAATCTCGGTATGTCGCTATGGGGTCAACTTCCTGACTCTGAGGTCTGATTGTCCTCTAGCCAAGTGTCTAGGTCCCCGGACGCTACCTCTTCTGCAGCATGCTCTGTGAAGTCCCGATATGCTTGCCACTTTGCGATGATTTCGTCATCATCTCCTCTCTTCTTCTTGCGTTCAATAGATGCGTCAGCATAGGTCACGCAACGGCGAAGGAAGGTTTCAATCAATTCCCTGCGCTCGACGATTCCCATCAATTGACCTCCAAGTCAGAGAGTAGTTGTTCCACGTGTCCCTTGGGGCTGACCTTGTACTTGACCCACTTCAGGCTACCGTCCGGGCTGATTACGAAGGTTGACCTAAGGGTGCCCATGTAGGTATTGCCGTACATGTTTTTCTCTCTCCAGGTATTATACGCCTCATGCAGAGTTGCTTCCTCATCGACAATCAATTCGAATGGAAGTTCATTCTTATCGATGAATTTCTTATGGCTTGAGGCGGAATCTGTAGAAACTCCGAATACCCTCCATCCGGAGCCTGAGAATCTCGCGAAACTATCTCTGAAATCGCAAGCCTGTACCGTGCAGCCAGACGTGTTGTCTCGGGGATAGAAGTACAGGATGACTCCTTCACCAGAGGATAGAATCTGCGAGAGTGTAATTTCTGACCCATCTGTAACAATAGCTGTGAAATCCGGGGCTTGATTGCCGACTTGTAGTTCTGCCATGATATCCCGACTCATCTAGTGCACATCAAGACTCGGCTGCGGCGATGTGTGAATCAACTCTCACGCTAAGAGGCATCCTAGGCGGGTTGCTGAAACCAAAACAGGCTGATGGTGCCATGCCTGTCATCTGATTTGAGCTTCTTCCGTCTAGTTCTAGTTCAACGGACTTCATCCGTGAAAGGCCTCTGACATGATACCATTCCTTGCGTCCGTTACGAGTAGT
>CAYMRU010000058.1:0-6856 GCA_964392975.1 uncultured Candidatus Poseidoniales archaeon | reverse complement strand
CGAAATCCACTGTCCATTGGACGCGGGGGTTCAAATCCCTCTCTCGGCGCCATCAACCGTCTTCCCACCAGCCCTTCTCGGCAGACTCTTCTCTCTCGGGCTTTGAGTCTTTGAGGCTCTCGAATGGGAAATCTAACTCCACATCATCGTCGAACCGCAAGGTCACTGTCTTGTCGGCGAAGATTTTCTTGATTATGGCGCTCTGCCCGAGTCGTCTCTCCTTGATTTCGTTCCAATCATTCAACTTGTCACCAGTGAACCTGCTGAACGAGTCTTTGAATTCCTTGGAGTCGTGAGTCAGCCAAACCTCCTGCCCCTTCGTATAGGTCTTAACCCCGGCAGCGAGCTGGGCATCCTGCAGAGATCCTGTGTAGACCAGTGCAATTAGTAGAGGCATAGCGGCGACCGCGCATACAAGCGAGGATAGGGAAAGAATGGCGCCACCACCACCTGCGGCAAGGCCTGTGATGAACATGAATCCTACCACGGCTGCGAGGAATATCGCCGGCGCAAAGAACTCCCACTTGTCGTTCGTCTTGTGATCTTTGACCCTGACCCACTCTAGTGCAGAACCGTATATCGAAATCACGATGATAATGAGTTCAATAATCTCAAAGACCATCTAAACCAGTAACTCGTTAATGCCAATAGAAATTATGTTTGCCCCGGAAATCGAACTCTAAAATCCAGGTACTTCTGTTGAATCACGAAGGACCACAAGGCGTCCCCCGGGGCCGATTCTGACCTGGGGTTGTCCGTTGAATTCACCTATCTCGCCGTTGAGTATCGCAATCTCATCGCCTCTCGTTACCCCAGCAGCAGCGAGCGGGATGAACTGTCTGAATGCGACTACCCCGGCGGAGCCAGTCTGATCAATCAGAGTCACAGACCATCTACTCACACCCTCTCCATCGGGGAAGGCGTTGACTGACCATACTCTGCCGATAGCATTTACTTTGGTCTCGATATCTACGATTGCAGCTTCGTCTGACTCGTCTGCGATACTGAGTGATGACTTCTCATCGATATCTAGTACAACCTCTCCTTTCCACATCGAAGCCATGGCGTTGTCTATACGTACTCGGCTTCCGTTTGTAATCGAGCGAGTGACTTCTCTGGGTGCGCCATAGCGAGAGGTTTGTACCTTGGCTCGGTCGTATCCCTCTTGCAGCATGAATGAGAGTTCTACAGAACCGTCCTCGGACAGATTCGGCCCACGCAAGCCTGAGACCTCCCCGACCACATTCACCCGGGTGACAATCTCTCCGAGTGGGGTAATCGGCCAGCTGTGCCCGAAGCGGTCGATGCTGCGCTCAAGGGGTAGGTCCAACTCGTGGTCGCTACCCTCGCAAACACCCCGCAGGTCGCAGTATATGCAGCGGGCTCGCGGGTCGGGGTCAATCGGAGTCCCAGAGGGCACGCCTCCGTCATCGTAGTTGTACAGAGGGGCCGGATTGGGGGGGCACTCGTCCATTCTAGGATCTCTCGCGTGGATCTTGTGATACAATTCCTCCAGTTCCAATGAGAGTTTTTCCATCTCTTCTCGAGAGGGGCATGTGACTTCTTTGATAGCCTGAGCACCGAGATACCAGATCTCCAGCGCCTCGACCTCCTCGGTTCTGTCGTGAGTCTCCCACCAGAGCCAGCAGTAAAGGCGCAGTTGGTCGATATAGCCGGCTGAGCGATCCCCTCTCCCGATGGAGGCCTTGAGGTCGATTATTCTGATTCGTCCGGTCCATCCGTAAACCATGTCATACTCTCCCTGGAACCACTCCTCCGGGTGCGATGTGGTCTGCTTCCACTGTCCTGCATCAGGATCTACGAACCACGGTCTTGCCAACTCCCATGCCTCGCACCATGATACATCACCAGACTCCTTGGCTGACGGGTGCGGCTGATTCCATAGGCGAGGGAATCCGTCAGGGGGAGGCCAGTGACCTCGTACTTCCCCTGCTCTCCAAGCCTCCAGTCCCGGCCCACCGCCTGCATTCAGGCAGGCCACAACCTGATCAATGTGCATCCTCAGACCGGCCCTGACCATCTCTTTGGCCTCATCAGGGTCGGCATCGTCTAGCGAGCCTTTCCTGTTGGGCAACGATTCCCAGTCATCGACTGCAGCTTCCCAGCACCTGTCGAAGTGTATCTCTGCTCGCGCCTCGGCCCAATCTAGAATCGAATCCCTGTCTGTCGGCCATTGGTCTTCGGGCAGTTCCATCGTAGCGGGGCCGGGCCAGGCCAATTGGTTGTCATAGGCTGGCGAGCCATCGTCTAGCAAAGGAGAAGTCATCTCGTCTTCAGCATCTGCAGAGACGAGTACCGGAGAGTCGCGAAGGACGCGGCAGATGCACTCCTCGACAGCATTTCCGCGGATAATCTGAGGCGGGAGAGGTGACTTCAGGCGCTCGATGTAATTGTAGTACCACAACCTGTTACAGGAGTTCCAAGTGATGACCTGCGAGGCAGAGAGCCTGCGAAACGGATTGACTCCAACCGCTTCCGCATTACCTTGCCTGACCGGCATGGTATGGAGTCCGAGTCGAGGCCCTATGAACCCAACGAAGAGGTTGAGAATCAACTTGAATCGTTCAGCCAGACTACAGTCACTTCCATCCTATCGAAAGTTGGTGTGACTTCCACCATCGCAACGGGTGCGTCAACCTCGTCGGCGATTGACTCAGCAATCACCAGTGGCAGTTCGATTCGTCCCTCTTCGGAGTCCCACAGCATGAATCTGAGCGGCAGGCCGGTAATCTCAGCGATTTCCTCAATCCAATCGGCCTGATTCTCGGCAGAGGCGTAGACTGCTCCGAACATCAGTGTCGAATCCTCAGTGAGGGTCTCGTGAGGCGAGATGGTGGCCTCTCCTCTACGCTCAAACCTCCGTCTCAACTGGCCTGCGTCCTTATACACGGCAGTGCAGAACTTGACATGGAATCCGTATGGCTCACGAACCACTGAGTCTGAGGGATCTGGCAGACCGTTCGCAGCACTGTTGACGCGGTCCCTGAGCATCTGGGCCAACTCCGAGGAGCCTTCTGCGCCTGCGGTAATCTCGGTCGACAGATTGAATCCTCGCAACTCCATGTTATCGTGATTGCCTACTGTAATCTCCAACTCGTTGAGGTTGAGGAAGTTGATTCTGAAGTCACGAAGATTTTCCAGCAACTGCACTAACTCGGCCTCCTTGTCGGGCTCACAGGGCAGTTCAATACCCGTCTCAATACCTGCCTCGCTGCAAGCAGCGATAACTTCGCGGTACTCCTCCGACTCCAAGTCGAGGAGGTGAAAGCGAATCTCGTCTAATCCGGCGGTGGCGAACTCAGCAGCCCATTCCGTCCTGAACGGGATGCTGGTATACATATGCAAGTGGAAGGACGGGCCGAATTCCGCCTTGAGGGCTCGGATTCCTTCCAATGTCCTCTCGCGGGCCATCAGAGGGTCTCCACCGGTGATGCCTGCACCGGTGGCTCGCATCGCTCTGGCCTCCTCAATCACTTCGTCGAAGTCCTCGCAGCGTCGCTCATTGGCGAACATGTGGTCTATGTCCCGGCGGGTCTCGGAGAGTGGGCAGTAGTCACACCTCCAGTGACAGTTGCCGGTTATGAACAGGACTAGTTTGCTTCCCATCTGACACTGGATGCAGCCCTCTGAGTCGCCTTGCTCTGCCGCTTCGGGCAGGGCGTCCAACTGTGAGAGGGGCAGCGAGACGCTCATGCTTCTGCCTCCGCGGCCGCCTCGATTAGCCAGCGATGGAATCCGTTGTCCGCGGAGAGCTCGGGATGGAAGGTGAGGGCGAGCCTGTTGACATGTCTGATGCCAACTACCTCTCCATCATGAGTTGCCGCGACCTCTGCGGAGTCGTCTATGGAGTCGAATCGGGGGGCACGGATGAAGACACCGGGAAATTCCCGGCCCAACATCTCCGAGTAGATTTGGTCTTGGAAGGAATCGGCCTGTCTGCCGTAGGCGTTGCGATCTATACTGGCCGGAATCAAAGGCTCCCCTCCATCTTGAGGGTCAGCTAGTAGTATCGCACCAGCGCAGGTCCCGAGGACTGGTCGCGATGGGTCGCTGCGTATCCATTCGAATACAGCGGGAAGTAGCCCGGACGCCTCGTGGTTACCAGTCAGTCTCATGGTCGTGGACTCGCCGCCTGGCAGGACCAAAGCGTGGGGATTCACATCTACTAGGTCGGATGCCATTCTCAGCCCGTGCAAACTAATTGCTATGTCGCACTCATCGGCAGCCCTCTGCAGGGCAGACATGTGGACATGCCTAGCACCCTGTAACATGACCAATCCAATGCGCAGCATGTCATCGCGTCTAGCCACTCGGAAATTACTCTGTCGCGCCTCCGATGAACTGAAAGACCAGTGGCTAGACGTCACAATGTGCAACCCGCGGGTCGCATCCACAACTTCGGTGCCGGACCTGCCGTGTTGCCTTTCGAGGTCGTCGAAGAGGTGTCTTCGGCCCTGCCTAACCTTTCAGACAGCGGTTTGGGGCTGATGGAGGTCTCGCACCGCTCGGACACCTTCCAAGCAGTCATTGACTCGGCAGTTGGCAGGGTCAGGAGTCTGCTTTCGGTGCCCGATGACTACGAGGTCCTACTCCTACAGGGAGGGGCCTCGACCCAATTCTACATGACTGCTCTGAACCTAATCGGCAGTGGCGGGAAGGCAGACTTCCTAGTATCGGGAACATGGTCGAAGAAGGCGCTCAAGGAAGCCAGGAGAGTGGGGGATTGCGTGGCTGCTTGGGACGGTTCTGACGATGGATTCAGGTCTGTCCCTTCGGACGGCGACTACTCCATCAGAGAGGATGCTGACTATCTCCATTACACCTCAAACAACACTCTGTTCGGCACTCAGTTCCATCACCTACCAGACAGTGGAGGAAAGCCTAGGGTGGTCGATGCTAGCTCGGATATCTGTGGCGTGCCGATTGACGTCTCCGAGCATGACCTAATCTACGCTGGCGCCCAGAAGAATCTAGGGCCTAGTGGGGTTACTCTAGCTGTTCTATCTCCCTGGGCATTGTCTAGATGTGGTGATGAGTTGCCGACCATGCTAAACTACCGCACACACGCAACCAAAGGCTCGATGTTCAACACCCCCAACACTTTCGGCATCTTCGTCCTTGACCGAGTTCTGGCTTGGGTCGAGCGAAACGGTGGTCTATCTGGAGCCGTAGATAGGAACCGGGCAAAGGCCTCGCTGTTGTACGGTGAGTTGGATAAAAGTGACTTTTGGAGGCCGCATGCTCACGGGGGCTCTCGCTCGGTGATGAATGTTACATGGCGCCTTGCCGACACCGACCTTGAAGGGGCTTTTCTCAACGAGGCGATGGATTCGGGTCTAGGCGGCCTCAAGGGGCATCGGAGCGTTGGAGGGATTCGTGCGAGTATGTACAACGGCTGCCCGATAGAGAGCGTAGAAGCCCTAGTTGGCTTCATGCGGGACTTTGAGTCCCGTCACGGGTGAGGGCACCATGGATGCTCGCGGCGCTCTGGACATCCTCGACCTGACTCTTCTGGATCGAGATGCATCGGAGTCCGACTTGGATGAACTCTGTAGGTTGGCCAACATGCACCGTCCGGCTTCAGTGTGCGTTTTCTCGGAGCACGTCTCCTATGTCAAAGATAGACTGGAAGGAATACCAATCAGCGCCGTGGCTGCAGGATTCCCAGTTGGAGACGATGATCCGGAGAAAGTATCTGCCGCAATCAGACAGGCTGTGGAAGCCGGAGCCAGTGAGATAGACTGTGTTCTTGAGCCAAGCGGCGAGACTCTAGGCCAGGCTGAGCATGCAATGCTGATTTCGATGAGAGAGGCATCGGCCGAACGTGTGCTCAAGGTAATCATCGAAACTCCCCTTCTGGACGAGCGTGGCATAAGGGCGCGCACTAGGCTAGTGCTGGCAGCAGGGGCTGACTTCGTCAAGACCTGTACGGGAAAGCGAGGCGGGTGCAGCGAAGAGGCTGCTCAAATCCTGGCTTTTGAAGTAATGAGGCATGGAGTGACAATGGGGGGTCGTGCCGGGGTCAAACTTTCAGGAGGAATCGGCACTCTGGAGGATGTAAACAGACTAATCGGAATCGTGAACTCAGAAGATTCCTCAATTCATGGGCCAGATAGATTGAGGATTGGTGCCTCATCTCTCCTTCACGAATTAATCTGAATGGTGGGCTCGGCAGGAATTGAACCTGCGATCTTCGCCGTGTGAAGGCGACGTCATAACCCCTAGACCACGAGCCCTTTACTCTCTTGGCAGTCTAATTCGGCAATAAGTCTGATGATGCTTATTGGGAGCAGAATTCCCGCCGGAATCAAAAGTCGACCCTAATTCCGCGTTTCATGACCGCAGGTCTTGACTTCGATATCCTGCGCGAGAAAGAGACTTGGCAGGCTTTCGGAGTAGGCCTAGTCCTCTTCTGCATTATCGGATATTCATCCCTTACACTGTTCGGACTATCGGCATCTGCTTACGGAGTGTCGGATGAAGTAGTTCCTGTTCCTGACTTTGAGGTTGAAACGATGAATAGGTCGGGAATCGATGATGCCATCGCTGATGAGAATGGAATGCTCAGGCTGTCCGACTTGCAAGGCAACGTCGTAGTAATCGATTTCATGGCAGTAGATTGTGCCAATTGCCATTATGTGCAGACTCATATCCAACAGAATCTGGATGATTGGAGAGCTCTCGAAGGCCCTAATGATGTGATTGCAATATCAATTGCCACTTGGTACGGGTACGAATCATTTGAACGGATAAACAGGACATTTGGCGATGTAGATTCGGAAAAGCACATGTCTTGGCCGGTGGCAAATGGTGGGACGGATGTTGTAATCCTAGA